>CAJTSV010000018.1:19686-33690 GCA_910579075.1 uncultured Eubacterium sp.
GTCCGGGCACCAGATACAGCCCGCAGCACCAGCGCTGTCCGCGCACAGGATGCCGCGCCTGTCCCATCCGCTCCAGAAGGGACAAAAAGCACCGCTTGCAAACGGCACACCCGGCGTGCTGCGGGCTTGCTTTGGCTGGAACGCTTCCAATGCGCAGTGTGATGCGGATGTATCTGCATTCCTGCTTGGCGCGGACGGGAAAGTGCCTGGCGATTCGTGGTTTGTATTTTACGGCCAGGAGAAAAGCCCCGACCGCAGCTGCCATCTCCAGTCCGGCCTTCCCTGCGACCGCCAGTGCATTACGGTCGATTTCACAAAGCTGAACCCGGATGTAAAAAAAATTGTCTTTGTACTGACCATAAACGAAGCATTTGAAAAAAGGCTGCATTTTGGCATGATGAAAGATGCCTACATGCGTATTCTGGATAAAAACAATACCGAAATTGCCAGTTTTCCGATGACGGAATACTATTCGAACGTCATATCGATGATGATTGGCGAAATTTATGAATACCGCGGCAGCTGGAAATTCAATGCCGTCGGAAACGGCGTCGCAAAGGACTTAGCCGGGCTTTGTGCCTTATATGGCGTAGCAGTAAGTAATTAGGAGGATTGGATATGTTAACATTAGAAACCGTCAATGAACTAACGCTGAAAGTCACCTGCTCCGGCAGCGGCGTGCTTATCGCAAAAGCAGGCTCCTTTATCGCAGGAGACAGTCCCGGCGGAAAAAATTATAAATTTGAAAAGCTCCTGCTCGGCCCGCAGAACAATTTTGCCCAGGCTGCGTTTGGTTCCCTGGTCCGGCGCATAACCGGGGAAAATATTCCGCTGATGAAGGTCATGATGAACGGAGATTCCGTGACCTATTATGCGAACAACAGCCAGCACGTTGTAATTTATAAGCTGTCTCCCGGCGAGGTCATTTCCGTAGAATCGGAAAACCTGCTGGCCTTTACCCAGGAATGCCAGTATGAAGTGCGCTTTATCGGCTGCGGCGTCCTCTCCCAGAAAGGGCTTGCAACCACGCTGCTGACCGGAAACGGGCCGGAATCTTACGTGGCTGTCCTCTCAGACGGAAATCCGATTGTGTTAAGCAATATCCAAAGCCGCAGCACCATCTGTGCAGACCCGGACGCCGTCATCTGCTGGATGAGCCAGTCAGGCTATTGCGACCCGCAGATAAAAGCCGACCTGAACTGGAAAACATTTATCGGCCAGGCTTCGGGCGAGTCATATGCATTCGAATGGAGCGCAGGCCAGCCCGTCTCCGTCATCATCCAGCCGAACGAACGAAGCGGCGGCATACGGGTCGGCATCGATTAAAATTACTGCATATCATAAACAGGGCTGTCTTTTTATTTCCATTACGGCAGCCCTGCAGGTTTTCTGAAAAAAAGCCATTCCGTAATACAGCACGCAGCGGTACTCCTGCGTCAGTCCTTTTCCATACTCCTTCGTTAAAATCTGTTCCATTCCTTCCATGCATGCATGCTCCATTGCTTCCCTGCTTTTTGCTCTTTTGATTTCAATCACGGCAGCCCGCCTGTTTTTGCGGTCCCGCACAGCAATATCCGTCCGCCCCAGTCCCTGTTCCCTGTTTGAATCCGCCAGGCACCCGCCTGCTTTCAGTATTCCGGCCAAAAATGCATGATAAAAGTCTTCATGGTAATCATAATAACTGATGGTTTCAAACAGAAAATCTGAAATCAGCTCTGCGGTCCTGTCTGCCTCTCCGGCCCAGAATGCCTGTATCAGTTCCCTGGCTTTTCCCATATCAAGGCTGTCATAAAACCATGCTGTCACGGACTGGCGGAAAATACCCATAATCTCCTGATTTGGAATTTTTATTTCTGTCAGATTTTCTCCAGGCGGCAGCCGCATTGTTTTCGTCAGATATCCGGTCATCAGAAGAACGCTCCAAAGATTATCCTCAGAATCGTGCAGCTGGTCATAAGTAAGCTCATCGGAAACATGCTGTATCATCGTTCCGCCATTTAATAAAATTTCGAATTTATCATTGACATTCCATTCCTGATGGTTTATAAAGCTGCGGATAATGCTGTTGCTGCTTGTATTCACCCAGTAATTTTTCGGCCTGCTGCCTGGATTTTTCAAAAGCTTTGATACATAACTGACTACATCCCATGGGCAGTATATTTCCCTGCTCCCGAACATATAGCCATCATACCATTCTTTCATCTGCCCGGCATGCTTTATCAGCCCGCCCTGCTGCAGCAGCTCCTCTGCTTCTTTTTCCGTAAATCCGAAGCTGTCACAAAATTCATCATCCAGCACAGAATAAGAAACAAAGTGATTGACGCCTGTAAAAATACTTTCCTTGGAAATACGCAGACAGCCGGTAACGACAGCAAATTTTAAATAATCGTTTGTTTTCAAAGCTGCACAGAACATATTTCGGATAACCATAAGCATTTCTTTGTAATATCCATGCTCCTGTGCTTCGGCAGCTGGCACATCATATTCATCGATAAACAGGATAACAGGCTTTTTAAAATGGCTCCAGAGCATGCGTGTCAGTATTTTTAAAGAATTTTCCACATGTGTCTCATTCCCGCATTCAAACATCAGGTTATGAAATATCATGCGGTCTGCTTCATTGACCCGGTCACTTTTTTCCAGAAATGCAAACTCCTTGCAGACATCCGCAATCATGGCCCTGAGGCATCCATATGCCTGGGAAAACGTCAGGTGTGCCACGTCTTTGAATGTCACAAATATAACCGGAAACTGGTTCATCCATTCCCTGCAAAACTGTTCATGGCGCATGACAGACAGCCCCTGAAACAGCTCCCTGCTATCCCTTCCCAGCGCAAAAAAGCTTTCCATCATCCGCATTGTCAGGGTCTTCCCGAACCGGCGCGGCCTTGTAAAAAGCGTTACTTTATTGCCTTCGTTCTGCACCAGTTCATATAATATTTCTGTCTTATCCACATAATACCTGCCGCTGCGGCGGACTTCTTCAAAATTTTCATATCCGACCGGCATTACAATTTTATCCATTTTATTCACTTTATCCATATTCTTTCCCTCACCGCTGTCTCTGCCATGCTTCCTGAAAACAAAGACAGACAGCCCTGCAGGCTTCCTGCAAAGCTGTCCATCGATACGCCATTACAGCCACTGTATTACCACGTCTTATTCTATTCTTTCCCGGAACCTGTCACAGCCTTGCGCAGCATATCCACCGGAATCATGGTTACGCCAAGGGCTGCAACCGCAATCCACCCGGTGATTCCAAACGGCACGCAGCTGAACATGTTCCCAATCCAGGTAAACAGCGGGAACGGTATCAGCGCTGCATTCACAATCAGTGCCTGCACCAGAATAATGGTAAAGAATACTTTCAAAAATCCGGTATTTTCGTTCAGCCCCTGAAAAATGCCATAAGCATCGTCACGGACATTAAATCCGTTAAACAGGGCGCTGACAATAAACAGTACGAAATACCCGGTCAGGTGCTGTGCCTCATTTTCAAACAGCCCCGTGAAAAACGGCAGCTTGAGATACACAAAGCTGATGGCCGTAAGCCATGCACCCATCGTCAAAATCTGTCCCATCATTTTTCTGCTGACGATGTTTTCATCCCTTCTGCGCGGCTTCTCCGTCATATATTTCTCAAGCGCCGGCTCGTTGCCAAGCATAATAGCGCCGAGACTGTCCATGACAAGGTTTACAAACAGAAGATGCGTAACCTTTAACGGTTCTTCCACGCCGAAAAACGGCGCAACCGCACTGACAACAACCGCTGCCACATTGATAACCAGCTGGAACTTGCAGAATTTTAATATATTATGGTAAATCGTCCGCCCGTACCAGATAGCGTCTTTAATGGATTTGAAATTGTCATCCAGAATTACAATCTTGCCTGCTTCCTTGGCGGCTTCCGTACCGCTGCCCATTGCAAAGCCGACATCCGCACGTTTCAGTGCAGGAGAGTCGTTCACGCCATCGCCGGTCATCCCGACTACGAGGTTCATTTCCTGACAGAGGCGCACCATGCGCGACTTATCTGTCGGAAGTGCCCTGGCAATCACGCGGATATCCGGTATGATTTTTTTCACTTCCTCGTCGGACATTTCATTCAGCTGTGCAGAAGACAGCGCCCGGTCTTTTTCATCTTTTAAAAGCCCGGCATCCTTTGCAATCGCGACTGCTGTTTCCAGGCGGTCGCCGGTTATCATGACAACCTGAATACCCGCATCCTGCACCATTTTAATGGCATCCCGGGCTTCCGGCCTGACATCGTCGCGGATTCCTGCAAGGCCGATAATGACAATATCGTCATTAATGGCATTTTCTTCCATTGGCTTTTGGGAATAGCCAAACGCAAGCACACGCATGGCCTTCGAGGCCAGCGCATCAATTTTCTGGTTTAAGGCTGCCTGGTCGATGTCCCTGACTGCTCCGTCTGCATCCACATATTTCACAGCCTGTGCCAGCAGTTTTTCCGGCGCGCCTTTATAAAACGTCTTTCCAAGGCTCTCGATTCTGGCCTGGCTGAATTTATTGGCAGAATTAAATCCCTGGCTTTGTGTAACCGTATAGTCCTGGTTTGCATTCACTGCACGAAACGCTTCTTCACCCATAAACTTCATCAGCGCCTGGTCTGTCGCATTGCCGCCGATGACATGATGCTCTGCATCAAACAGCGACTGGGTGTTTTTGCCAATCGCAAGGTCTAACAGCTCTTTAACTGCAGCATGCTTCCCAAGCTCCGGTATCGGAATGGAAACACCGTCTGCCGTAAAAAAGTCCACGACTTCCAGCATTCCCTTTGTAATCGTGCCTGTCTTGTCACTGAACAGAATATTTAAAGAACCCGCGGTCTCAATGCCTTCTGCTTTTCTTACAAGCACGTTATGGTCTAACATCCGGCTCGTATTCTGCATCAGTACCAGGGAAATCATCAGCGGCAGTCCTTCCGGCACGGCACAGACGATAATAACAACAGCCAGCGACACTGCCTGCACGACATCCTGGATAATATCCTGAATGCTGTTCGCAAAATAAGCCGATACCCCGCCGGCCGATACAATAAAGAATGCAAAATACAAAATGGAAATTACAATTGCACCAATATAGCCAAAGGTGGAAATCTGCTTTGCCAGCTTTGCCAGCTTTACTTTCAGCGGCGAGTCCGGCTCATCCTCCTGCATTTCTTCCGCCATCCGGCCCATCATTGTTTTCAGGCCGACCTTGCGGACATCGAGCACGCCTTCCCCGTCAAAGACAACCGCGCCGCGAAACAGCGAATGGTCATCTACAAACGTATCGCCCGTAATATCGTCCGGCAGCTGGAAGCTTTCCTCAGCAGCCGTTTTTTTGCACTCCTCTGCTTCTCCGTTTAACGCGGAATTATCCACGCGCAGCGAGCCGGAAACAAGAATGCCGTCAGCCGGAATCTTATTTCCGGACTGCAGCAGTACCTTATCGCCGGTTACGACATCATCCACATCAATGACCGTAACCTCGCCGTTCCGGTATACCTTGCATTCATCTTTTTTTGTGCTGTCTTTTAATTCCCTGTATTTTGTGTCGCTTGACACGCCTGTTTTTGCTGACACAAAAGCGACTATGAGCACCGCTGCAATGGTGCCAAGCGGCTCATAAATTTCTGCATATCCAAAGAAAAACATGACAATCATAAGCGCTGCAATTGCAAGCAGCACCCTGATCATCGGGTCTGAAAAGGTTTCCTTGAATTCTTCCCAGAATGTCGTCGGTTCCGAATCCGGAATTTCATTCGAACCATATTTTCTTCTGGACTCCTCTGCTTCTTTCTCTGTCAGCCCGTTAAATTTCATACGTAATCTGTCCTCCAGTTATTTCCCTGTTGTTTATTTTTATCATTCCTGCAAACGGATTTTTTATACATACCGGTTTGCAAGCTCGCCCAGGCCCGGGTCGTTCGTGCCCTGTCCCACGGCGCTGAACTTCCATTCCCCGTTATGCCGGTAAATCTCGCCAAAAATCATGGCCGTCATGCCGGAATAATTATCGGTCAGGCTGTATTTGCACATTTCGCTGTTATTGCGCTGGTCCACAAGGCGGATAAAAGCATTTTGAATCATCCCGAAATGCTGCTTGCGCTGCACTGCCTGGTAAATATTGACAACAATAACAATGCGGTCATATTCCGCAGGGATGCCGCCCAGGTCTACTAAAATCTGTTCGTCGTCCCCTTCCCCGGCCCCGGTCAGGTTATCCCCCAAATGCTGGACAGCCCCGGTCCTGTGGCCCAGGTTTCCAAAATAAATAATATCAGACTTGTCACACAGCCTGCCATTGCGTAAAAGCAGGGCAGACGCATCACAGTCAATCGGCTTTGGCTTCGGCGCAAAAAAACCGCCCCTTGCCGGCTGTGCCTCGTCCCAGCCAAGCCCGACCATTATTTTGGAAAGCCCTGCATGCTCCTTTGATAAACTGACCTTCTGCCCCTTCTGCAAACTTACTGACATGAATTTCCTCCTTCAATTCTATCACCAATTATCCTCTTATGCAGCTGCCCGGCTGCTGCTTTTACTCCGCATCGATGCCATAATTCGCACACAGGGCTGCCAGGCCGCCCTGATAGCCGCTTCCGATTGCATTGAATTTCCACTCGCCTCCATTTTTGTAAACCTCGCCAAAGACCGCGGCTGTTTCAATCGAAAAATCCTCGCCCAAATCATAACGCAGCATTTCCTCGCCTGTTTCTTCATTATAGATACGGATAAACGCATTGTTAATCTGGCCGAAATTCTGGCGCCTTGCTTCCGGTTCATATATCGTAACTGTAAAAGCAATCTTTGTAATATTATCCGGAACCCTGGACAAATCAATTTTAATCTGCTCGTCGTCCCCTTCCCCGGCCCCGGTCAGGTTATCCCCCATATGCTGGACACTGCCCGACGGATGCGTCAGGTTTCCAAAGAATACAAAATCCTCCTGCCCGGACACCCTGCCGGAATCCGTCAGCAGAAATGCGGCCGCATCCAGGTCAAAATCCCCGCCTGTATCAAACTGGTTCACATCCCAGCCCAGGCCGACTACCACCTTTGAAAGCCCCGGATTGCCCTTGGTCAGGCTTACTTTCTGTCCCTTTTTTAAACTAACTGGCATTTTATGATACCTCCCAAGCTGCTTTTACAGCTTAATTTTACACTGCCTGTCTGACACTATTATGCTGTCTTCTTTCTGAAATTATGCTGCTTTTAAGCGACCTCTATGCCGTAATGCGCACAAAGCGCCGCCAGGCCGCCCTGAAAGCCGCTTCCGATTGCGTTAAACTTCCACTCCCCATTATGCCGGTATAATTCCCCGACAACGACAGCCGTTTCTATCGAGAAGTCTTCCCCCAGGTCATACCGGATTAATTCTGTATTGGTCGCCTCATCGACTATGCGGATAAAAGCATTCGAAACCTGCCCGAAATTCTGCCTTCTGGCATCGGAATCATATATGGTAACCGTAAAGGCAACTTTTTCCACATTTGCCGGAATTTTCGACAGGTCTACTTCAATCTGCTCGTCATCCCCGTCGCCGGCACCAGTCAGGTTATCCCCCATATGCTTGATGGAACCGCTTGCATGTTCCAGGTTTCCATAGAACACAAATTCTTTTTCCGTCGGGCATTTCCCATTTGCGCCAGTCATAAACGCTGCCGCATCCAGGTCAAAATCTGCCCCGGAATCAAAGGCATTCACATCCCAGCCCAGGCCAACCATAATGTTTTTCAGGCCGGGATTGCCTTTTGTCAGGTCTACCTTCTGGCCTTTTGATAAATTAATCGGCATAATTGTCTCCTCCTCTATTCTGAAATTAGTTTCTATTGGAAAATACTAGTTTCTATTTTAACATAATGCAATGTTTATGTCACTATATAATTTCAGATACCTTCACCAATAAAAGCCTTTTCCTGATCTTTCACAAAATCATTCTTCTCTTTCTCATGATAAAAATTTATAATGACACAGCATTTTTTTTATGGTAGAATTATTTATTATGGCAGAAAATAACACCTGAATTCTTTCAGGGAGGAGGTGTTTTATGAAATACGACAAACCGGACCACAGCTTAATCAAATACATACTTGCCCTGTTAAATATTCCCAGCAATGCCGACGCTTCCTGCCAGCAGGCCGCAGCAGCCCTGGGACACCAGCGGCCTTATTACATTCAGATGGCATGTTCGCTGATTCGTTTTATGGATGAAATGCCAGGGGGATTTTTAATTTACCAGGCAGATGATGACGAAGAAATCATCTATGCCAACAAAGCGCTGCTGCGCATGTGCCAGTGCCATACCTTAAGCGAGTTCCGCAAATTTACCGGAAATTCCTTTAAAGGCTTTGTCTACCACAAAGACCTGGATAAAGTGGAAGAAAGCATCCGCCAGCAGATTTCGGAAAGCAGGTATGACCTTGACTACGTGGAATACCGCCTGAAACGAAAAGACGGGGAAATCCTGTGGATAGAAGATTACGGGCATTTTGCCCACAGCCCGATTGGCGATATTTTTTATGCCTTTATCAGCGATGCAACGGAAAAAAAACTGCGCCAGCAGGCGCAGCTGCAGGAGCAGCAGCAGAAAGAACAGCACCTTAGAAACCTGATTGACGAAATCGACCGGGAACGCAAGGATATCAGCCAGGAGCACCTAAGACGCCTGGAAGTCATCGAGGGACTGAGCGTCAATTATGAATCCATCCTCTATGCCGACCTGGATTCTGACAAAATACTGCCGTACCGCCTGAGCAGCCGGACCATTGTACAGTTTGAAAAGACATTCAAGCCGAAAAAATTCAGCTGGTATATTCAGGATTACATCAAAACGTGGGTGCATCCGGAAGACCGTGCCTATGTGGAAAACCTTACCAGCGCTGTGTGCATCCGCGAACGGCTGGCCAGCCAGAAAACCTATTACCTGAACTACCGCGTCCTGAAAAATACAAAGCTGCAGTACCTGCAGCTGCGGATTGTTAATGTAGGAAGCAAGGACCGGATTTCCCAGATTGTCATGGGCTACCGGCGGGTAGATGACGAGGTGCAGCGCGAAATGGAGCAAAAGGAGCTGCTTGAGGACGCTTTAAAAAACGCCAATCTGGCCATTACCGCCAAAAACACGTTTCTTTCGAATATGTCCCACGATATCCGGACACCGTTAAATGCGATTTTCGGCTTCACGGCCCTGGCTGGCAGGCATCTGAACGACCCGGATGCTATCTCCTATTACCTGGACAAAATTAACGATTCCAGCAGACAGCTGCTGGATTTGATTGACAAGGTGCTTGAGCTTGCATGGTCGGATGCCGATGATTTCCGCATTGCAGATACCGAATGCTGCCTGCCGGATATTATGCAGAATGTAAAGCGTGCCCTGAAAGCTCAGGCAGACGAAAAACAGATTTCCTTTACGTCAGACTTCTCCAGCCTGACACACTGCGACATCTACAGTGACCCGGATAAGCTGGAAAAACTTCTTTTATATCTGGCCCACAATGCCATCAAATATACACAAAACGGCGGGTGGGTAAAAATTACCGCATCTGAACTGAAAAACCTGCCAAATGATTATGCTATTTATCAGATTGTGGTAGAAGACAACGGAATCGGCATCAGCAAAGAATTTATCAGCCGTATTTACAAGCCGTTTGAACGCGAGAAAAATACGACCTTCAGCGGCGTGCTTGGCACCGGCCTCGGCCTTACAATTGCCAAAAACATTACCGAAGCAATGGGCGGGACAATCGAAGCACAAAGCACCCTCGGTGTCGGCAGCCGTTTTACCGTGACGCTGCGCCTTCGCACACACAATCATCCGTCTGCGGACAGCATGAGCATGGACGATATCCTTACCCGTTTAAGCGGCCAGAAAATCCTTCTTGTGGAAGACAACGAAATCAACCTGGAAATCGAGACTGCCCTGCTCGAAGGGATGGGATTTCAGGTTGACACAGCTGTGGATGGCCAAATCGCGGTAGAAATCATGGAAAAATCCAATCCGGGCGAGTATGCCCTGATTCTGATGGATATCCAGATGCCTGTCATGAACGGACACCAGGCAGCAAGAGCCATCCGCAGCTTTAAAAATGAAGCGCTGTCCCGCGTTCCGATTATTGCACTCTCTGCGGACGCATTTGAAAGCGACCGGCGGAAATCAATTGAAAGCGGCATGGATGCACATCTTCCAAAGCCGATTGACGTGCCGGTACTGTTAGAAACCATGGCAAAGACCCTGCAGGCACACAGCTGCCTGTACGGAAGCCCGGCATAGCCGCAAAAAAGAAGGGCTGCCACACGAAGCAAAACATATACAAATATATCGCAGGAAAGAACGATTGAAATAAACGATATCCTGTATCATTTTGCTTCGTGCGGCAGCCCCCTTTTTTATCCATTCTGAATTTTTAGAATTCCCTGAAATTTCCAGTCATTCTAAGCATTCCGAAAAAAGCCGCCAGCAGAACCGTGCTTTTCGTGCCACTGCACAAATTCCAGCAGTTCTTCCGAAAAAACAGCCTTTCCCGGCATTTCATAAATATGCCCGCCCTGTGAAAGGCCGCCGCATGGCATGGCAGCAAGCCCTGCCGCCTGCAGCATCGGAATGTCAAACGCACTGTCCCCGGCTGCAAAGGCGTCTGCGGCACCGATGCGTTCCTGCAGCCGCAGGATGGCCATGCCCTTATTCAGCTTTTTCGGCACCGCATATACCTTTTCCCCATTGCAGAATACATCCGTAAAACGAAGCCCCAGTTCCTCTTTCAGTCCCTGCAGCACAGACTGCGGGCGGCTGCATTTTGTAAAGACAAACAGCTCCTGGATAAACCGCACATCCAGCATCCGGCCCGCTTCCTGTTCCAGATACCGGGCAGCACGCCCTAATTCTTCCCGGCTTTCTTCCACAATCTGCAGGGACCTGCGGTACCACTCCTTATCCTGCCTGCCATCGGCAAGCAGCACGCCGCCGTTGCAGGCAAGGGCATACCGGATATCCCCGATGCCCAGATGTATGCGGCCATACTGCTCTGCCGACCTTGTTGTCACAGGCACAAAAAGCATCCGTTCCGACAGCCCGGACAGCAGCTCATAAGTCTTTTGCGTCATAAAAGAAATTTCCCGTCCCTGGTATAATTCCACGCTGCGTTTTTCAGCTCCGATATCATGCCGGTAAGAATAAATCAGCGTATTGTCCAGGTCTGCAAATAAAACCTTTCTCATATTTAAGCCAGCTTGAAGCCATTTAAGGCTCGTTTACAATGCCGGTAAATAACGGCAGTCCGTCGCTTCCTGTCACTGCAAACAGGAACGGGCGGTCAAGCACAAAGTCAATCTCATCTTCCGGCACAGCCGCAGATGTGGCTTCTATGCTGATCAGCGTATATGCCGCAGCTGTCACGCCTTCCTCGTCAATCGCTGTCCTGGCTGCATGCTCTGTCTTTGATACAGAAAGCGGCTGCGTCTGCTTTACTGCCGCAGAAAAATCTGCTGTCTTTTCATCAAAGATATCCGTAACGCCAAGCGCTTTCAGCCCTTCTTCCAGCTCAAACGAGGATGCCACGTCAAATTTCGGCACTGCGAGATTAATCGTGGCATGCTTTTGATTCTCCCAGCCCTGTCTGGCTGTTCCTGTCAAAAATCCGACTGCCTGGCTGTCCCCTAACAGCTCCTGTACCGAAACGCCCTCATTCGGAAGCAGGAACCACATAAAGCCGGCTCCGCTCAGCTTTTGGGAAACAGCAGAAAACCGGCTGCCCCAGTAATAGGTTTCCTGTGTTTTATTTTTATGCAGAAATTCGTGTGTTACATCACCGGACGGTGCATGGAATACCTGCTCTGCGGTATGTTCCTTTAAAAATTCATGGTGCCATCTGGCCTGGAAAAAAATCGTGGACGCCAGTGCCAGAACCGTATCTTTGCTAAAGCCAGCCTCAGACACCTGTTTTTCCAGCATGCCACCGGTCTGCTCATTCAGCCAGTCCTGCAGCTGGCTGTCAAACTGCTCAGAACCCATCTGCCCCTGATAAGATGACGCATAGTAGGTTTCTGCCAGCCTGTCTAAAGCATCTCGTTCTACCGCTGCATCCTCATCCAGCCACAGGGAGCCTGCCAGAAGGCTTGAAACCGCGCCGTCCCTGCGGTAATTTGCATTCCACAAATCCGCTGCCTGCTTTCGCAGGGATTCTATATCACTGCTTCCTGCCAGGCTTAATATCTGTTTCCTGCTGTTCCCGCCTGTCAGCTCTGCCAGCATGCCCAGTGCCATATATACATTTAACGGGGAATAAATCCGGTTTTCGGTGCCAGCGCCGGATAAAAACTGCTGCGTGCTTTTTTCCAGAAAAGCGTCCATGCCTTTTTCATACCCGCTTCTCTGATTCCTGGCAGCCCTGTCTGCTTCCCACGCATCGTATGCCTTCGCATATGCTGCTTCGTCAAATCCGCCACCGGCGTCTGTATAATCTTCTGTCTGCGGGTACAGGGCCGTTTGCGGATAAACAGCCTTTACCGTAACACTGCCTTTGTCCATGCCGGATAAGTTACGGATTTCATCCAGGGGATTGTTTTTTGTGATTTTATAATACCTGCTGCCTGTATACAGGCCATTTTCCGCAAACAGAAACGTTTTTTTGTTTCCGTTCTTTTTATAAATGACAAGGGTCAAAAGCCCGCCACTGCTTTCCTTCTGTGCCTTTTTCCGTTCTTTGAGCTCCATGCCGGCCAGCAGCCGGTATGCTTTTCTGACAGTCTGGCTGTCTTTGATAACCGTGCTTCCATCTGCCCCAAAGCCTATTTTCTTTGTATTCTGATACAGGCTTTTCGTAAAAACCGCATTCCGGTACGTTATGGCTGCCTCTTTTGCCTGTGCCGGGATGCCAGGGGCCGCTGCCGCGCACATCGGGATGACCAGTGCCGCAATCAGCAGCAGGCTTATGGCCGTTTTTTTCCATTTCTGATTCTCGTTCATAATAACTCTCCTTTCCTGCCGGGACTTTCTGCTTCTATAACTTCTAAAGATTATTATAGCAGGAATGGGATATATTTACAACCTCTGCATGAGAATCTACTTCACAAACTGGTCTATCGCACGGTTTAAATCTTCCACCGCGCTTTTATCCCCGTGTTCCACGGCATGCACGATGCAGTGGCTGATATGTTCTTTTAAAATCAGCTTTCCGGTATTGTTCAAGGCAGATTTGACCGCGGCCAGCTGCACGAGCACCTCGCTGCAGTCCCTGCCGTTTTCCACCATGCCCTTTACCGCTTCCAGATGCCCGATTGCTTTTGCCAGGCGGTTTACAACCGCTTTCATTTCCTTCGGGTCATGTGTATGGGAATATTCATCCATCAAAACCGCATTCCTTTCTTCTCAGCTGCCCTACGCCTCGTCCATCCCGGCCATTTTATCAATCGAATTTATCAGGGAAAGCAGCGCCGGGTCATTTTTCCTGTAATTTTTCATCATCCGGTCAATTTCCTGCCGTTCTTTTTTAACAATATCCAGGTTATAGGCAATCCTGGAACGCAATTTCTGGCGGCGCACCAGCAGGTTATGCTTGATTTCGACCATTTCCTTCTGCTCCACCAGCGCCTGCGGCTGCTCAATCCAAACCCGGGAGTCGTACAATTTACATTTTCTCAGCAGCCTGACCAGCTTTTCATAATAATAATTTAAATCTTCGTTTGTTTTCCTGTATTTTTCCTGTTCGCGCATGGCTTCCTGGTATAAATCCCATTGATATTCAAATTCCCGGGAATCGCGGACATGGTACTTTTCGTGCACATAGTCTACGGCATTTGTAATATTGACATATTTAATCTTGACTTTATTCAGCAGGGTAATCGCATAATTGATATTGACTTCAGCCTGCTGCATATCCCTTCTGCTGCTTTCTAAGCGCAGCACGATATAAGCTGCCCCGAACAGAGAAGCCGCAATCACGCCCATCCATGCATAGCGCAGCTCATAGGAAAACCCAATGGCCAGCACAAGCAGCAGGAC
>CAJTSV010000018.1:33706-47540 GCA_910579075.1 uncultured Eubacterium sp.
ACAGCAGCAGGAACGAATCCCTGCGCATCCGCCGCCGCAGCCGCCTTAAATCCTTTTTCTGGATTTCCCACTCCTGTTTTTCTCCTTCGAGATACTGCATGTCCCGCTTTACAACAGCCTGGTATTCCTCATTGGCCCGCAGGTTTTTAATGGCATCGGGAATCTGTTCTTCCTGCCTTTGTATCATCTGAAACTGCGCATCGGATATTTTTTTTGATGTATTTAAAAACTGGTCCCTTGCCAGATTCAGCTTTGCCACATAATCCGCTGCCTTGTGGATTTCCTCTGCCTGGTCAGGCGCGAGGTTTTCTAACAGCTCAATATCATTCAGATAGGAAGTCACGATATAATATTCTTTCTTTCCATCGTCAATTTCCCTTGCATTCTCCATGACCCGCTCACAGCGTTCCTGGATGGAGCCTGCCTGCCCCTGGTGGTTCAGCTGTTCGAGTCCCCCGGATATCTGGACATCTTCCAGCACCTTTTCCAGTTTTTTCTGGTCTCTCCTGCGTTTGAAAAATCCCATGCCATTCACCCCTTATATGCTATATATTCCTCTTTCCACTCATTCACCTGCCTGCCCGCCTCGCTGGCTGCCTGAACCGGCGACACGCGCATCAGGCGTTCCAGCCTTGCTGTTTCTTCAAATTCCGCCGAGCTTTCGCTCATCTGGATTAATTCATTCAGGTTTTTCTTCATCGATGCATACTGCTGCGGGCTGATATGGTAGCGCTGCAAAAACCACTGCACCCGCTCGCTGTCTTCCAGAAAACAGACCGCCTGGGATGCTGCCTTCAGAGAATCCGCCCGGTGGCTGAGCTCATACGCTTTTTCATAACAGCTGACTGCCCGCTCAAAGCAGAACATCTTTGCATAGGCTGTGCCCATATTGTGCCAGATATCGCCGCTGACACGCACATCCGAAGGACTGTCGGATGCATGCAGCAGCAGGCTGCGGTACTCTGCAATGGCTGCCAGGTATTTTTTATGCTCCATCAGCTGGTCTGCCTTGATTTTGCGGTTCTCATAATTGCTCTGGTGGTCCATTTTCTGCAGCTTCATGCCCAGAAACTGCATCTCGTTTTTGGAGAAATAGCCGGAATCCGTAATAATCTGCATACAGAACGCCCGGAAGCCTTTCTGGTCTTCCATCAGCCGCCGCAGCCCTTTTGACAGCTCCCCTGCATCCAGCTCTTTTTCCAGCCAGTCGCAAAACTCCGAGGTCATGATATTTTCATCCAGCAGGTAAATATTATCCTGCAAAAAGTAACACAGTTCTTCAATGGAATAAATATTGCGCCCCGCAATTTCCAGATAATAGGGCTTTGCAGCGCGCTTATAGCTGCAATAGATAAGTCCGCTCATTCCACTCCCCTTTTGTATATCCGCTGCCATTAATTTACTTCCAGTACATGCTCCCAGACCATATCGCTTGCCTTAAAAAATTCTCCAAGCCCCAGGTCACGGATTACCACCTTTACCGAGCGGTCAGACAGCGGCTTAGCCTGAATCCGCAGCCGGGTAGCCTTTCGCGGGCGCACCGGAAGGTTCGTAAGCTCCAAAGACTCGATTCTGGCTTCCCGGCTTCCCGGCTTTTGAATCCAGAAATCAATTTCCCCCGGCCCGTCCAGAATCATCTCACAGTCACTTTCCGCCTCATACCAGCAGTCCCCGGCAGAAATCAGCATATGAAAGGCCATTTCATTGTGTTTGCGCACCTTCAGGCTGATATTCAGCTTAAGGTGGTTTTCCCCGATATAGGAAAAATTCCACGCAAACAGGCCAGCCTGCTTTTCCGCCGCATAGCAGGCACCCTTGGAAAACAGGTTTTTTCCAAGAAATGCGCGCCTGCCCTGGCACAAAAGCCGCAGGGACTGCTTCATCCACTCTCCCTCAAAGCCTTCCCCGACCAGGTAAACGGACGATATGATTTTCTTTCCAAATATTTTCGGTATGATTTTGGAAAAAACAGAGTCCTTATCGTCCGGCAGGTACCCGCAGTCTGTCTCCATAATCTGCACCGTCTGGGGCAGGGATTTCTTTCCCCGGATTAAATACCAGCAGGTCATGTTTTCCCCGTAATACTGGAACATGGCAATATCATGGCTTGCCAGCCCTTCCTTCTGGCTCATGGCGTAATAATAAAAGCTTTCCATATAGTCCATGACCGTAATCTTCCTGCGCTCCACAGGCAGCTGCTTAAACACATATTCCATCAGCTCCATCAGTTTGTTATTTAACCTGCGCAGCGTAAAGACGACCCTGCCAATCTCGATTTTCGGCCCGAGCTTTCCTGCCAGCGTCAGTATTTTTTTCATAAAAATGGCAAGCAGCATCCGCACTTCATAGGTCTGTTCCTTAATAATCGTAAAATCCCGTTCCAGCGCCCTTGTTAACAGATTGCTTTCACACTTTCCCATATCGGCTTTCTGAAAACGGACGGCTTCTTCCCCGTATACCCACTGCCCGGATGCCGACGACATGCATACGGCAAGCGGTATCTGGAAGATTTCGCTGCCTGCAACTGCGCTGACAGTCTCCGGCTCCTGATGCGAGGTGGTAGCAAAGCTGACCATGGCATAATTGTCATTCAAATCAATTCCAATATATAACTGCTGTTCCTTCCCCGCCATAGCCTTCCTCTTTCCACGCCATTCCTGAGCATCTCAGTATATTATTTATATCTTCATTTATTTTTTAAATAATTTTAAACATTTTCCCGCTCAGGATATCCAGCTTTTTATATTCCTGCATGACACGCATCAGCTCTTTCGTGTCATCCTGCTGCCTTAAATACAGCATGCGGTTGATAAATGCAAACCGCCCGCCCTGCTGGATATCCTGGTAAACGCTGCCTGCCGCGCGGCTGCTCATGCACAGCTGCTGTGTGCCGTCCTTTGCTTCCTCGGTGATGTAATATTCTGCCTCGTCGTCTGAAAACAGCAGAAACTCCCAGGTAAAAATCCCATCGTATGCATCCGGCATATTCGCTTCGGTAAACTCCTTCTGCTCCTTCGGCATCCGGTAGTGAATCTTAATGCGGCTGTCCGGCCTTGCATGGTATTCGATTAACACCCGGTTATGCAGCTGATATCTGGCGCAGAGCATCTCCGGAAGGTTTTTATAAAATGCAAATTTCATATTTCTGGATATAAATTCTTCCAGCAGCTCGTCTGCCTGACGCAGCTGATAGCGGTCAAGATGCTCCTGCTCCGAAAAATACTTTAGCAGCCCGAGGCGGCATGCGATTCCACGCAGCTTCCCTTCCCGAAACAGCTGGCTGGCTTCCAGAAACAGGTTCTGCGGCAGCACCATGTCATATACCACATATTCGTGCATGCAGTAAGACCGGTATGCCTGCAGGATAAACTCCCGCCCGCCATGCACCCGGTAGCCATGGTAAACCTCCTGCAGCTGGTCTACATATTCCGTGCTGTATAATGCCTGGACAAGCAGGCGTTCTTCCAGCTCGGTCACATCGGTCAGGCCGGATGATTTTGCCGCCTTGAACACAAGCATCATCTGCTTGGACGGCCCTTCGAAATAGTGCGACAGATAGGAAACGACCGCTGTATTGCGCATTCCGGCAAGCAGCACGGACATGCACGCTTCCAGCATAAACGCATCTTCCCCGATATCTTTCGTGCGCAGCATGTAAGACAGCAGCTGTGCCAGTATTTTCTTATCGATGCCGTCACATCCATAGCTGTTTACAAGCTCGAACGCTTTTTCATGAAACGAATGCTGTACCATCAGTTCAATCAGGATATTGCGGCTCTCCCTGCTCATTCCCGCAAAATCAATCTTTGTAATATAATCATCCAGCCCTTCCTCCAGCTGGTTTATCAGGCAGTAGCGCACAAGCCCCGGGCCAATCTGGTTTTTAAATTTCGCGCTTATCTGCGGCGCGTCCATTAAAATCTGCAGGTACTCTACATCCGTCTGAACCGGCACATTCAAATCCGTCTTTCCATCCATATGGTGCATCAGGTACTGCAGCTTTTCCGGCGCAAGGTTTAAGCACCTGCGGATATAATGCGAGGGCTTCATCAGCTTTTCCAGCTGGCAGGATTCCGGTGATACAAACCGCTGTCCCCGGTTATTTTCCAGCACAATCGCATAGTCGTTCGAAAAAAGCTGGAAATAAGCCGTTTCCCCGGAAACCGGAACCCTTTGTTCTTCTTTCATATGCTTTTGGATAACCACGACAAAGGCAGCCATGCGGTTTGTACAGTAAAATTTATGCGTATACAGAATATCTGCCAGCGGCCCTGCCAGCTCCCTGGTCAGAATGCCCTTGTCCAGCACCTCGTCATAGATAACGGCCAGATTGTCATCCATATGCCCTTTTAATATCTCGTCAATCGCAAACTGCTTCATTGTCTCGGTATATTTGGCATACATCGCGGGCTGTTCGTTCTTATGGGCAATAATGCTGACATACAGCGCTGCCTTGTACTGATAAGCCAGCTGGTTATTGTACTGGAAATACATCTGGATAACCTTTGGAAGCGGCTGCACATGGTGCAGGTCCATCGTTAACAGAAAAGCCTCATACAGCCCTGTAATTTTTAAATTTTCCCCAATCCCCCTGGCATACCAGTGATGATATTTGCGCTGGTAGCACTGTCCTTTTATCAGGTAGGCGCACACTCCCGCCAGCATATCCTCATCCTGGTATTTGTCATAACAGCGGAACAGTATGCGGCAGACAATCGGCTGGAACCTGCGCATATTGTTGGCAAGCCGCATCACCTGGTCAGCCAGGTCCCTGGTCATCATTCCCTGCCTGGACACCCAGTTCATCAAAAGGATTTCATAAATATCCATTTTGGTCAGCAGATAAGGCTGTTCCAGATACACCCGGTACGCTTCCACATACCATAACGGCGAATACTGCCCCTGCATAATCCGGTTTTCCAGTGCGCGCAGCTTTACCTGCGGCTGCGTGCGCAGGACACTGTTTAAGCGCAGCGTCAGGAAAAAAATCATCGGATGCGAGCTGTGGTTTTTGGCCACTGCTTCTATTTCGTCCAAAAGCCGTTCCACGACAGCCGGCTCTTTTTCCTTCTGCAGGCACAGATAGTTATAAAATGCCCACTGGGGCCTGCGCTTGTCCTTAAATTTCTTGCGGAAATCATTCATCAGCCACTGTGCGTCCTGCCGCTGCTTATTGCGCAGCAGCGCATATGCCTTAAACAGCATATACCACGAATCATCCGGCCTTAATTCTTCCAGCCGTTGAATCAGCGCCAGGGTCTGCTTTGTCCATTCCCCGGTCACAATCTTTTTCAGCCGGTAATTGATATAGCACTTTGTCAGCAGATACGTTGCCCGCTGCAGCGCCTGCACCTTGCGCTCCCTGCGTACCTCGATACTGTCCCTGGACACCCATACATGGAATTCTTCCCTCTGGACATCATTTTCAAAATACATGCAGGCAAAATTATTCCCGGCATGCATTTTTTCTTTATCTATGTAAAATGTAAACGGACAGCTGCTGCCCATAAAGTCCTCATTGGTAAGAAAGCGTTTCTGCGGGATTAAGAATTCCCCGCTCGAAGAAACCCGTATTTCCAGAAAACCCCAGCCTTCCTTAAAAATTTCCAGCCGTTCTTCTACCGGGCCGTTTACTTCAAATATTTCAATGCTGCGCTTTTCCAGCGAAAAAGACACCCGTTCCTTTTTTCCCGCTCCGATTAAAAATTCATCCATCGTCTGTTCCGTTACCGACGGCTTGGACAGCCCCTCATATAATAAGGAAGCTTTCAGTTCTTTCGGTGTCAGGATATTTTTAAAAGCCGGGGAATGAAAAATATGATATGCCTCTTTCCACTCTTTTTTCGCCAGCTTTACAAAATCTCTCAGGTTTTTGATTTTTCCGGACGAAGCTTCGGCATACAGCCTTGTTACAGTTACGGCATACGACAGCTGGTATTCCCCGCCATTGCATACCACATACAGCTGCCCGACTGCAATCTCCCCTTCTGTCATGCCATCTGCACGAAACCGCACCTGAATCTCAGCTTCTTCCCCTTCGAACTGCGGCGTTAAGCATTCCATTCTGGCACTGGACGTATAGACAATGCCCCGCATCCGTATTCTGTTTTCACTCTTTACCTGAAAGCTCTCGGTCACGGCCTGGCCTTCTACCGCTTCCAGTTCCAGTTTTTCTTTAGAGAACACAGCCTGGGGGTATTCATAAGGAATTTTCCCTTCTGCCAGTTCTTCGATTCTCCTGCGCACATTGACACCTGCTTTGCTCTTGCATTTTTCGGCCATACCGCTATAATAGACAAAAGACGGTACTTTCTATATCGGCCTGTCTTAAGAATTATAAACTATTTGCGATAGACGTGCAATATGTTGATGGAGGATTTTATATGATACAGCATAAAGACCACTTTCATGGCAGCGACCTGGAAAAAATTGAACAGGTCTATGGCATCCGCAGGGAACAGATTACAAGCTTTTCCGCAAACGTAAACCCGCTTGGCATCTCCCCGCGGCTGAGAGAAACCCTGGCACAGCAGATAGATGCCATTTCATCTTACCCGGACCGGGATTATGTGGCGCTTCGCAGGTGCATTGCCCGCTACGCCGGGACAGATTTTGAAAACATTATCGTCGGCAACGGCTCAACCGAGCTGATTTCGCTGTTTATCCAGGCAGAGCACCCGAAAAAAGCGCTGATCATCGGGCCGACCTACTCGGAATACGAGCGTGAAATATCCTTAGGCGGCGGCTCGGCGCTTTATTACCCGCTGCGCGAAGAAGACGGGTTTGTCTTACATACGCCGGAATTTATTTCCTGCCTGAAAGACGACATCGACCTGCTTGTGCTCTGCAATCCAAACAACCCGACTTCTGCCTGCGTAACGCAGAAATCCATGCGCATGATTCTGGATGCCTGCCTGCAGCATGGCATTTACGTCATGGTGGATGAAACGTATGTGGAATTTGCAGACCAGATGGAACAGATTACATCCATACCGCTGGCTAATTATTACAACAACCTGGTTATCCTGCGCGGGACATCCAAATTTTTCGCAGCGCCGGGCCTGCGGCTCGGATATGCGGTCACAGGCAGCCGGGATTTAATCAAGACGATTAATACCCGGAAAAATCCATGGACGATAAATTCCCTTGCCGCCATTGCCGGGGAAATCATGTTTGCGGACGAAGCATATATCCGGGAAACAAAAGCGCTTATCAGCGCAGAGCGAAAGCGCCTTTACCGGCTGTTTCAGGAACGCGGGGACTTTAAGGCATATGAGCCTTCGGGAAATTTCATGCTTGTAAAGATATTAAAAGAAGGTTTGACTTCCGGTCAGCTGTTTGACCGTGCGATACGCCGCGGCATGATGATACGGGACTGCTCAACCTTCCCGTTTCTGGATGACAAATATATCCGCTTCTGTTTTATGCAGCCGGAAAGGAACGATGCGCTTATACAGTGCATGTTCGAAGCAGGAGAACAGGCATGAACGAAAAAAGCAAAATGCTGACCATCGGCCAGTTTGCCTCGCTGCACGGCATCAATAAGAAAACGCTGATGTGGTATGATGAAATCGGGCTGTTTGCGCCTGCATTTATCAGCCCGGAAAACGGGTACCGGTATTATAATTATTACCAGAGCCCGGTGCTGGAAACCATCCTGCTGCTGCGGGAACTCGATGTGCCGTTAAACGATATCCAGGCTTTTTTAAAAAACCGCTCTGCCGAAAGCCTGAAGCTGCTGTTAGAAGAAAAAATCGCAGATTTGGACCAGAACATTATCCACTTGCAGGCAGTCCGGAAAATGCTGTGCAGCCGCCGCCAGGACATGGATGCGCTGCTGACCATGGATTTATCCGAAATTACGATTGTCCGGAAAGAAAAGCGCTGCCTGGTTACCGTAGGCATTTCCCCGGACACGCCGTTTGAAAAAGAAGTCGAACTGATTACGGCTGAAACCGCAAAGTACAAGCTCGGACGCCTGCACAATGCTTCCTATGGCTCCATGATTCCGGTTACAAGCCTTAAAAACGGCCAGTTTGACGCTTATACCAGCCTGTTTATCGAAATCCCGTTCCTGGCCGAGCAGCCTGGGCTTCATATCCAGCCGGAAGGCACATATGTAAAAGCATTCCACAAAGGAAGCTGGGACACCATTCCCCTGCGCTATCAGGCCATTTTGGACTATGCTGACAGGCAGGGGCTGGAATTGTCCGGCTTTTCCTATGAAAAAGGAATGAACGAAATTGTGATTGACCGGGTGGAAGATTATATTGTCCAGATTGAAATTCCGGTTTCCGGAAAATAAAATCACGATTATGCTATCCCGTTCGAAATGGCACGGAAAAATTCGACATGCTTTAATTCATAGCCGTCTTCCATAAAATCCGGGTCTGCACTCGTTTTTACGATAATGACCCGGGTAACCGGATTGACATAAATCCATTGTCCATATACGCCGATTGCCATAAACTCTCCCTGAGATCCCTGTGGCACCCACCACTGGTAGCCATATCCGATTGCATTATAAGCATCCCCATCCGCACCCGGCTTCGAATAATCCGCGCTGACATCAAGGCTGTCCTTTACCCACTGCTGCGGCAGTATCTGCTGTCCGTTATAAGCGCCGCCTTCCAGGTAAAGCCTTGCAAACCGGGCATAGTCGCGCAGGGAAACACTTAACCCGCCCATTGCCAGCTCGGTTCCGTTGCTTAACGTCCAGTACGCATCCTCAGCCGTGTCCAGTTTTTTCCAGAGCTTTTCTTCCATATATTCTGCGAGGCTGCATCCGGTGGCATTCGTAATCACGGCTCCGAGAATCTCTGTATTGATGCTGATATACCTGCGGTATGTAAGCGGTTCTTCCTGCATGCCATATTTTGCAATGACCTTCATCGCAGGCATCCCCAGCAGCGTGCGCATGGAAAAGCCGCTCATATCGTTATCTTCATCAAAATCAATGCCCGATGCCATCTGCAGGCATGCTTTTACCGGGATATGCGCAAGCTCTGTGCCCTGAAATTCGGGGATGTATTTTCCAAGCGGGTCATCCACGCTCCCTACATGCCCTTCGGACACGGCAATTCCCATGAGTGCTGATACAAACGACTTGCCCATGGAATTTGAGGAAAACAGCGTGTGTTCGTCCCCGCCGGCAAAATATTCCTCATACTTTATCGTATCATCCTGGATAACCAAAAGGCCGGTCGCCTTTGTGTCTTCGAGAAATTCTTTTGTAGCGGCAACGGTATTTTGAAATGTGAATTGTTCCGGCAGTGCCGTATTTTCCTGTTTCTGGAACTCAAATACTTTCGTGCCACGGCTTATTTTTTTCACGGGCTGGATTTCCGGCGTGTGCTGGAACGTGTGTGCCAGGTTTTCGTCCTTAAAGCTGTTCAGGGAAGTATAAAGTACTTTTATTTTTTCTCCGAAAATCAGCCATAGAACGGCAGCAAGGGCGGCGGTGGAAGCGGCAATGGTCAGTATTAATCTTTTCTTATTCATATGCATATCTCCTGTCTTTGGGTTTGTTAACTGCTTCCAGATGATTGTAAGGCGTACAGTGGCTGTACGGTCAAGGGGTTTTTGGAAATTTTTTTGAGAGATTTTTAAGCGGGGATATATGGCCGCACGGACGCTGGAACGGGATGCCAGCTGTTTTGTGGCATATTTCTACGTCATAAATTATAATTTTCACGCTTTGGATTTATGGTATAATGAACATGAATGGACGTATTTTCCTATTTCAGGAATACGCAAGAAAAATAGATTATCAAAAATAATTTTATTGAATATCACAAAAAACTCATCGTTTACTCATAATCAAAACAAATTATCTATAAACTTTTCCTGAAGCTTCAGGCTGGCTGCATGCCTGAAGACAACACACAGCACTCGATATACGCATATTTCAGTCTTTTAAACCTGAGCATGCAGATAAGCGAACCAGGTGCCGGCCCGTCCGGTACCAATACCCAGAATACAGAATGCCTGTGGCTTCCTGCATTCTGGAATCGGAACAATCAGACAGAACAGACTCTTTCATCCAGCGTCCGGGAATCCGCATATCTCCCCATTTTAATCCCACGAAACATTATTCAGAAATCGGCATATATCCACATTTTACAGTCTCTTAAACAGCTCCATCATCCAGCTGTCCCTCGGCTTCTCATAAGGAATACGCACAATCCGCTCCTGTCCATCCGTTTCATACTGGCAGGAATATGCGCCCGTTCCAAACCCGGGAAGCTTATAATAGCCCCCAAACACAAGAAAGACTTCCCCCTGTACCTTCCTGCTGCGAAGATAGCGTTCAAACGCTTCGCGCTTCACATACACATAGCTGTCATCATAAGAAATCATCTGGCGAAGCCTGTCGCTGCATTCCCAGAAAGCCGCGCCTGTTCCGTCAAATTCATATACCAAAACCGTATCATCCTCATTCAGCCTTGCGAAAGAGACCTGGCGAATCATCACAAATGCCAGGCAGGAGAAAGCCGCTGCCAGCATGGACAGGCACACCCAGATTCGTTTCTGATACGGCCGGAATCCGGCAATTTTCAGCATCCGTCTTTTGATTTCCTTAAAATCCTTTTCGGACACATAAGCAGCGGCCGTCGTATGTTCCCGCTGCGCATGGCAGAGAAGCTGCAGGCTTTTCAGCAGCACGCCCCCGTATGCGGCAGCCGTTTCGTGGCTGTTCTGCATGCATACCCGGTCACACACTTCTTCCATATCTGCCCGCAGATACTTCTGTAATTTTCGAAACAGCGGCTGAAACCAGAACAGGCAGGACAGCATTTCCCATGCTGCAAAACACCATAAATGCCCGAGCCGGATATGCGTCTGCTCATGCTGCACCACCAGTGCCAGCTCCCCGCTGCTGAATGTATGCAGCATTATGTCCGGCAGCACAATCTGCGGCCGGATAAGCCCTGCGGCAAACGGCGTCACCTTCATATCCGTCACACGCACCCGCCAGCCTGCTACAGATACTTCTTCCATCGCATGAATGGACCGCCAGAGGAGAAAGCGGCTGGCCGCAGCCCTGCACACCGCAGCCAGCACGCCCGCAGCATAAATGCGCCCGGCCCAGGGAACATCGTTCATCAGCTTCATCAGATACGCGCTCACCCACTCTGCCGCCCCGTCTTCATAAAACAGCTTCAGCCTTCCCAAAAACGGAACAAACACAAATGACAGCCAGAGCATTCCTTTTCCAAAAACGCACCTGCAAAGCACAGAGCGCAGCAGCATGACAAGCGCAGCCAGCACAAAAAAAAATGCCGCACAGCGTACCACCTGAATCAGAATATATGCCGCACAGACATCAAACATTCCGACAGCCTGCAGCCAGTCAGGCATATTCATCCCTCCTTATACAGGGAAAACACATGATACCCCTCATAATGATAGCTTGCATCAATTCCCTTCATATAAACTTCCCTGTCAGAAATCCTATCTGTTAAATCTGTTTTTAATAATGCTTTGATTTCCATATCTTTCACCGGACTGCGTTCCATTGCCAGCAGATAGTCATCTTTATCCACCCTGCTCCAGTCTATAACCATCCGAAGCTCTTTTTTCAAAATTGCATCCAGCCAGATACGGGCGCTCCTGCCGTTTCCTTCCCGGAACGGATGTGCCACATTCATTTCCACATATTTTTCAATGATTTCTTCAAACGATGACTGCGGCATCTTTTCAATATTTGCCAGCGCTTCTTTCAAATAAAGCGCAGAAGCAAAACGGAAATTCCCTTTTGCAAGGTTTACGGTCCGTACTTTCCCTGCAAATGCATAAATCTCCGAAAATAAATATTCGTGGATAACTGCCAGCGCCTGAAACGTTCCCACTTCCAATGCATCCAGCATGCCGGATTCAAATAGCTCCAGCGCTTTTCCCTTGCTGATTTGTTCTTCTGTCCTTGCCAGTTCCGATGCATCGGTAATGCCAAGCCTGTTTTCTAATATCATATATGATTCCTGTTCCTTTCCGTAAATTTCATAAAATCTATCGGCATGCATGCCGCTTTTCCAAACCCGGACAGTTCCTAAGAAACATTTTTTCACAACCCAGCCAGAAACAGGGGACAGCGTTTTCTATGCCTGAAAGCTTTTTATATCAGAAAAACAGGCTGCCGCACCAGGCAAAACATATGCAGGATATCGTATAAACGAATGACTTCTGCCAGCTATATCCTGTATCAATTTTCTTAATGCGACAGCCCTTTTCCTCCATCCGCCGGACTGGGCGGACTGGATTCGATTTTAAATTTAATTTTATATTATATTTAATCATCATACCCTTCCGGGTTATTCTTCTGCCATCTCCAGGAATCCTCGCACATTTCAAGTATTCCGTTCTCTGCTTTCCAGCCAAGCTCCCTTTCTGCCTTATCCGCATTGGAATAACACGTTGCGATATCCCCGGCGCGGCGCGGCTTGATGGCATATGGAATCTTTACGCCGTTTGCTTTTTCAAAATTGTTTACGATATCCAGCACGCTGTAGCCATGGCCTGTGCCAAGGTTGTAAACACAAAGGCCTGCTTTTTCCTCAATCTTTTTCAGGGCCTTGACATGTCCTGCGGCAAGGTCTGCGACATGGATATAATCCCTGACGCCTGTGCCGTCCGGTGTATCATAATCATTTCCAAATATACCCAGCTCTTTGAGCTTTCCAACTGCCACCTGTGTAATATACGGCATCAGGTTGTTTGGAATGCCGTTCGGGTTTTCACCCATAAGCCCGCTCT
This sequence comes from uncultured Eubacterium sp., assembly GCA_910579075.1. Taxonomy (GTDB): domain Bacteria; phylum Bacillota; class Clostridia; order Lachnospirales; family Lachnospiraceae; genus Eubacterium_J. The sequence goes on from CAJTSV010000018.1 coordinate 46,460, forward strand.
TGTGCGCGCCAATCGGATTGAAGTAGCGAAGCAGAATGACATTCCACTGCGGGTCTGCTTTCTGGATATCGGACAGCACCTGTTCCAGCATGGATTTTGTCCAGCCGTAAGGATTTGTGCATTCTCCCTTCGGGCATTCCTCTGTAATCGGAATCTGTGCCGGATTGCCGTATACCGTTGCCGAGGATGAGAAAATAATGTTTTTGCAGTCATGCTGCCGCATCACATCGACAAGCGTTAACGTCCCGGAAATATTGTTGTGGTAATATTCCCAGGGCTTCTGCACAGATTCGCCGACTGCCTTTAAGCCTGCAAAATGAATGCAGCTGTCAATGGTATTTTCCGCAAACACTTTGTTTAAGATTTCCCGGTCTAAAATATCACCTTTATAAAAAACAACGTCCTTTCCGGTAATCTGTTTTACCCTTTCCAGGGATTTCTCGCTTGCATTGCTCAGGTTATCCAGTACCACCACTTCATACCCGGCGTTTAAAAGCTCCACACATGTATGGCTCCCGATATACCCCGCACCGCCTGTTACTAATACTGCCATAATTCTTACCCCTTTCTTTATTCATTTCTGATGGTCTTAGTTTAACCCTGCGGGCAGAAAATGTATAGAAAAAAATGTATAATAAATATGTAATTTTGTTGCATCCGCTTCCGCATAGCGCTATAATTGCAGCAGAAAAAAATCCAGGGAGGTACCCAAGATGAACCAGAACCGCTGTCCGGATAAAAGGAATACGCACCGGATAAATGAAAATTATAAAAATTCCTACAAATCAACGGAAAAAGAGCTCGTTTCCCTCTCCGTATACAATGTCGGGTACCAGAAATGCGACCCGCTCTACCAGTGGGGGCCGGGCGTGCGCGACCATTACCTGATTCACCACATTATTTCCGGAAAAGGCTGCCTGAAAGTCAGGCAGGCAGACTACTGCCTGAAAGCCGGGGACTCGTTTTTAGTCTATCCCGATACCGAGACATCTTATACCGCAGATGCCAGGGAGCCGTGGGAATATGCATGGGTCGGCTTTAACGGCTCCGATGCCCCGATTATTTTAGAAGCCACGGACTT
>CAJTSV010000019.1:0-28831 GCA_910579075.1 uncultured Eubacterium sp.
TAAACACTTTTTCCGTCACTATGATTGTGACGCTGGCAGGTGGAATTTCCAATTTTACCGCCCAGAATATCGGAGCAGAAATGTATTCCCGCATCAGCGAAGGATTCCGGGCCGGGCTGAAATTTGTATGGATTTTATGCATCCCGCTCTGCCTGCTTTATTTCTGTTTTGGCAGAACCCTGCTGCTGTTATTTATGGATGAATCTTCGGCTGTAGCGCTCCAGACCGGACAGCAGTTTCTGCGCATTCTGTCCCCGTTTTACTTCGTCATATCAGCGAAGCTGGCTGCTGACGGCGTGCTGCGCGGAGCCGGAGCCATGAAACAGTTTATGGCTGGTACATTTTCAGACCTGATACTGCGGGTCGTGCTCGCCTTTATCCTTTCGGGAATCACAGGCTCCCCGGCTGGAATCTGGAGCTCATGGCCAGTCGGATGGATTATTGGAACCGGCATCTCTATCCTGTTTTACCGAAACGGATATTGGAACTGCAGGGCAGACCGGTAATACGCAGCCAGTATCATGCTTATGTGCTGTACCATCTGTGAACAGATGCCCAGCACAGGCATGATAGATGTCAGGTGATACCATACCCGTATAATCCGCAAAACCGGATATCTAAAACGGTATACAGGCCAATGCAGCATTTGAAAACGCAGGAATCCCAGCCTGTCCCGCCTCTGTTTAACTTTTCAATATTTCTTCTATGCCCAGATAAAGCTTCGGAATATCCGAAACGGATGTGTTCCATACAATCTCATAGTCCAGACTCCCATAATGATGCGCTGCAATATCCCGCATTCGCATTATCATTTTCCAGGGTATTTTTGTATATTCACTTAAAAACTCCTCCGAAAGCATTTTGGCAAGTTCACCGATTTGAAGTATTGGCATAGTAATGGAGTTCCTGTATATAAAACCCCATTGTTCATTCGTAAAAAGTTATTTATCCTGTTTAAAAAAATCATGTGTGTCTTTCACTTCCACGCAATAATCCATTATTTTAAACAGTATTGTTTTATCTCTTTGATTCATAAACGACAACCTCATCTTTTTTTATCTGTTCCAGAAACAGGGCATTATCTGACGTATCTGTAATCACATCAACATTCGTTCCAAATGCTTTTTCAAGCTCATCAATAAAAGACGCTAACTGAAATAAAGATTGTATTTTTCCCTTTGAAATAATGAAATCATAATCACTCGTTTCTGTGTCTGTGTTTTTTGCTCTGGAACCAAATAGTGCAACTCTGTCTGCACCATATTTTTTTGCAATAGGAGCAACCTTTTTTGATATGTGTTTTATGTCTGTCATACTTTCCCCTTCCTCACGCTTCCCATTCCACATGGCAGTCTTTTCCCACAAACGCAATCCCATATTTATGGACTGTCTCAAACCCGTCGCTTTCCAGCTCTGCTGCATAATTTTGCTCCCGTATCTGGCGCAGGGCTTCCTGTGCCTTTGCTTCCATATCCCGGATTCTTCCTGCAATTTTAAACTCCACGACAAATGCAGCCTTGCGCCGCGTGACCGGAGCAACAAACAAGTCACTGCGCCCGCGTCCGCCTTCACGGTTTGACTTTACCGTATACCCCTTCATGCCCGAAAAAATACCTGCCAGAAATCCATGGTAAAAGCTCTCGTATGCATCGTAAAAGCTGATTGTTTCTAAAAGCATGTCTCCGATTTCTTCTTCCAGTACCGCTGCATTCCCCTGTATAAATGCCTGAAACAGCCTTGTGCGGTCTTTCGCCCCTGCCTTCTCCTCAAACCATTCCAGAATCTTTCTGCGGAAAATAAGCCCGACTTCCTTATTGGGAATCGCCAGTTCCAGAAAAAGCTTCCCACTGCCGTCCATATATTCGCCCGCCTTCCGCAAATATCCGGTAAAAAACAGAAAGCTCCATAAATGTTCCATGGATTCATATACTTCATGATAAGCAGCATCTTCATGCACCGGTTTTTGCAGTGTCTTTCCCGCTATCAAAGACTCAATTTCCTGCTTCGTGTTTTCGTCAGCCATATCTATCATTTTCCGGACAATACTGTTGGAACTCGTATTCGCCCAGTACGCAGAAGGAAAGCTGTTGATATTTCCGCGCAGCTCATACAGAAAGGACAGCACGCTCCATGGATTATATACATTGGCCCCGCCAAAAACATACCCGTTATACCATTCCTTCATCAGGCCATATTTCTGCGGCATTCCATAGTCTTCGCAGAGCCTTTGCACTTCCTCGCCTGTAAATCCAAAATAGCTGCTGAAACGGCTGCTCAGAATCGAAAATATGGCAAGGTTATTCATGCCGGTAAAAATACTTTCCCTGCTGATGCGCAGACAGCCCGTCATAACTGCAAATTCCAGGCTGCTGTTTGTTTTCAGCGCAGATTCAAAAAGAGAGCGGACAAAATCTGTCATCTGGCCATAAAATCCCCTGACAAACGCATTTTCCAGCGGAACATCATACTCATCAATTAAAATAACTGCTTTTTTTCCATAATAATTTTCCAGGCATTTCGATAAAAACTGTAATGCGTTCGCATATTCTCCAGCTTCCCCCTTCTGCTCCATCAGGCGGATGTATTTTTCCTTTTCAACAGGCAGCATAGTTTCACTTTTGCATAAATAACAGTGCCTGATATATTCATCCGCAATCACCGCTCTTAAAACCTGGTACGACATTTCAAAATCCGGCTGCTTTGCAGATTTTAATGTCAGGCTGATAACCGGGTACTGTCCCATCTGCTCCCGGTACTGTTCCCCCTGCCGCATAATCTGCAATCCCTCAAACAGGTGCGAATGGTCCTGGCTGTTCCCATTCCTGTCCCTGGCATCTTCAAAAAAATACCGTATCATGCTCATATTCAGCGTTTTTCCAAAACGTCTTGGACGCGTAAAGAGACTGACTTCTGCCCTTTCGTCTATAAGCTCTTTTAAAAACATAGTTTTGTCAATATAATAATATCCCCTGGTTATCAGCTTTTCAAAGTCTTCCAGCCCAAGCGGCAGCTTTTTATAATCCATGCAAATCCTTCCTTCTGTATGCAAATCCTGTTCCGGTTTTCATACCGCTGCTCCACCCGGTGTAATGGCAGCATCCATCACCCGGCTTTCTGCATTTATCGTAACGCATCATCCGGTACATTTCAAGCGGTTTTGCTTTAGAAATACATCCCGCAAAAAGCTAAGGGACTGTATGATGCAGCAGCTCATACAGTCCCCGAAACAGCCGGATTGCTTTCACAAGCGGCTGCCCGTATTCTTTTTTCTTTACTCTATCTTCCCCGGCGCAGAAGCCATCAGGCTTATCGTTCCTTCCAGCCTGAGATTTCCATACCCGCAGGGCACAATAAAGTGGTCTCCCTTTTTCAGCGGATAACCGTCCGCAGACCCGGTTCCTTCCAGCACCGACATCAGCAGGAACGGCCAGCTGCCCTGTGCTTCATCCAGCTGGAACACGCCGTCCACATCCAGCTTGAATATCTGGTAATAGCCGCAGCTGTAAAGCTCATTCATCCGGTTTTTGGAAAGGCCTGCTACAGACACCACGCTGTCTGCGGCATCTTTTGCCGGAACGGTAATGACATCCATACTCTTTTGAAGGTGCAGCTCGCGCGGCTTTCCGTTCTGGAGCCTGTCATAATCATACAGGCGGTAGGTCACATCGCTGTTCTGCTGTGTTTCCAGAATCAGGCACCCGCCCTTGATTGCATGCACCGTGCCCGGGTCTATCTGGATAAAATCGCCTTTTTGAATCGGAATCTCACGGATAAGCTCTCCCCACCGGCCTTCTTCTATCATCGAAGCCAGCTCCTGCCTTGTTTTTGCATGGTGGCCGATGACAAGCGACGCATTCTCTGCACAGTCCAGCACATACCAGCATTCGGTCTTCCCAAGAGAACCGTTTTCATGAATGCCTGCATAGGCATCATCCGGATGTACCTGAATGCTCAAATCTTCCCTGGCATCAATAATTTTTACCATCAGCGGAAAGCGGCCGCTCTTGTAATTCCCGAAATATTCCGGGTGATGTTCCCATAGAACAGAAAGGCGGCATCCGGCAAATGCGCCGTTTTTCACTGCGCCGTCACCGTTTGGATGCGCAGAAATGCCCCAGCATTCCCCGGTATTATCAGCTGCACCCATATAATGAAATTCGTCTTTCAGGCGGCTTCCGCCCCAGATATTCTGTGTGCACACAGGCTCTAAAAACAGCAGCTGCCGCTGGTTTCCTGCAGCACTTCCCTGCATTCCGACCAGGCTTGCAGCGCCGATAATCCCGGCATCATTGCCGTTTTGTGCCGTTACAATCTGCGGGACATAAGATACCGCTGCTCCGAAGCAGTTCTTTGTCAGGTATTCATTCAGCGGTTTTGTCAGGTTTTCTCCCTGTGCACACACGCCGCCGCCAAGCACAATGATATCCGGCCGGAAAATGTTGGCAAGGTCTGTAATGCCGTCCGCCAGATACCGGATGTAGCGGTCTATCAGCTGCCTGCCGCACGCATCGCCCGCCTGTGCTGCATCGAATGGTATTTTTGCATTCATCTGTGACAGGTCATTTGCGCACAGCTGCCAGAGCATGGAATCCGGGTTCTGCCCTGCCATTTTTTTAGCATCACTTATTAACGCCGAAGCCGATGCATAAGCTTCCAGGCAGTCAGTCCGCCCGCAGGTGCACATCCTGCCTTCGTCACCAGCTTTGATATGCCCAAGCTCGGCTCCGCCCGGATGCCCGCCTTCAAATATGCTGCCGTCAATGACAATGCCGCCGCCGACGCCTGTTCCGAGCGTTAAAAACAGCGCATGCCGGCATCCCTTTGCAGCTCCCTTTGCCACTTCCCCGAGTGCCGCACAGTTTGCATCGTTATCAATGTAAACCGGAAGCGGAAGGTATTTTTTCAGTTCTTCTGCAAACGGCACATGCTCCCAGCTGATGTTGTTGGAATACAGCACAATGCCCTTTTCGCTGTCAACCGTGCCCGGGCATCCGGCTCCTGCGCCAAGGCAGTCCGAAATGCCGTAACCGTTTTCTTCCAGCAGCTTTCTGGCTGTCTTTCCCATATCTTCCATCACCTGCTGCCATGGCCGCCCGGCATTTGTCGGTATGGATGTCTGCGCCAGTATTTCATACGTTCTGCTGACAATTCCTATTTTAATGCCGGTTCCCCCAAGGTCAATCCCGACAATTACCTGTTTCTCTTTATCCACCGCCAATTTCCCCTTTCCATTTCTCCGTCCAGTGTCCGGGAAACCGTTTCCTGAATCAGGAGCCTGTTTATACTACCTTTACGGTAACAATCTCATACGGCCTGCATGTAAATGCCACGCGGTTTCCTTCCACCTGCGCCTCTGCCTGCGTTTCTTCGAGCAGGTTACAGATATAAGCCTTCGTAAACGGCTGCTTCACCGTAAGATGTGCCTTTGTTTTTGCGTTTTCGGACTCATACATGCGGTACACCGTGCCCGTGCCGTCTTCTGCCGCCTTGACCGTTTCCAGTACAATGTTTTCCTTATCCACAACGGCCAGCGAATAACAGCTGCCCGGCTGCCCGCCGCCAGTAACAAGCACCGGCTGGTTGAGCCAGTATGCTTCGCGCACGGTTCCGGCTTCCCGCCAGCCCCCGGCATGCGGATAGAGCGCATAGGTAAAATAGTGCTCCTCCTGGTCCGTCGCCGGATTCGGCTCGATGCCGGATTTGATAAGTGTCAGCGCCATATTGCTGTCCTTGACGGAATGTCCGTATTTGCAGTCATTTAACAGGCTCACGCCGTAATGGCCTTCGGATAAATCCATCCATTTCTGCCCGCAGCTTTCAAAACGCGCCTTATCCCAGCTTGTGTTTACATGCGTTTTGCGCGTCAGATTGCCAAACTGGATATCGAATGCTGCTTCGTCTGTATGGATATCCACCGGAAAATGCACTTTCAAAAGATGCTGGTGCTCTTTCCAGTCCACATACGTCTCAAAATCAATTCTCCTGCTGTCCGCATAGAAATGAATGTTCTGGCGTATCAGGGAGCTGCTGATTCTGCGCTCCAGCATAAGCGTGATGCGCACCGGCCCGGCCTGGCTCCATTTCATGGATTCCAGCCCGTCTGCATCCCAGAATTTTTCTGTATAATAAATATCAATGTCCCAGTTATCATAATAAATCGGCTTGTCTTCGTACATGCGCATCAGGTTTGCCCGCGCACCCTGCTGCAGCACTTCCCTGTCGTTTTCTTTATCGTAAATCCTGGTAAACACGCCCTGTTCATCCAGCTCAATGCTATAAAACGGTGTTTCCAGCATCCGCTCCCCGGTCAGCACAAACGGAATTTCCGGCTGCTTTGCCTCTTTCACCTTCGCAAAGGTACGGTAACCCTTTGGTGGCAGGTATTTCATATAAACGACCGCGCCGTCTTCTGTCTGCTGCACCGGATAAAGGTTGCCCTCGCTGTCCTGCAGCGCCTGCGCATCCAGGCTGCCCGCATCAAAGAGCACGATATCGCTGCGGGAGCTTCCGGTTGTATTAAACAGCGTCACGCCGTCCCCGTCTCCTGCAACTGCCTGCATCCGCTCGCTGGACAGCTCTCTGATTCTGGCATCTGCGGCTTCGTATTCCTTTCTGGTCACTTCATAGACTTCCTGAATGCTCGAGCCTGGCAGGATATCATGGAACTGGTTTAACAGCACCGTCTTCCAGATTTCATCAAGGTCTTTGGACGGATAAGGCACGGTACGGGATTTGGATGAAATTTCCGGTGCCAGCTTTGATGCCATAACGGATAACAGCTCCAGGTCCATCAGTCCCAGCTCTGCCTTGCGGTTGGAACGCTTATTGCGCGCCATGGACGTATACGTGCCGCGGTGGTACTCAAAGTACAGCTCGCCTTCCCAGACCGGAAGCCTGCGGTCACCTTCCACGCGCTCCTTTAATTCGTCAAAAAACTGCCGTGCAAATACCTGGCGCACTTTCGGAATGCCCCGGATGCCCTTCTGCATTCTTTTGGAAGTTTCGAGCATCTTGCGGTCCGGGCCGCCGCCGCCGTCACCGTAGCCATAACAGATTAAAATATCATTATTGATATCCTTGTTCTGGTAGCGTGCCCAGCCGCCCATAATTGAATCCGGGTGCAGGCATCCATTGTACGTCGTAAAGAAATTTGACACCGGCTGCCCGACATCGAGTGTCGTAATCAGGTACGTGAGTACTTCGGTACCGTCAATGCCCCGCCAGCGCATCGTATCATATGGCACTTTATTGAACTGGTTCCATGCCAGCTTTGTCGTCATGAAATAATCAATGCCGCACTTTTTCATAATCTGCGGCAGCGCGCCGCTGTAGCCAAATACATCCGCCAGCCATAATATACGGTTATCCACGCCGAATTCTTCTTTGAAAAAGCGTTTTCCGTGCATAAACTGGCGCACGAGCGATTCCCCGCTTGTCAGGTTGCAGTCTGCCTCGACCCACATGCCGCCTTCCGGCTCCCAGCGTCCTTCCTTTACACGTTCCTTTATTTTTTCAAACTGTTTTGGATAGCGTTCCTTTAAAAACCAGTACAGCTGCGGCTGGCTGGACATGAAATGGTAATCCGGATATTCTTCCATCAGCTTTAACACCGTAGAAAAGCTTCTGGCTGTTTTTTCCCGTGTCTGCGCAACGGTCCACCACCAGGCCACGTCGATATGCGTATGCCCGATGCACGAAGCCGTGATTTCCTGCCATCCGGCCAGGTCTTCATACAGCTTTTTGCTGATATAATCAGAAGCTGCCTGAATGGACGCATAAAATTCCTGTGAATACGGCGTGCGCAAATCCAGGAGATTGACCGTTTCATTTAAGACATGTGTCAGCGCAAGCCTGTCCTGGCTTTCCGGCTCCATGCGTGGAAATGCTGCCAGCGGCACCCACAGGTCATAATACAGCTTTTCGATATCTGCATCGATTTCCTGCATTTCGCCGCGCAGCGCAAATTCACTGTGCAGCGTCCCGGTATATGCCTGCAGCTGGATGTCCAGTGTTTCCCCGGCCTGTGCCTGTTCCCTTAACAGCACATCCATATGGTTCAAGTCCATGCCCTGGACAGGCTCCCCGTTGATAAATAGCAGAAACTGCGGATTCCTGCCATGGTCTGCTTCATCAATCTGCGTGCATGCATGCAGCCACATGCGTGTTCCGTCCAGCTCATCCGGCACCGTATAAGATGTCTGGAACCAGCAGTGGCGGTCCGGCCCGTACCAGTGCATCGTGCTGCTGTCAAACCGGCTCCATTCGCCTGCATCTGCTTTTGCTTCCTGCGGTGTCAGAAAAAAACCTTCCTTGTACTGCCAGCACGGAATCGGAAACCGCTGCTTTACTTTCAGCTTTTCCAGCTCCTGGCAGATTACCATGACCCTTTTATCCAAAAAGTCCATATGTGTCCTCCTGTTATCATGAAATATGATGTTCCTTCAGGTATGATATGATGTCATCAATTGTCGTAAATGCAAGCCCTGTTACCGTATCGGCACACCCGTAATATACCGCAATCCTGCCAGTATCTGCATCTGCGAGTGCGGCACATGGGAAGACTACATTCGGAACATCCCCGACGCACTCATAAAGCTCATACGGAGCCAGAATATAATCCTTCGAACGGTAAAGCACCTTCCACGGCTGCTCTAAATCCAGCAGCGCTGCGCCCATGCGGTATACAAATCCATTGCAGGTCGTAATGACGCCATGGTAAATCAAAAGCCACCCTTCGTCGGTTTCAATCGGCACCGGCCCCGGCCCGACCTTTGTAATCTGCCATGCGCTCGTATTTCCCGGTACCGGGCTCATAACATGGCGGTGGCGTCCCCAGAACTCCATATCCGGGCTCTGGCTGACATAAATATCCCCAAACGGCGTATGCCCGTTGTCACTCGGCCTGCTTAACATTGTATACATGCCGTTAATTTTGCGCGGGAACAGCACGCCGTTGCGGTTGCATGGCAGGAATGCATTTTCCAGCTGGATAAATTTCTTAAAATCCTGTGTATAAGCCACGCCAATGGTCGGCCCGTGATAGCCGTTGCACCATGTTATGTAATATTTATCCTCTATCTGGCAGACCCTCGGGTCATAGCGGTATTCCACATTTAAAATCTCGCCGTCTGCCCCTTCCATTTTCACCGGCTCGTCTTCAATTTCCCAGTGAAGGCCGTCTTTGCTTCTTCCGACAAAAATATCCATGCTGATGGACTTGCTGTCACACCGGAACATTCCGGCATATCCGTCTTCAAACGGGACAACTGCGCTGTTGAACACGCTGTTTGATATTTTGCTGCCATCCCTTCCGATAATCGGGTTTTTGCTGTAACGCCACAGCGGCATCTGATACCCCTGCGGTTTGTCTTCCCATGGCATGCCCGGAATGCTCTTTCCTATAATCCTGCTCATAATCTCTCCTTCTCTTTTTAAAAATCGTAACAGTTCAGACAAGCTGGCCTGTTACTAAAAATCCCTGAACAATACGTGAAACCATTGACAGGGAATCCATATACAAGATACAGATTCCCCGTCAGTTTTTTGCTGTTAACATTTTTGTAAGTAGACATTAACATTATTCCATTGTTTTGTCAATAGTGTTTTATCATTATTTTCACAGCAATGTTCTATTTAGTTATTATGCTAAATTTATTCATTATAAATCGATATTTTTTCATTATTTTATCCAATTTTAACTATAAATATGTTTTGAACCAGCCTTTAAAATGTTAACTTTTGTTAAGTAATCAGTCTTTGATTTTCTGCACGGGACATGTTATACTATTACATATCTATCCTGCTGCATAAAATTGCATCTGATACAGGAATATTATAAAAGGAGAGGGTTCCAATGAGTAAAATAACGATGCAGGACATCGCGGATGCACTGGGAATTTCGCGGGTCACTGTCTGGAAGGTATTCAAAAACCAAAGCGGCGTGTCCGACTCACTCCGCGAAAACGTCCTGAACAAGGCGAGGGAGCTTGGCTACTCCAAAATTCCCCTTCCTGCCGCTCCTGCATTAAATATGGAAGAAAAGACAGTCTCCCTGATTATTTCACGGCCGGATTCATCCACGTTCTGGACAAATATCATCCACCAGATGGCACAGGATTTATCCTGCCACAATATCCATATGCTGTACACCTGCGTGCCGTCCGCTTATACCGAAGGCTATGTGCTGCCTTCCATCCTCGAAAGCGGCGATGTCCAGGGCGCCGTGATACTGAATGTTTATGATGAAACCCTTATCCGCATAATCAATGAGCTGCCGCTGCCAAAGGTATTTTTAGACACCGTGCCGCAGCTGGACGCACATATGCTGCACGGCGACCTGATTCTGCTGGAAGGATGCCGCGCCATTTACCAGATTACCGAGTCCGTGATTGCACGCGGGCTGACACGCCTCGGCTTTATCGGGGACATTCATTATGCCCGCACAAACGCAGACCGTTATAAGGGCTTTTGCCAGTGCATGGCAGACCACTGCCTGGATATTGACAGCCAGTGCTGCTTTACGCAGCGCATCGGGATTTTTTCCTATTACCAGGTACTGTGTGATTTCCTCGACTCGCTCGAAACACTGCCCGAAGCATTTATCTGCGCCAGCGATTATATTGCACACTTCCTGCAGCGCTATTTTCAGGAACATGAAGGACGTCCCGGCCCGGACGGGATTGTTGTGACCGGATATGACGGCAGCCGGGAATATTCCAATATCGACGGGCTGATTACAACCGCCAGCGTCAGAACCGGGCAGCTCGGAAAACGCCTGGCCATGCAGGCTGTCTACCGGATGGAATATGCGGACGCGCCTTATGAAGCGGCTTATATACAGCCGGAGATTGTATACCGCAGGTCTGTGCTGGGCGGGGCATGAATGCTTTGCCCAGCACGGCTGACAGGTGCATTCCTTACTGTTTTTCAAGTTCCTGCAGATATCCGCCATGAATCAGCACCCGCTTTCCCTCAAATGCAAACCCGTATACCCGGATTTTATCTTTCGGGACATGTTTTGCTTCCAGAACCGCAGCATAATTTTTGTCAATTATCTGCTTCACGGCTGCATCTGCCGTATCAGACAATTCCGATTCTCCGTCAGGGTCAAACACCTTGAATTCGAAAATAATTCCGTCATCCATGCTGCCGCGGGGCTCTAAAAGCACATCATATCTCCCCAAACCGCTCTCCCGGTTTGAAGTAATCATATATTTGTCGTTCAGATCTGCCATTAATCCTAACACAAGGCCGTGAAAAAAACGTTCGGGTTCCGTTTTCCCGGAAGGTTTTCTTCCTGAATCAAAATGACTGATAACACTGGCCGTCACCCGGCTGATATAAGCCGTCATCATTTGCACATCATTTGAAAGAAGCGCCCTGACAAAATCATTATACGCTGTAATACATGACGCAAACCAGTTTCGGAACATATCCTCAAACATTGTGTATACCTCAAAATTGACAATTTCCAGAACATATTCCTTTCTGCCCTTTTCATTTAAATGATATTCCGAAGCTTTTAAATATCCGCATGCTAAAAGCAGGCTCCAGATTGCATTCTCATTTTCATCCAGCTGGCTGAAAACAACCTGTTCATCAATGATAACACGAAGCGGCTTGCTGCCCAGCAGATTTTCCATGGCAGCCTTTATACCCGGCCCGGCTTGCTGGATTAAATCCGCAACCAGCCTGTTTGAACTTGTATTTGCCCAATACGCAGCAAACTCCCTGTATTTCAGATAATGAATGACTGACCATGGATTATAAATATGGTCACATCTGCCAAACCGGAACCCGTCATACCACCGTTTAACATCCATTGCTTTATCCTGCAGTGAAAAATCCGCCAGTGCATGGACAACTTCTTTCTGAGTAAAGCCAAAAGACGATTCATACATTCCGGAAGTCGTTGTCACAACTGCAAGGCTGTTTAAATCCGAAAAAACAGATTCCCTGCTTACCCTGGTAATGCCTGTCAGAATTCCCCGTTCCAGATACAGGTTTGTTTTAAATGTGGAATTAAAGAGCTTTCGCATAAAATCTGCCAGCTCATCCCAATATCCATTTACATATGCTTCCTGCATCGGCGTATCATATTCATCCAGAAGAATAACCGCTTTCTTCCCGTAATATTTAAACAGGAAACTGGAAAGCCGTTTTATAGACCTTGCCGCAGTCATGTCGCTCATATCTTCGTTTACTTTTATAAAAGCTTCTTTGTCCTGTGCAGTGAGCCTGTCACTGTGCAGAACAAATGCATTCTGATTATAAACATCTGTCAGTTCCTGCAGGATTCCTTCACGGGCAGACAGATAATTATCTGCTTTGACATCTGCAAAGCTCAGAAAAATAACCGGATAAGTTCCCTGCAGCATCCGGCAGTCCTTTTCCTTCCAGACTGCAAGTCCCTCAAATAAATCTCCTCTCCCAGCATGACTGACCGAGAAAAAATGATACAGCATATTCATCATAAGCGTTTTGCCAAATCTGCGCGGCCGGGTAATCAGAGTCACTGTGTCCCCATTTTCCCACCACTCTTTTATGAAATCTGTTTTATCAATGTAAAAGTAATGATTTTCCCTCATTTTGGCAAAATCCTGTTCGCCAATTGCTATTTTTCCAAACACTAAAATGCCTCCTGCCTGTCTGCTGTTTCTTCTGCCTGTTCCATTTTTCACTAACTGCTGCCCGGCATATCTTTCCTGCTGCTTCCCTGTTCATTCGAAAACAAAAAAATGCCATCGGCAAACTGACTGTTCCCGCCTGTATATCCGTCTATGACGTGCTTCCAGAACAGATACGACTGCCGGCTTCCAAAAGACGGCGAAACTTCCCAGTTTCCCGGATGCAGGCCAAAGCACATAAGCGCAGCCTTCTTCCCAATCCGGTTCCTGCGGTACTTTGGAAGCACCATAAATTCTTTGATGCTGCGGCCTGTTTTAAATTTTTGCAGATAAGCGTTTATCATTGCAAAACCAAGCAGCTTCCCGGTTTCCTGCTCCCGGATAAAAAATGCTTCCCGGTCTTTTTCCGTAAAATAAGCGTCAAACCAGGGGTATGCAAACAGTGCAGCTTCCGTCATTTCGTTTTGGTCATGGATGCTTTCTTCAAACAGCGAATACTGAAGCAGCCGGTATAAAATATCCTTCTGGGCTTCTTCTGCTCTGGCCAGTACAATGTTCATTTTCTGTTCTCCTCCTTATTTTCTTTTTGCAGATTTCTCCTTCGCGCAGCCACAGGCTTCTTTTCAGATGTTCCAGGCAGCATTGCAGTGTTTTATCCGGTTTCGTTACGCTGCTTCTCTTTTTTTGCTTTTTCCTATTTTAGCACAGCGCCAGGCTTAGCTCAATAGCTGTTTCTGTTACCGATTCTGTAGATATCAAAGTAACGCTGGCACAAAAAAGGGGCTGCCGCACTAAGCAAAACATATACAAGATATAGCCTGAAAGAACGATTCAGGAGTATGCGGTGATTTGGCCATAAAAAATGCCTCCAAAGCAGATTTTGTTTATTTACTCTGTCTGCTTTAGAGGTATCATACCGGCTTTTTCTGTTTTTCCCAGCTATCCTTTTACATCCAGGCCCGTGGCCCACGTTCAATCACATCCTGTCATGATACAGCTGCAAAGCCTTATCCTCAGAAATCGAAAGCTTTTTTCCCAGGCGTGCAACAATCTCCGGTGCAGATAAATGAAATTCCCTGCCTATCTCTATAATCGAATCGGCTACCTGCTTTTCTACCCGTTCAGCTACCTGCTTTTCCACCTGTTCAGCCACCCGCTTTTCCACCTGTTCAGCCACCTGCTTTTCCACCAGGCGCTCTGCAGCAGCCATCATCCGTTCTTCCAGGCTCAGTGCTTCTGCCATATTATTCACCCCTTCCCTGATAATTCCCTTCTGGCGCATAAAAGCTTCCCGCTCATTCCTCGCAATACCGCCAGACAAAAGATAACACAGGTCGCCGTCATCAAATTTTCTCCTCGGTATCTTTACCGTACCGCCGCCCGCATAAGGGTAATCCTCGTCCGGTTTTATGCTGTAGCTGATGACTGGCTCCCGGACATCCGGAACCGGCCTTTTATAACATATCCAGATGCTGTACACTTTGCGAATGGCATGATACTGCTCTGCTGTCTGGAGCTCTGTCGCCATGGCCAGGCAGGCGTTATAAACGGCCCTTGCTACTAAGGAATATGACTCTGCCCTGCTTTCGCTGTAGGACTGCTGCGAAGCCTGCGGCTCTATATTGATGCGCAAAAGCCTCTCCGAAGCCTGTGCATATTCCAGCACAAAATCCAGTCTTACTGTTTTCGTGCTGGAAGTTCCATATTCTGCCGCTTCCCCTTTCAGCTTAAACGCATTCTCCCTGCAGGCACCGGTATATGCACAAAACTCCTCAATCGAGACATCCTTCATTTCCTTTACGATTCTTGATAATAGAAACCCCGTAAACCCGGCATCCTTTAACAGTTCTTTAATAACAGCATCCTGGTAAATCACCTTATCCCCTTCGCTGGCCTGTGCCAGTATCTCCTGCAGCGCGGAAAAATAAGACGACACCACAGTCCTGCCCTGTGCACCAGCGTGCGGCATGCCTGCCCTGTCCCGCCCGGATGCATCTGTCTCTGAAACGGCATACGACTCATTCTTCGCCATAACATTCTCCTTTTCCTATACTATACATCATCCGAAGGCAGAGTTCAATTCCTTTCCCACACTGTCCTCCCCGATTCGAGCATCATGCGTTACAAGCAAACAGCAGCCACCCTGCCAGACTGCCATATCAGACTCCCATGGCAGCCAAAAACAGACCGCCGGAATCACCGATAGCAGGCAAATCCGGCAGCGCCGCTTATCAGAATAACCACAGCCGGACTGAGCTTCCATTTGCACAAAACAAACAGCATCACAGCAAAAATAAACATTGCAATCCAGTTCACTGCTGAAACATCCAGCTCCGATTCCGTACTGCCATATAATACCAGCCGTATCATCAAAACAGCTGCTGAAAGAATCAGGCCGGATGAAGCGGATTTCAGCCCATTCAGCACCTCCAGCACATAAGCAGATGTCTGATGTGTCTGAAAAAACTGATATACAGCCAGTGCAATCACAATCCCGCACAGGACGCAGCCAATGGTTGCAGCGGCTGCCCCGGAAATTCCGCCGGCCGTAAGCCCGACAAAGGTTGCGGTATTAACCGCCAGCGGGCCCGGTGTCATTTGGGAAATTGTAATAATGTCTGTAAATATTTTTTCGGTTATCCATCCGTTTTTTTCTACAGCCTGCTCCTGAATCAGCGATTTCCCCATGCCTCGTTATAGATTATGCACATTTCCGTCTGCCTGGCAGCCTCCGCATTGGTGGTGTACATCGTCCACCCATTATTGGAATAAGTCGCCACCATCTCCCCGTTCTTATCATAAAACTCTATGTATTCGCTGCCACCCAGTGGCGGTTTTTTAAATCTCACTTCCCCTTCCAGAATCGTTGCGATAAAATCAATCGGCTGAATCATATTCTGTCTTTTTCCTGAAACAGCTTTCAGGCCAGAGGTAATGATGCTTTTTCTGTCTGGCGAAACTTCCGATGTGTAGCTTTTCATCAGCCTGTTAAATCCTTCGGATTTGTTCTGGAACTGCCCCTTTGTAAAATCCTCATAAGCCTGTTCCCTGATCTGCCTATGGTATTCTTTATCACTGATACCGCTTTTCTTTTTCGAGAACACATATTTATCACGGAAGTCCGGCAGATGAATACCGCCTATGCTTCCTGTTCCTGCAAAATATCTGCACTGCAGGGAACTATCAGACACTGGAACCTGCATGATTCCACCTCCCCTGTAAATTCCCTAATCTGTTCAGCACTTCATACATCCGGCTGCTGCCAAACACATAATTTTGCAGGGAAAGCGGCTTCCCCGCCTGCCTGTTTTCCCGGTACAGCTTCATATAGGCATCTTTCGCCTGATAAAAGCTGTCCTCCAATTCTTCCAGCTCTTTTGCCGGTATTTCAGAAATTTTCCCCTGAACGGCCTGCCCCTGGGCCGCTGTTCTGGCACAGGATTTCTGCCACGCTGCTTCCTGTTCATACTGCATATCCAGCCATTCCATTTCTTCTTCCTTTGTCAGCAGCGTGCCGTCTGCCTTATAATACGGTTCCTTTTTATGGCGCTGTTCGATTTTGGCGTACAGCCTTGCATAACTCAGCCCGCAGGCATTTACAACATCCGAATAATCATACCGGCCTTTCTCCTGCCTGACACCTTCTAATATTTCAGCCCTTGTATCGCCAAACAGCGTAACGGACTGCACCGCCGTATGTTTTATTTTATCGATTAAGATTTCCCTGTTTTTCGAGAATTGGGAAACTTCCAGGGAATCTCTTTGAAACACCTTCTGGCCTTCCTTCTGGTTTCCCTGGGATTTCAAATGCTCTTTATGAAGTTTCAGCCCGTCCAGCACAGAAACAGGATTACCTGAAATACAAACTGGCATATATTTTTCTCCTTTCTGTTCTTACCCTGTAATATAACTAACTTATCGGAGAAATCAGGGTGATTTTTAACACCTGCTGCATGAATGGACAATCTGGATGCCTGAATCGCAGATTTGACGAATCCGCTCATTGATTTCTTTCCGTTTCGATTGCGGACGCCACACAGTCTCTTTGCTGCAATATACCAAAGCTGCGTCACAATTGGCAGAATCTGGCTGTAGCCAAACCCGGCATCCGAAAGATTAATTGCTTTTGCCTGCCCCTGTTTTTGTGTTTTTAACGACACATGGCCTTCGCTGACCGATGTAAATACCTGAAACCCCAGATTTTCCAGCAACCATTTCTGAAAATCCTCAAACAGTCCCTGCGGCAGGCTGTTCAGAAAAATTGGCAGGTTTTTGCCCCTGCAGCCGACCTCATCTGCCGCCAGGTTACGCAGCTTATAATATCGTTCTGCCGTCGCGCGTACCGGTGCAATATAAGATACTCCCATAAAATATGTCTTTAAATATCCAGAGCTCCATCCGGGCAGAAATCAGAGTTTAGTGCTGACTGATTCGCGTCAGTGCAAGGCAAAATTTCAACAGCGATGTGGTCATCGACTAGAAATTTTAACGAAGCAATGGCGTGAATCAGGCTGTAATAAACTCTGATTTCTGCCTGAAAATACGTAACAGTTCAGGCAGGTCTTTGCAACCTGATGCAAAGCCCTGTGTAAACAGTAACGAAAAAGGCATATGCCTGTTACTGAAGCAAAGTAACCAGCGGCACATGCCTTTTTATCCCTTATCCAGCCTTCCTTATGTATAATCACCATCAGCCCATAACCGCAGGACCTGCGTTTCAGGCATGCTGCCTTATTTTCCTTTTTCTCCTGTCGTAATCGGCGTAATCACGATATTCTCCGCGGAAACCTTTGTCTTGCGTTTTACGATGTCTTCTATCTGTGCGCGCTTTGCGTCTGTCACATCGCCCATATTCAGCACGACGTCTGCTGCATCTTCCGTAATGCTTACTACCACATCGGTAAAGCCTTTTGCTTCCAGAAGCATCTCTGCATCGGATTCACGCTGCGCGATGTCTGTCAGCGATACCATTTTATCTACGGCTTCCTGCTTTTCTGTATCAGAAAGCGCGGTGCTGTTAATGACTTCCATCAGGTTTTCCTTGTTCTGGGAACGTACCTGTTCGCGGTTTAATTTGGCTTCCACGGCAAAGTCAATGTTGGATACGCTGGTGCTTGCCAGCACGGTTTCTCCCGGATTGTCTATTTCCTGTCCGCCAGATTCGGAAGAAACTGCACTGCTGTCTGCAGCAGCGGCCTTGCCGGAATCTTTTTCCGTTTTTTTGCCTGCTTTTTTGTCCGATGCTTTTTTGCTGTCCGCGTCCCCGGCGTCTGCTTTTGCATCATCTGCTTTGGAATCTCCGTCTTTGGCAGTGTCATCCGCAGTATCGATTTCTGCTTCTGCAAAAATTTCTGCATCTGTCAGTGTTTCGTCGTATACGATGTCGTAATCTTCCTCTGTCAGTCCGGCACTCGTCTGCGTCAGGCCGTCATCACCCAGGCTGCTGTGCGTATAGCTTAAATATCCTGCTGCCGCAATCATCAGCGCCAGTGCAGTAATAATGATTTGGTTTTTTTTGAACAATTTTTTCATGATGATTTCCTTCTCCCTGCATGGTCTTTTTGCTATTTTATTGTATTCGGCTTCCCGTGCTTTTATGACTCGCTCTGCATCTTCACGATTTTTATTTTATGCGCTTCTATTGGAAATAATGCCATAACCGCATCCAGAATATCCCTTTTGATGCCGGAATCCCCGCCTCCCTGTGCCACGACAAGCACGCCTTCTACGGAAGGCAGCTTCTGCTGGCTGACGTATGGCTGCCTGCCGTCTGTTTCTTCATAAACAGACGCTTCCTGATACTGGCTGCTTTCTGTGCTGTTCCCGGATTTTGTCACGTCCTTTTCCACAACCGACCTTCCGTTGTCCTGAAATGTAATCATCACATGTACCTCGCCCACCCCGTCCATGCAGGCCAGAGACTGTTCCAGCTGTGCGGACAGCTGCTTTTCATAATCCTCATTCCGGTTTTCCTGCTGTTTTTCACCGACGGATTTCTGAAAGGCTTCTTCCTGCCGGTCACTGCCTGGCTGTTCTGTGGGCAGCGCAAGAACCAGAAGCAGGATGCCGCTTAAGCCGAGAATCATCCATTTCGTTTTATCCATCTTTTTTAACATGTCTGTAAGCCATTTCCATCTCATTCCAGCTCATCCGTCCTTTCTGATGCATCCTTAAAAGCCGCCGGGGCGCGTCTGAAAATACTTTTCGTAAGGTGTACCCTAAGGGGCATGCTATGCTTCGCAGTCTGTGTAATATTTACGCCAGATTCAGGCTGCATAGCCCATGTCATCACAGTCCATAGATAAATACCTGTCCTTCGTCCAGTCCGTATGCCTCACACAGATATTGCGCAAGCCGGTCTTTGTCTGCCTGGCCCTGCATGCCCCGGGCTTCCTGCTGATTTTGTGTCTGCACCCATGCTGAAATGCTTTGGATTTCATAGTCAGACGATATCTGCACACGCACCCTGCCAAGCGGGATTCCCATCTCCTGCACACGCTTTAAAATCCCCTTCTCCGCAGCCATTTCATACCTTTCTGCAAAACGGCTGTTCTGCACGGATTCAAAGTCCATCGTTTCCTGCTGTGCGCGGTCAAGCTCCTGCCAGAACCTGTCGTAATAAGCCTGCAGGCCGCCTTTATTTCCATTTCCGGAAAATCTCAGCAGCGGCGATACCAGTACTGCCAAAAGGATTATCCCGGAAAAGAAACGCAGGTATTTTTTGTATGGCTCCGCGGCGGCAAGATGCATCAGTATGGTAAGGATTAAATAGATGACCAGAAATTCTTTCATCCATTCCCGGACTGCTTCCATAATTGCTGCTCCTGTTTTCTGATTTTATTTCTTATCCTGCGGCTTTTATCCATTCCTGTTCCGCTTTCCTATATTCCTGCCTTCAGCGTTGTGGACGCACAGATAACGGCCGTTGTCAGGAAAAACAGCATGGCTGCATAAAACATCAGCTTTAAGCAGAGTGCTGCCGACTGTCCGAGCGCTCCTACGGCTGCACAGAAACGTTTGTCCGAAACCGGCTCCATCAAAGCCGCACAGCCCCGGTACAGCAGCACAAACACGCCGGCCTTTACAAGCGGAAGGAAACTAATGACCGCAAGGATGATAAGTGCTGCCGCACCGACGCTGTTTTTCACAAGCATCGCTGACCCGGCCAGCATCTGCGTCATGGAATTTAAAACCTGCCCGGCTCCCGGAATTGCCTGGACAGCTCCGGCAATCGTGCTGCGTTTCAGCCCGTCTATGCCAGGTGCCAGCAGTCCCTGCACAATGCTTAACCCGGCCATCGCCGTCATCAGTGCCCGGACACACCAGCTGACCCCATCCGATAACAGGCTGGCAATTCTGGAAAACCGTTCTTCGGTCAGGTAATTGACCATCTGCAGCACCATATACACCTGTACGGCCGGCAGCAGGATTTTTACAAATACCGCATCGACCAGATAAATCAGAAACAGCAGCAGCTGATAGTACGCTCCCGCACTGATGCTCCCGTTTGAAAACACCATGCTCATGCAAAATGCCGGCTGGAGCACCTGCATAAATTCTGTCAGCCTGGACAGGTAGCTTTCTGCGGTTCCTGCCACGGTTAAAAACAGCCTCAGAAGCAGCAGCATGACCATCAGGTAAACGCCCGCAAAACCAAGGTCTGGGATATAGCTTTTCTGCAAAACGGAAGTCATCTGCATCAGCACGGAAAAAGCAATTGCCAGCGTTAACACCTGGATGAGCACGGCACGGTTCTTCACATAATCTGCTGTCACGGCACGGCGGATGCTCTCTCCCACAGCAGCAAAATCAAGAGACAGCCCGTTTTGCAGCAGCTCCCTGGCCAGTCCGGAAAATGTAAGGTCTCCATATCCTGCCCCGCTTAAAAAGTCATCCA
Organism: uncultured Eubacterium sp.; assembly: GCA_910579075.1. Classification (GTDB taxonomy): domain Bacteria; phylum Bacillota; class Clostridia; order Lachnospirales; family Lachnospiraceae; genus Eubacterium_J. Next base: position 20,524 of record CAJTSV010000019.1, read on the forward strand.
GTTCCGATAAATCCAAATCCGAAAGAATATCCCCGGCTTCTGCATCGATGCCTGATTCTTCCGCATCCGGCTGCATATCTGATTTTTCTGTTTCTGGCTGCAGCTGGCTGATTTCTTCTGCATCGGATGCACCTGTTTCTGTCTGCGAAGTTTCCATTTCGGACGCATATTCAAACACCTGCACAGCTTCTCGCGTTCCTGCTTTCAGAAACACTTCTCCTGACAATCCGGCTGCCAGTCCTATCATAAAAATCAGAATCCCAGCTGCTTTTCTTCCCGCTGGCCAGTCTGTCTTTTTTCTTCCCGTCATTTTTCTTTCAGTTGTTTCTCTCCCTGCTTTCTTTCCCGCCGCTTTGTCCCATGCCTGCCCCGTCCTGTTCCTTCTCACAGCACTTCCCCGATTGTCTCCACAAGCGCCATCAGTACCGGAAACCCCAGAAACAGAATGGACACCCTGGCGAACAGTTCTATCTGGCCGGCCACTGCGCCATACCCGGCATCCTTACAGATATCGGAAGCAAACTGCGTCACATAGGTAATCCCAAGCATTTTGAGTATTGTGTCCAGATAAACCGCGTCGATATGTATAAATGCTTCCAGCTGCCCGACATAGCCAAGCACTGTGCCAAGCTTTGACAGCAGCATAAGAAAAATGAAAATGCACACAGCCATGCTTAAAAAAATACTGTACTCCGGCTTTGTCTGTTTCAGTATCAGCGCCAGCAGCACCCCGCTTACTGCCAGCACCGCAATTTTCATAATATCCATATCCCGGCCCCTCCTATAACGCAAACAGCGACTGCATCGTTTCAAACAGTTCATAAATATACGGCACAACCCAAAACAGCACGACCATCAGCCCGGCAAGGCTGATTAAAAAGGCGTGTTCATCCCTTCCGCTGTGCTTTAATACCTGGCTTAAAACCGATACAATAATTCCGACTGCCGCGATTTTAAAAATCAAGTTCACATTCATAAGCTCTCCTGCCCGGCCCCTGTGGGCCTGTTTTTTATTTCAGCTTCTCCCGCCCTAAAATAGCTTATGGATAAGCTCCCGTTTTCACAGCAGTATGATAATTGCAAACAGCCCTGCCATGCCGCAAAGACAGCAGTACAGCTTCCTTCTGCCTGCAAATTCTGCGCTGCGGCTTTCTATCGACGCAGCCAGCTTTTTCCTGCAAAGTGCCAGCAGCTGCAGTGACGCTTCCATGGAATCATAAGCAAAGATTTCCCCCATGCGCAGCAGCACCCCGTAATCGTCGTCTGCCAGGGCAAGCTGCGGACGGTACTGTGCACAGGCATCTTTCCACAAGACCGGAATGTCTGCTTCGCTGTTATCTTCCATTTTCCGGCTGCCCTGAACAAGAATCTCCTGATAAGGCTGCGGCTGGTGCCTGGACAAATGCAGCAGCAGCTCCGGCAGCGGACAGCGGCTGTACGTGATCTCGCCTTCCATTGCAGTAAAAAAGTCAAGCAGCGCTTCCGTCTGGCTGATTTGTTTTCGAAGCCCCGTTACTAAAGAATATGCCATTCCACACGAAGCAAGCAGAATACAGATACAGCCTGCCAGCTTCAGCACACCAGCTCCTGCCTGGCGTTATATAGCAGATAGCGGCGCTCCCTGTTTTCCTTCTGGCCAATGACCAGGTAGCGTTCAAAATATTCCTGCTCCAGAAATTCCCGCAGCACCGGCTTGCGCCGCACCTCGTCCAGGCCAGACGCATGGACAGAACCGAGAATGCTGCATCCGCTGTGGATGGCATACGCCACCGCCTGTACATCTTCTTTTGAGCCAAGCTCATCGACAGCCACAACCTGCGGCGACATTGTGCGGATAAGCAGCATCATGCCGCTGGATTTCGGACACCCGTCCAGCACATCCGTGCGCATCCCGACATCGTTTTGCGGAATGCCCCGGTAACAGCCCGCGATTTCCGAACGCTCGTCGACGATGCTGACCTTAAGCCCGGTATGCTCCCTGCTGCCGTCCGAAAGCAGACGTATCAAATCCCGCAGCAGCGTCGTTTTGCCCCTTCCCGGCGGCGAAACAAGCAGCGTGTTGTAAATCCCGGACTGCTTTTGGGACGGCTCCCGGTACAGGTACGGTATCAGGCGCCTGGCACACTCCTTTTTTTCGTGGCTGACACGGATATTTAAATACGAAATATTCCGGATAGTCTGCATCCACCCTTCATGGAACACGGCCTGTCCGCTCAGTCCCACCCGGTGCCCGCCCTCAATCGTAATAAAGCCGTTGCGTACTTCTTCCTCAAATGCAAACAGCGAATAGCGGCTGATAAATACAATCATGTCGCTGATATCATGGGATGTTACCTGATACGCATCCTTCGTATCTTTCGTCAGATGTCCCGGCTTCATGCTGAAAAAATACTCTCCCTCGTCCGACAGCAGGATAATCGGCTGGCAGACGCGCACCCGGATTTCTTCGATTCCCTGCAATGCTTCAAATGCTGCCTGCAGCTCGTTTCGGATATGTAACGGAAATATTTTTAAAATGTTTCGGATAGCAATTCCTCCCTCCATAATAAATAGAAAGCATGCGTTAAGGCTTTCTATTGTTTGAAATAAAAACAGCCATGGGAAACTGTCTGAAAGTTGTCCCATGACTATATATATGTACTGTGAACATATTTAGAACCTGTATTTCCAGGTAATTTGAAATGAATTCCGTACTGCGCCTCCAGGCCAGGCCCGCGGCTGTATTTTTCCAGAATGGATTACAGGTATTCCGCCATAAATATCTCTGTGTCAAACGGCGTAATTCCTTCGTCCGTATCAAATATTATATCGGCTTCTTCCCGGCTGTCTGTCCGCTGTCCCCTTGCCCGGATGTGCAGCTGAATCAAATCATACAGGTTTGGCTTTTTCATATTTGCCATGCTGTAACAGACTGCCGTGACACCGGATAAATTGCTTTCCACATTGTTGCCGCCACAGCCGGCATGGCTTCTGTTTATGGAAAGGCTCATATCGCACCATATGATTTCCCTGCTTACACAGTCAAAGATAACCGGAATGCAGACCGTGCTGTGCGATGCCAGGTCCATTTTCTGTTCCACGGCCTTTGGCTCAAATATCTCGCCGGACTGGACATCCTGCCTGCTCATCCAGCCAAACATGGCATGCGGCATTTCGGAAAATTTCTGCCCGGTATAGCTGTACACCTGATAAACGAGATATCTGGCACCATAATTCACGACAGAGTCAATATCTGCATCCAGAAATTCGCTGACACCGTCACCGCCTGCCGGGCCGCCATTTACGATGTCCCCGGAATGGCAGGCCTGATACTGGTCAGAACGCAGGTTTGTATATGACACATGCTCCATATAATTCCAGTTTTCATCAAAAATAACTGCCGATAAATCCAGGTCTGCACGGCTGCTTTCTTTTCCAGAATCATCCATATTTGTCCACCAGATAAACCCCCGGATTGCTTTTGCCTTCTCCTGCAGCGGCAGCTTTGAACCCCTGGCAATTGTTTTTAACGCTTTACCCGCGCTTCTCTGGCTGAACGGTACTGCATAGTGCCGGAATTCCTCCGAAAGATATACGCGTCCAAGAAACTCCCTGCTGCTGAAATACCTGACCAGTGCGTCTGTGCATATCTTTACCGCTTCTTCGCAGTAAGGCTTTCCAATTTCGGGCAGATTATTTTCCATGCAGTAACATTTTGCCAGGCTGCCCTTTGGAAAAAAGACCCTTACCGCGGGCCTGTCTGCCTCATCTGCCCGGTGTGCAAAATGCTCCTTTACCTGCAGCAGGACAGGCACGGACACTTCTCCTGCAGCATCGCTCCATGCATGCAGGACGGACTGTTTATCATCGGTGCTTCTGAAAAGATAATCCAGCTTCCTTGCAAGCTCTCCCGGCCGTTTTTTCAGCAGCGCAAGCACCGCCTTGAAATCTCCTGCTTTGGCGGCCTTTGCCACGTTTCCTGCAAACGTTTCTATTTTGATTCCATTGCGCAGCTTGTCAAACGCAGCAATTGCTTTTCCAAACTGTTTTGCGGAATATTCCGATGGATGAATCCGCTCACCGGCACGAATCCATCTGTTTTTATGGCGCAGCATGTCTTCTTCCAGATTCTGGCAGTTTTCCAGCAGTTCTAAAAGCATTCTCCGCTCCCTGCGCCGGAAGCTGCGGAATTTTGCATTGGCAGCCAGGCTGATATCTCCGTCTGACATGGCTGTCATCAGCCGCAGCACATCCACTGCCGTCCTGCAAAACCGCTGCAGCTCTTTGGACGATGCAAGCGGATTATTCTCCAGATACAGGCTGCCAATCAGGGCCGCATTTTCTTTTAAGTAAATTTCTTCGGGAAATGTTACCTTCATATGTCTGAATATCCACGCCAGGTCCTCTTTATCTGTCTGGGAAATGGACGTTTTTGACTGGCACAGATGATAAAAAATGTCCTTCAAATCATCTTCACTTCCCAGGCCAAGGACCGTCAGCTTTGTTTCTTCAAAGAAAGGCAGCCGTTCCGATTTCGTCCCGCGCGGATATAACGTGCCATTCGACCAGTAATGAACATACGCGTTCAGGTACAGCCGGGCCTTCGTTTCTTCCATAACGGACCGCGGAAAATCCGGGTACATCATATGATATACCTTATCTGCTCCTGCCAGGTTCTTTATCAGCGGAATAAGCTCCAGATAAAACGCCTGCAAAGCTTCCCTGTCAAGTGTCTGCAGCGTTTCAAATAATTCCCTGGAAAAAATATACCCGAATGCTTCTGCATTTTTCATGACAGCCGCAATGTATGCATCTTCTGGAAGCGTTTCACTGCCCGCGTGTACAATTACCTTATGTTTTCTTCTCAGTAAAATCTCATTCATATTTTTCCTCTTAATTAAGAAAACAGACTCTTATTCTTATATTTTACTCTGTATAGAAACAGGCTCTCATTCACTTTTTTATTCCGTCTGCAGGACAGGCTTCCATTCGTATTTTTACTCTGAAATAAAAAACAGGCGGTAGTTTCCTCTGCTTTAATCACGTCAAAACAGAGGAAACTATCGCCTGCGTTTTTGTGGAAAGCATAAAACCTGATTGTGCAGGCAATCCCGCTTTTCAGCTGGCATCACCTGGCACAACTCCTGCTGAGTGGTTTTAGAAGGAAGGTTTTATATAGCCACAGAAACCGTAACAGTTCCGATACCTTCCCTGTTACCGGTATTGCAGACCGGAATGTATCTCTTGCGGCATGCATTTTTTACCACGTTCTGAGTTCTATTTTAATGCAGGTTACAGGTTTTGTCAATATCCGCTCTATTGTCCTTCCGATTTCACATAGCTGCTGAAACCAGGGTGCTGCCAGCAAAACAGCCTGTCTTTTTTCCTAAAAATCCCTCAAAATGCCAATCAGCTTCCACAGATTGCATCCAACGCATCCAGCCAGCCTGCTGTCATCCTGCTCAAACGCCTTTGCACGCTCTGCTGCTTCCAGTACATGCGGCAGATAATTTTTTTCAAAATTCAAGCCGCCTTTTCCATGATGAGCCCTTCGCGTAACTTCCCTGCTTACAAATGTATGACGGTGGGAAACCTTTTTATTTTCCTGAATTTTATCCATCTGGCTTTGATATTCCTCTTTTACATCCGACAAATGCAGCAGAAGCCAGAATTCAAAGCAGGGATTGCTGATATAACAGTGATACCCGGATTTTTTACAATGTTCGATGCATTCTGTTATTTCCTTTTCTGTATGTGCCTGACTGTCCCTGTCAATCAGAATCCCAAATTCATCACCTTTGTTTTTGTATGTGCTTAAAAATTTCCGGTAATTAATATCATATCCTGCCTTTCTCAAATCCTGAACGAACCTGCTTCTCTCTTTTTTCGGAAGATGCTGAGGGTTTTCAAGATAGGTTCTGATAAATTCCTCTCCATACGCTTTTGCAATATCCACTGGAATTTCCTCTATCATACGCTCCTGTCCCAGTTCCCTTAGTCTTAAATACTCCTCCAGCAGTTCCAGGACATACTTCGGGGCACTGTACGTGTCCCTGCTGCTCCTGCTTAAAATTTCAACATCTATCCTGCCATTGATTCCAAGCTCTTCCCGGTATTTCGAAATACCAGCAAAATACTGCTGCTCTGTCACATTTCCTTCCACAGAAAGATAAAATATCTTTTGCGGTTCGATTTTTTGTTCTTCTGTTTCCCGTGCATAATCGGTACGGGCCAGCCTGAATCTATTCTTCATTCGTTTCCTCCCGCAAAAAGAAGCTGCCTTGGAATACCGGAACTGCTCCATACCTGCCAATCAGGTATTCTTTATCAATTCTGCCGCCAGCCTGTTCCCGGAACCTGCTCAGGGAATAAAGCTTTGAACTGTGGTCCGCCCTTCGCTCCACAAGCCATAATTCATCCTGCCTGAACAAATCCAGATCCAGCAGATTTGAGTCATGAGCAGTGGCAATCAGCTGGCAGGATTTTCCAGCCGGTATCTGGAAATAAGACTGTAAAAATTTTCTTATCAAATTGGAATGAAAGCTCCTGTCTATCTCATCAACTAAAATCATGCTTTTTTCCATGCTTTCAAACAAAACAGGAATCAAATCAAACAATCTCCTTGTTCCGTCAGATTCATCCTGAAATTCAAATAAATCATCCTGATTTCCATGATTCATCATCATTTTCGTTTGAACAACATTTCCATCTGTTCCTTTTTTTACAACATATAGTTTGTGATTCATCCGAAGTGTTATTAATTCACCTTCTGCATAATTGGAAATCTTTACCTTCAATCTCTCAGCGTCATCTTCTGGTATATTCTGAAACATTTTATCAAAGTTCAGCTCATGATTTTGAATATCTTCAATTCCAGTATCTAAAAAAGACATCATCTGCCCATAAAATTTCCGCATTGCTTCATCTTCTGTTATCATATTTGTAAGCGTATATACCGAGTCAGGAAAAATAACAGAAATTCCTGCAAACCAATCGTACACAGACACAATATCCTCAAAAAAACTGCTCTTTTCATTCACCCGTCCAGCAATATCACTTAAAATCGTTTTTTTCTTTAAGGAATCCGAAATCTCCTCTCCAAAGTCCGCCAGGTAAACTTTCATCCTCATATTTTCATCGGGATTTTCATATTCGATTTCCGTTTCTGCATGGCTGATTCCATGTTCGTCTGTTTCCCGGTTAAATATACAGATTTCATTGCCGTTCTCATCTGATTTTGTCAGCCATTCTGCAAGAATTGTTTTTTCACAATAAGATATCACCAGCCCATAGCAGTATTCAATTTGATGAATTACCATTCTGTATTCAAAAAAACCAGGCTCGTAATACATCTGGCTGTCTATTCGAAAATGCCTGCCATCCAGGCTGGCCTGTTCAATCCCTTTTAATATGATTTTTCTGGAAAAATCAACAGCTTTTATAAAATTGCTCTTTCCCCCGGCATTTGCACCAAATATCAAAGCTGTTTTTAATAATTTCCGGTTACCTGCCACAGCCACATGGTCTTTATGCCTTGCAGAATCTCCTGCTGCCATCGAAAAATCCTGGCGCTTTTTAAATGAACGGTAATTACTGACAGAAAATCCGATTAACATCTTTTCCACCTCTTTCCCATAGACAGTATCTTAAAATGCTTTCCCCGGTTTGTCAAGATATCTGCATCCAGCTTCGTCTTGGTTTCCTTAAGTGAATGTGGTATAATTTCTACAGCACAGACAGACCGGCAAATGGAAAGCTGACACCGCCGAAAATGAAAGGAGAGAACACCTATGCTCAATGCAGGAAGCAAAATAGTAAATAATTGGATATATCCTATTGACAAAGGCTATGTACTGATTGATACAGGGTATGAAAGCGGATTTGCACATTTTAAAAAGCAATTGGCAAAGATGCAAATAGCCCCTCAGCAGATACGATATATTTTTTTGACACACGCTCACGATGACCACGCAGGTTATCTGAATGAAGTACTTTCGGAATGCCCTGACCTTCAAATCGTTATGAGCGACAAAGCATTAGAAAGATTATATAGAGGGCAAAACTCTTTTCATGGCGGTTGCACAACTAAGATTGCCCTGTTCTTTTGTTATTTCATGAAGTTTGCTGGCAAAGGCAGGCATTTGTTTCCCTCAATAAAGCAAGAATATCAATGTAGATGTATTCAGGTGACCGGACAAAACCGTAAGCAAGCGGAACTTTTACTGCAGGGAAAAATTATTGATACTCCCGGCCATACCGCCGATTCCATATCACTTTTACTAAATGACGGTTCTCTATTCTGCGGTGACGCTGCTATGAACGGCTTTCC
>CAJTSV010000019.1:28858-46566 GCA_910579075.1 uncultured Eubacterium sp.
TAACCATTTGGGCAGAGGACAAGGCGGCTTTTCTGAAATCCTGGGAAACAATCATTGCACTCAGGCCAAATCTAATATATCCGGGACATGGCAGGCCGTTTGAATATAAAGACCTTAAAATAAATCTAAAACGAGCAAAAAAGATGGAATTGTTACCGCTTTAATGTTTGCCCGGCTTCCATCAGCGGCTTCTTCCCCTTGTACCTGAAATAAATGCCGGCATCATTTTACGGAAGGCCATTCCTGATAATCATTCACATCCAGAAACAGGCAGTCCCCGTCTTCGGTTACTCCCACAATTGATTGACCGGCAGCTATCAGGTCCGCCACATCCGGCCATCTGCTAAGAGCCTCCTGAATTGCAGCCGTAGATTGTCCGCTATTGTCCGCATAGTCTATCCTTCCGTCACTCCTTAACCCTGCAGCAAAATTAAACCCGTGGCGCACTGCCGCCAGATTGTTCCACTCCGACACGTCGGGCGCTTCGATATCCATCCACCACAGCACCGCTTCGCCGTTTTCTTTCAATCCTGCACACCGTGCTGCGGTTTCGGATGCGCTGATAGCAGCAATATCGCCGCCGTCATACACGTTTTCTATCCCGTCATACATGCAGTAAACGTTTCCGCCCTCTGTCAGCACGTAACCGCCCGACAGCGCCGCCGGTATTTCCCCGGGCAGGGAAACACGCTTGAAATCATCCTCATCTTTACACAGCAGTTCCCCGGATTGGAGCAGCGCCATAAAATCCAGATACTCCAGGTTCCCGTTAACGCCAGGAAACGGCTCCGTTTTATTATATTCCAGCGCTTTTCCAGCCATATGTCTGCCATAGACTGCCGTGAGCGGAAGACTGCCTTCATCTGGCGAAAGATCCTGCCCTTCATAAAAAAGGCTTCCGTCCTCCATCAGCACACAAAGCTTTTCACCGGAAAATACCTGCGCAGCCATCCCGTCCAATTTCATGGCCGACCATGCATGGGTGTCCGTATGATATTCATAGACAACGCCGTTATCAATTTTCAACGGTATCACATTGGTACTGTCTGTCTCCTCTGAATAGCGGAACCAAAGTGCAGACTGATTGGGCCCTGCGGGCTGGTTTTTGTTCTGCCGGAAACCACTGTACAGCAGGACAATAAACAATGCTGCCACACATGCTGTACGGATTGCTTTCTTTTGAAAATGCCTGTTCATATAATGTACTCCTGCTTATCCTTTCAATAAATGTTTCGTGAAGATGCAGCCGGACTAAAAATTGCTGACAGAAAATCCGATTAACATCTTTTCCACTTCTTTTCCATAGACAGTATCTTAAAATGCTTTCCCCGGTTTGTCAGGATATCTGCATCCGGCTTCGTCAGAATCCTGGAGATTTCTCTCTTATTTCCCGGCAAGATACGCACTGACTGCCGCAAGCCCCTGTTCCAGCTCCTGCCTGTCACAGGCATACCCGATGCGCATGCTTCGCGGCTCCTCAAAGCAGTCTCCCGGTGTCACAAATGCCCCGGTGCTGTGATACAGCTCCTCACAGAAAGCATGCGACGGCATATCCAGGTCATAAAACAGCAGCGCCGTTGTACCCGCCCTGGGACGGACATAGCGGATGTGCGGCTCTTTGTGCACCCACGCATCCAGTATTCCCAGGTTTTCCCTTACGATAGACCTGCTTCGTTCCAGCAGCTTTTCGCTGTGGCGCAGCGCGGTATCTGCAAGCGCTTCGTCGAACATGCCGCAGCTGATTAAATTATAATCCCGGTGTGACAGGCATGTTTTTATCACATGTTTATCGCGGCAGGCTATCCAGCCAAGCCGCAGCCCTGCCAGCGAAAACACCTTGGACATGCTGCTGACGGAAATTCCTTTTTCGTATAAGTCTGCAATCGAATCACACCAGCCGTCTTCCTGTGACAGGTGGCGGTAAACTTCATCACAAAGCAGGTATGCGCCTGCTTTGCGTGCGATTTCCACAATCTGCTCCAGCATCTGGCGGTCCATCAGCGCCCCGGACGGATTATTCGGATTATTGATGCAGATAAGCTTTGTGCCAGGCACAGCCAGCTGTCTGAATTCATCCAGGTCCGGCAGATAGCCGTTTTCCTTTTTCAGCTTTAAAATCCGCACATCTGCCCCCAGGGATTCCGGTATGGAATACAGCTGCTGGTAAGACGGCATAACGCTGACTACACGGTCTTTCGGATTGACAAGCGAATAGAATACATGATGGTTGGCACCGGCTGCACCGTGCACAGGTACAACATGCTCCGGCCGGATGGTACGGTACAGCCTGCATACGCCCTCCTTAAAACCCGGATGCCCTTCCACATGGCCATAAGTCAGCCTTTTGGAACAAAACTCCTGAAAAAACGCGTCCTTATCTTCCCCTGTGAGTGCAAACAGTTCATTGACAGACATCGAATTGACACAGGTTTCTGCAATGTTGTACACGGCACCTGTCTCCCACTGATTCATCCATTCTTCCACAGCAAACGGCTTAATATGCATAAATTCCTCCTTCTGATACCTGAAAAGGCATCCAGCGCTGTTTTTTCAATATGGCTGCTATCTTTTTGAAAACTTTTTATACAGATACACATGGTCATATATGCATTTCCACGTCCCTGGCGCATTTGTCGTCACGCACAGTGCTTTCCGCCCGTTTTTGTCAACGCCATAGCTGACGGCACAGTTGCCGGACTGCTCCACATAGCCCGTCTTTGCAGCCGATACGGCTCCGCCGGTGTCTTTGTCTTCAATACGCCGCACAAACCAGTTTGAAATCTCCAGGCCGTCTGGATGCTGTTTGGTTTTGGATGTCGTATAAATACGCGCGGACAGTACTTCCCGGACCGTTTCATTCTGCAGGGCCGTCTGCATAATATACGCCATATCCAGCACCGTGCAGTAATGGTCTTCGTTGTAAATGCCCACACAGTTTGTAAAATGGGCTGTTTCTGACAGGCCGAGTTCTTCCAGTTTTTTATTCATCAAATCCACAAATGCCTCATGCGACCCTGCTATATATTCCGCCAGCCCGAGCGCTGCATCTGCACCGGAAGGCAGAATCGTGCCGTAAAGCATGTCCCGCACAGTTACCTTTTCATTAATGGCAAATCCGGCCACGCTGCATCCGTTCAGATAACAGTAATCGGTAATTTCTGCCGTAATTTTAAACTTATCGTCTAACTGTTCCAGGCTTTCTAACTGCTCCACCGCAACCAGCACCGTCAGCACTTTTGTCATGGAAGCCGGGACAATCCGTTTCCCGGCACCCTTCTGTGCAAGAACCTCGCCTGTGTCCATATCGATAAACACAGCATGTCCGCTTGTAATCTGGTCTTTGAGCTTTTTGGTCGAACCGGTTTTCTGATAATGCGCATTCCAGCCAGGTATTTTCTTACTGCCGTCCGCCGAATCGCCAGACCCGTCTCCTGCTTCATCTCCCTCTCCGCCCGCTGAGCCGGATTTTCCATCCGCTCCGGTTCCATTTTCATCTCCATCCACTGTGCCGGCGTCCCCGCCTGCTCCTGTGCCATCATCCGCAGCTGTACTGCTGTCTGCGTCCGCTCCTTCGCTGCCGCCATCCTGACTCCCGCCTGTGCCATTTTCTCCATTGCCGCCCGCCGCGCCGCTTCCGTCCGCCGCTTCCACGCTTTCACCGCCTGCCCCCGCACCGCCTGTCAGCGCTTCCTGCCCGGCCTTTCGGGCTGTTTCCTGCTCCTGCGCAATGTATCTTATGACCACTTCCCGCCCAACCGCTGACAATACCAGAACGGTCATCAGTACAAAGCCTGCTTTTAATATTCTGCGGAAAAATACCTGCCGCCTTTTTTCGCTTTTCATTTTTTTATTCCGCTCTGTCCGCCTTCTCTGGCGGAGCTCATCGTTATCAAACTGTGCTCCCATGAAACTGTTCCTTTTCTTTTCTATTTTAATGGTATTCTTTTACATATTCTCTGGATTTGAACGTATCATAAGCGCAGCATTTTGTCAAGACTGTCCTTAATAACCAGCAAAAGGACTGTATGAAACCAGTCCTTCTGTTTGGCTTTAAAAACAATTTTGCCTGTTACATGAGATATCCTATAAATTCTTCAAATGTATCTGCTAATTTGTAATAAAGATTTTCCTCCTTATCCCAATAATATATGTTTTCTGTTTCCACATTCAGACAGTAATAACTATCCCCGGAATCTTTTGCCAGCGGCAAAATTTTTCCATTTGTTTCTTTTTGAAATGATTCTAACGCCGTATAGATTTCGTTATAATCTCCGTCCTGAAAAGACAGGAAACAGCGAATTTCATATACCGTATTATTCACAGCAAATTCTTTTTTTATGGGATTTCCACCATTGTTATTTACAAAAAAATCTATGACTGATTCCGGAAATGCAAACTGGTATTTTTTTTCTGCTTTCCTGACCTGGGAATCGGAATCAAGCTTTGAAACATTCCTGCAAATCACTTCCATCCCTAAAATGACACTCCCTTCTCTCCGTCATTGGCAGCGCGTTCCACAGACTTATTTCCCCAAATAGAATTTCCACCCGTATGCGCAGCGCCTCCAATCCGTTTGTCATGTTCCTCGGTTTTTACAAGCTGCATTCTGCCTGGTTCTTCGCTATGATGCCATGTATACCCCCTTGGTGTATCTCCATTTCTGATATCTGCCCGCTGCTGTGGCGTAAATGTTTTTCTCAGTTCCGGGTCTTTATCAACGGCTTCCTTCAAATTCCTGTTTGATTCACGAAACTGGCAGGAATTCGAACTCTGATAATTTTTTTCCGGTAATTTTGTATCAAAAACACTTCCGAATACGGGAAATACACCTTCTATCCGCACACCCCTATACTCCACCGTCCTGCGTTCATACAGCACGCCGCATGCAGACCTGCACCCTTCCATGCCCTGGCAGTCTGTCTTATAATGTATCGTCCCTTTTTCATCGATACGGCAGTTATCTTCTATTTTTTTATCCGGCCATCCAAGCTTATCCTTCAGCTGCTGCTTTTCATCCAAAGAAAGCTCTCTTGTTCCGTTTTTATCATATTCAGCATCTGCCTTTTCCAGACGCTGAGGCCCTCCTTCTGCAGGACGTTTCGAATCTGCATAAGATTTAACAGACTCTGTGCAGCCATATTTTTCCGGCTGCTGCGGGCACCTTTCCGGCCTCTCAGATTCCCTGTTTGTTCCAGATACCTCGCTGCTGTCAGGCCCTTCCAGTCTTTCGGTAAAAAACTCCATCATCGCCCTGTCATCCCCTTTTTCAGGTAATCCACTCTCAGCTGCTCAATAATTGCATTATCTGGAAACCTCTCATGCTCGACTCTGCATATATAATAAAGTATTTTCCTGCGTTCTTCTTCACAAAATCCGCCGAATTCCTCCGCAATATTTTCCATCATAATACGGCATAAATCTTCCATGGATTCCCACGCTCCAGCCTGCGTTCCCTGAAACACTTCTGAAAAGCTGTAATTTTTCTGGATAAAATCTGCCAGTGCCCATTCAAAATGCAGGTTCCTTGAGGAAAGATTTAACAGTAAATCCTTTCGTATTTTTGCAGAAACCCCGGACTGCAAAATATCATGCCTTAATTCATTGATATCTATACCAGCAAAATCATTTTTCAGAAGCCTGTGCAGCAAATGGTCATTCCGTTCTTTCTTCGAAACTATCTGCATATCAGGCACTGGCTTATCCGCTCCCTGTGCTGCTCCTTTATATTCCGGCATCCGGCACAGCACTGCTTCCTGCCATTCATTTTGATATACCGATGCCACGCCAGTTGGAAATTTTGATATTTCCAAAGTCTGTTTTTCCGTTAAAGCCATGGACGCTCCCATAATCCTGCGGTCATTTCCTTCTGGAAGCCTTAATACAATTTTTGTATTTGTATTGCGAATAGCTGCGGTATCAAGCAGGTCTGGAGCCTGGTCTGCAATTATAAATCCCTCTCCAAACGTTCTCATCTCGGCAATTGCATTGGTCAGCATTTCTACGGATTTTCCCTGAATATTTGCAGAATCATGCCCCTGCTGCATAGAAGTCTTTTTCAGCAGGTTATGTGCTTCTTCCAGTACCGTCAGATGCTTTAATCCCGCATTCATTTCCTGCTTCTGCGACATCCGGTATTCCTGAAGCTTCCATACGGTCAGCCCCATAATCAGCGCTTTTGTCTCCGTTGAACCAATCCTGCTGATATCTAAAATAGCACTTTCCTCAAACAAAAGCTTCATATCCATTTCATTTCCAGAAAAAATCTTCCCGTTAATACCATTTGTCAGGGATTTCAGCCGCATAGACAGTGCACCAATATAATCCCCCTTGGTATCTTCGGAATATGCCGAATCATGTATCAGCTCATTCAGCTGTCCAAGAACATCATCAAAATCAGGATATAATCCGTCTATTTTTGTATTTACAGACAAATCCATATCCCACCCTGCACAGACATACGCACGTTCGATAGATTCCTTCAATACAGCAGGCATCGCCGCATACATCGGCCAGCAGACATTGAAAATCTCCACCAGATGGTCAATATGCTCAAGCACATGTATTTCTTTTGGAAAGGAAAACGGATTTATCCGGATAATCCTGCCAATATTTGGATTTGTTCCAAAACAGCGGACATGCGGGAATACCTTTTTATATTCTCCTTTTGCAGGTTCTATAATTAAATATGGAATGTTCTTTTTTTCTGCTTCTGAAAGCATCCGGTAAATGGTATTGCTTTTTCCTGCTCCTGTAGAGCCAGTAACAAATACATGCATAGCCAGGCTGTCCATATCCAGACGCACCCTTGTATTCGTTTCTGTGCCTAAATGCCAGATATTTCCAAGGTTCAAACACGCATCATCCTTCACCTGCTTTCTGCTCAGCACTTCCTGGGCAAATACTGCATGTTCAATAACCGGAAGCCCTTTGACCGAATGGCGGGGCAGCCCCATATGAATCGCCAGTTCATTCGTGCTGACCAGAACAGCCGGTGTAACAGATACCGTGCGCACGCCGTTATACTCAAAGCCATTGTATTTAAAACGCGGATGCATAAAATGCTTCACATAATCGGAAAGCGGTTCCAGACTGCTGCGGTCTGTCCAGGTATTTATCGCTGAACGCTCAATCCCGCTCTGTGTTCCTGAAATAACAGACTGGTATGTATTTGCGGCAGTTTCTGTCTCTGCAGCACTTTCTCCGATAAAATAGGCAGCAAAATTCCACATGCCAATGCTCTCACATTCTTCCATGCGTTTTAACTGCTTTTCAATCCGTTCCATCATAGACGACAGCGTTTTATTTTTTGCTTTCAGTGTAACACCCTGCGACGTGCCCAGCGTATCTGTCCATGTGCTGGAATTTATCATGCTAAATGTTTCCCCGCTGCTGCGGCTGGTTCCCTGCTGTATACTGCTGCCGTAAGAATGTGTGATACTCTTATTCCTGCTTATTCCATGATTCGTACTTTGTGACTGGGAATGGCTGAGTCCATATGTCAGCGTCCTGGAAATAGAATCCGACATAGAACGTGTTTCACTCCTTCCATTTGAAACCGTATGCGTATTGCTCCAGTTCCTGGCAAAAGATGCATTCGCACCTGCTGATACGCCAAAATTCACTCCACCGTGCAATCCTGCTGAAACAGCTCCCCCTTTCGTATGTGCATCTGATTCTGAATAATTCATGCCAGATGAAGCACCTTTTGTATGAGTCCTGGCATTTGCAGCACTTTCATTTGCTCCAGCCGTTTCCGTACTTGCATACCCTGTACTGTACCCTTTTGAATTTGCATGCGCACTTCCTTCATTGAGGGAATAACTGCTGTTTGCGGCATATGATGTATTCTGTGCCATGCCGCTGCTGTGTCCCCTGGAACTGCTTTTACTGTCTGAAGCGGAAAAACTCAGCTGCATATCCGCAAACGGAGCAATCTGGGTATATATAGATTCATATCCGTTTCTTATATCCATCATTTCTGTGCGGCTGAGATTTTCTGCAAGCAGAATAGCTGTATATGCTTTCCCCTGCATGCTGTCTGCAAACTTTTCCAGTCCCTGAATAAAATTCTGATTGCTCATTTCATCTTTATCCTGTTTAAAATCTGCCACACAGGTTACACTGGAAATACAGCCTGCATACATCCTTTCCATATCCCTGTTTAAATCTTCCTCATAATAATCTTCCACCCTGCTTCCTGAAAACAGTCCTGTCAGGCTCTGCCTGAGCATCTGCATCATCGTGCCAGTCGAATGCCGGCTATCCATTGAGCGGACACCCAGAAAAAATTCATTGGAACATCCATCGCTTTTTATCATCAGAACAAGCATGCAGCGCTTATTCGATAATGCATGAAACATGGAAGCCAGCTTATGTACCGTAAATTCATCTTTCTGATAAACAAGTTCTGTAATTTTGAAAAAATGAACACTCTGCAGGGAATCCAGCATTCTTTTTTCCGGTATTTGAATGGAGAGATTTGCTAACTGGCTGACGTAGCCCTTCATAACCTCATCATCTATAATCCGCATACAGTTGTCCAGATTCTGCTGCAGCATGGACAAATTTGCATTCTGCACCGGTTCCAGATATGAAAGGTTTTCCTGCCACCCATCCGGTACGGGTTTCATATACCGCGGCTCCTTCTGTCTGGAAACAGCTGGCTGTTCTGCTTCCAGATTTTTACCAGCTTCTTCAAATTTCATTTTTCGAATACCCCTTATGTTTTATAAATTCTGACAATGCTTTCCACACCATGCCCGTAAACGATTTCCTCCACTTTCCAATACCCGTCTGCTTTTTTCGACAATACCCCTGTATAATGATAAGAAATCATAAAATCTGATTTTCCATTTCCACCACACCTGTCAAAAACCGGCTCCCATGTTCCGCTTTTCAGCATCCTGATAAATTCCTCTTTATCCGATATCTGCCTGCCAATTTCTTTCAAAGGTACTTCCAGTTCAGCCCTGTCTTTTTTATACCAGATTATTTCCAGTTGTTTTTTTCCAGATTCCAGTTTGAAGCCTGCTTCTTTTGACCGGAAAATAAATTCTTCTTTCTTTTGGAATTTTCCTCCTGTCTGGGGCTGTCCGCCTAATTCATGAACGTAACCAGCATACAAATGACTGCTGCCAAAAGCATGACTGCCAGAACAGCCCCCGATGTTTTTTTTAGGCAGGTGCCCTCCGTTATCTGCCTGCTCCTCTGCCCGTTTTCTGCAAATATAGCTGCCTGTGTTTCTTTCTGTTTTTTTTGAGCTTGTTCTATTTTCCTGTTATCCTCCTCAAGTTTTTTTCGTTTTATATTCAGTTCCTGCTCCTGCTGCTCTCTGGATAAACTGACCGCATAAGATGCATCTATATCCGAACCTATTCCCGCCCCTGCAGGCTGCACCACTGAGACACGATCCTTCACTGCCTGTTCCGCACGTTTTCGCTCATTCGCAATCCGAATAATTTTATCTTTATATACCACTTGTGCAGCCTGCCTCATATGCTGAAACCGGACAAGCGAAAAATTTTTCATGAAATCTGTTTTCAATTTTATCCAGTAAGCTTCATTCCAGCTGTTCTCATCCTGCTTCAATGGCTCCAATTCCTTATGGGGCTCAAACAGGCCAGGAATATTTTTACAATACTCATAGTCTTGTTCATATTTCTCAAAAGTAGGGTCCACGTCCAGGCAGTCAGCAAAAATATACCTCAGTCCCTTTATGTCGCCTTTGTCTGCGCATTCTTTTACGTCCTGATGCATGTTCTCTCCTTTACATATCTAAGATTTTATCTATCATTTCCCTGTATCCTACAATCCAGTTCAGCAGATTCTGATTCTTTTCCAGCTCTGCTTCACGCAGCCTCTGATTATTGGCACACTGGTCCAGTTCATTATATTTCTGTTCAATCAGCCGGTCCAGTGCATCAAAGCTGCTGGCAAACTGTTTCTTCATTCCGGAAACCTGTTCATATGCATAAGCCAGTGCACTCTCAATGCCTTCATCCAGATTCTGCCGAAACCGGCGTATAAGTCCTGTCTGAATCAAGTCCGTTTCAGCAGAAAATTTCTCAATGGTTTCTTCTCTTAGCTCATAGACGTCCCGCATAATGGTTTTATAATCCATGACCGTCTCGTATACATCTTCATCTTCATAATCATCAATATCCTTATAAACAGCTTCCTCAATATAGTCTTCTTCCCAAAACTTAAGAAATCCAAACAGTGTCTGCTTTTTAGGATTTTTTACCTTTTTCGTACCTACTTTTTGACGATGAGAACCGGTTTTTACTTTCCTTGTTCCAATTTTTTCTTGATGAGAGCCTGTAATGATTTCTTCTTCTTTCTGCCCTGTTTTTTCGTAATAAGTCCTTGTTTCATATTCCGTTTTTCCCACATCTTTCACAGTATCGGCAGCAAATTCATCCGAATTCCATCCCTTTACTGTTTCCCTCATATTGGACAGAACACCTTTTACCAAATCCACAGTAGCAAAATCCAGATGCATGCTGGCCGCCGATTCGTCAAGCCGGAAAAGCTTTTCCTGATACTCCATCAGAATTTTTTCACCCGTGTCCACTACTTCATGATGAATGACACTTTCCAGTTCAGACGATATTTCTGCAATCGAATCAGAACTCATATCTGCAAACTGGCTGACCAGACGCTTTGCTTCTTCCCTGCTCGTAATCGTTTCTCCATAACGCCTGAATATTGCAACTGTTTTTGCAGACGCACTTTCTTTCAGTTTTTCGGCTTTATCTGTTATCATTCCCATAGGATTAAGCTGTGCTATTTTTTCCTTAAATTTCTCTGCTTCCTTTCCATCCTCTATCATCTCTTTAACAAGCGCTGCCCGTTTTGCACATTCCCTTGCAGCTTCTTCATTTTTAGCAACTTCTGTCTTCGCTTTTACCAGCACCTGGCTGCTTTCCAGGACTTCCTCAAACGTTTCTGCCAAGTCCTTTATTTTTTTTGTTTTCGCATACTTCTTAACATATGCTGTAATAGCAGCCTCTATGGAACAGATACCGCAATGAATCAGTGCCTGCTCTTTGATGTCGCCACGCTCCTGTGCCTTCATAAGCCTGTAATTCAATTCACTCTGTGCACTTGGCGACAGTGTGGAATACTGCTCCAGATGCATGCTTTTGTGATTCACGAATTTGTAAATCATCGGAAGCGTATCTCCTGCCGCCGACGGCATCTGGCTCATTTGTTCCCATGTCAGTCTTCCAATATCTATATCCTTCAGATACGTCCGGATATTCAGCGCTGCAAATGCAGAGCAGGGAAAAATCTGCGGGTCTTCGATTCCATATTGGGACAGGTAATCTTTTACAGATAAAATCGTTTTTGCAATATCTTCTTCTTCTGGATTGAACTCATCCATTTTGTTAACAACAAATAAAAACCGGTCCCTGACCTGCTTTCCCCCTTTCTTTATCTGGCCAGCAGCATATCTCAAAAGCCTTGCATCGTCTTTCGTCTTCAGCTGTGTTCCATTGAGCACATATAAAATCAGGTTATTGGAATCATCACGAATTGCCTGATAAGTCGTATTTTTATGTGCCTGATTCTGTGAATTATTCGGTCCCGGCGTATCTACAAGCATCAGTGCCATGCTCCGTGAATCTAGAAATGGTATGTTTCCTTCTGCCTCTATTCTGGAAACCCTCTCATCCTCGTTCAGCTCACTCATGATATCATAAGTCAGTTCTTTTACATCCAGCAGAAACTCCCCCTGCTTGTCAAACACATCTGCTGAGAATACTGCGGTGTTCCTATCAAGAATTTCTATTATAGCTGCTGTACAAGCTTCACTTTTTGACGGCATCAGTTTTTTATGGAGCAGTGCATTAATCAGTGTCGACTTGCCAGCACTCATTGTTGCAATCACATTAATCGGAAACACTGCATTCTGAACATTGTCATATGCTTTTAACAGTTTCGTGTCACGAAAATCATCTATCGGCCCTTCCTGCAAATCACAGAATATTTGTCCAATTTTATCTGCCACTTCTTCATCTGACTGTATTTCTTCAAAATGCAGTCCCTGTATTCTGATAATGCCAGCGTTTTCCGCCTGACGGAATGATTCCTGAAAATCGTCCCAGTCTAAATTCATCCCGCTAAATTCCAGGTCAAACTCAATGGAATTGAACTCTGTACGCAGCATCTGAGGAAATTTTCCAATCCATTCCTGCAAGCGCTTTCCTTTTACCAGCTTATAAAGGCTGCTGTCTGTTTCAATTTCATGCCCATTCACTGCTATCTGTGTTCTTAGCCGGTATGGATTGTATTTCACATATACTTGTGCCATTTTTCTTTTCTCCTTTGCATTGTTTTTTTATGAATAATTCTACATAAGATAACCCGCAGTTTTTTAATAACTGCAATTCTTCCTGTTCCCTGTCTTCCACACAGATTTCCGGAAAATGTTCTTCATAATATTCCGGCAGATGCATTCTCTTAAATTTTCCAGCCAGATTCATAAGCTCCATGCGCTGTATCTGGCCAAGCTCTGTCTGCAAGCTTTTTTTCGCCAGATACCCGGCTTTCGCTGATACCGGACAGACCATAGGCTCTTGGAATCCATGCTGTTCCAGATATGCTTTCGCCCTTTTTAAGGTCTCTGTTACATCTTCTTCTTCTAAATTGAAAGAATCGGCTTTATTTAAAACAAATAATATCTCTGCATGTCCACAGTTTTTTTTCACAAATCTCAAATGCTCCATATCATCGTCTGTTCCTAACTGTGTTGCATTCAGCAGATAAATCAGCAGATCATAATCACCTGTTTTCAGGAAATCCTCTGTTATCTGTGCATGTTCTTTATCTCCACTGAAATTAACACCTGGCGAATCATAAAAAAGAATCCTCCTGCCTCCCAGCATTCCGTTAAAATAAGTACATGCTGCAATTTCCCTGCTTTTATTTTTTTCATGATTTTCAAGCAGTTTACGCTCATCCGCATCAAGTATCAGCTCATAATCCTTTTTATAAGAAAGCCCGTCGTCAAACGCTTTTCCAGCAATAGCATGTATTTTGCTTGTACAGGCCATATTCTGTGATAAGCTGATTTTCTTTCCTGTAACTGCATTGATAAACGTTGATTTTCCCGCACTCATCGTAGCTGTAACAGCGATTTTAAAAGGTTTTTTGTTTTGAAACTTCATATTCCGCCCAGCCTGTCTGATATAGGCCCGTATTTCTTCTGAAAAATCCAGTCCCTCCGTTTCTGCTTTTTTCAGCCTTCCATAATTTCCCTTTCCCGCACTCAGAATCCGTAATGCAGTTTCTCCTGCCTTCCCATTACAGTGCAAATCTGTCAGGAGCCTTTCAGCAGCAGATACCATGGCTGGCGATTCGATAAGCTCCCTATCGTATTCCGCCATCTGCAGGAAATCAATCAGAAGAAATAAAGCATAAGAATGAATATCTTTTTCTGAAACTTCTGTATCTTTTGCATGCTCCAGAATTCTGCGGTACTGTTTAAACTGTGCTTTTGCATAAATACGTCTCTTTATGTTTCCAATGCTGCTGTATTTTTCAAGATAATGCAGATACTTCTGCCGAACCGGCCTTTTTGCATATAATACCGGATTTCGAAATATAATCTGCGATAAAACCGGAAGCTCGCTGCCAGCCCATGCCGGTTTTGCTCTCACAGCAGTTTTCAGCTTTGTGTCCGTCTTTCTTTGTATATCCGATTCCTTTTGCACAGAAGCACCTTTCTGCAAAGCTGGTTCCTGTACTTCTTCCATAGCAGACAGCTCATCCAGACATTTTTGAAACGCCTCATCATATTTCTGCCAGTATTGTTCCAGATTCTCTGCAATCCTGCCTGATTCCTGTTTTACCATGCATTCCAGCTGTTCTGTGTGTACAAACCATGAATAACCTTCTAATTCCTCATTCCGGCTCCATTTATTATGCTTCTTACAATCAATCTTTTCTGCCATCTGCCTGAAAGAATATTGTGCCAGCCATTCCTGCATACTGGCTGCTGCAGAAAACATATTGCTGCCCCGTTTCGTAAGATCGCCTATTTTGCGTTCCATTCCCGTCCAGAGTACAGCCATTTCCTGTTCAAATTCGCGAATAACGGTGTTCGTATAGTTTCTGCTTACCATAAACGGCATATTCTTCAATTTATCCAGAAATCTGGCTTCCATATTTCGAATATTCCAATCCAGGTCATTTTTCAGCTGGTTTTTTTCCTCTACAGCCTGTTTTTTTAGTTCTGATAAACGACTATCCACTCTTTATCTCTCCCGTACTATCTTCTCTCATTTTCAACTGCTTTTTATTTCCAGCACTTCCACCGCATCCCCCTGTCCCCTTAACCACATTTCAATCCCTTTCCCAAACACTTCTGCCGATATCGTATACACGCCGTTTTCCTCACCAACAATTTGCGCTGTCGGCAGCCTGTCCAAAACAGCCTCAATGGAAAGCCCGCGATATAAAAATCTTACTCTTTGCAGCTTTCCGCCAAACATAAACTGCACCCGCTTACGGAACTCTCCTTCCTGAAAGCGGTCTTTGTATGGAATCCAGTAATTCTCTTTTTGCACATGCAGTTCCTGAATCCGGTCAATCCGGTAAATGGTCGGAAACGAATCATTGATAACATCAAAATGGGTTCTTGTTTCTTCTTCATCAATAAAAGCCGCCAGATAAAAATAAAACCCGGAAAACATAATTGCGGCAGGCATCAGCCTGCGCTCTACCAATGCCTGCCCTTTCAAACGCTGATATTTGATTGTTATATACCGGTGCTTATGAATGGCCTGTGCTGCTTCCCACATCGTATTTAAAAATACCGTTCTGTGCCTTGGCTCAATATAATGAAACGCCTCATTCGCAATTAAATCCATCACCAGCTTCCGGTTTGCCCCAGGCACACAGCACTCTGCCAGCTTGTGCAGCATCGTGTCCATTTCTGCCTTGGTAAATGCCCTGCTGTCCAGAAGGATTTTACAGACTGCTAAAACCTCACTGTTTGTAAATTTTATCCTGTCCAGCCGTTCCAGGCGGTAACCTCCCAGATTCCGGTCATACGTTACCTGATTAATAACCCCGGTCCGTTCCGATTCGTCTGCCAGATAATTCCGGACAACAGCCAGATACCGCTGCACTGTTTTTCCAGATACCCCGAAGCGGTCTGCTTCCTCCCGTTTTGATATCGTATATCCATTCATCAGCCTGTCATAAATGCTAAGCACGTGCTTTAACTTATCATCTTTCCCCATATCCGCTCTCTATCATATTCCCTTTCATGCAATACATTTCTATATGCATAATTATAACGCAAAAGAATCATATGTTCTACTGCATTTTTCTGATTATATCATCTATTTTCATGTATTGCAACTAATAGTTTGTAATAATATTACTAATAATTTGTTACTGTTTCCATACAAATTGGTTACAATAATACATCATATTATTTCTGCATCATCCAGTTCAGGTATGTATCGTACTGCTTGTGTGCTGTCAGTTATCAGATATATGATACTGCTTTTGGGAGATAAATTATGGACAGAAAAGCACTTGGGAAAAAAATCCGCACAGAACGCCAGCAGATGAACCTTACACAGGAACAGCTTGCTGAAGCCGCCGGTGTGTCCACAGCTTATATTGGCCTTGTGGAGCATGGACAGCGTTCGGTTACGCTGGAAAAGCTTATTGACCTTGCAAATATATTCCACGTTTCCATCGATTACCTGCTGATGGATTCCGTGAATTCTGCCAATGATGCAGATTTTGCTCTTTTAAAAACCCTGTGGCAGCAGGCACCTGATTCTGCCCGGATGCTTTTTTTGGATATCGCAAAATCAGTACTGCGCCACGTGGATTCCTGACCTGTACTTTATCCATATGATACACCTTTGCATGGACACTCGTCTGTCCATCACAAAATTTTTATGCAGTTTTTCCAAGCTTTACACGCCTCTCCATATATGTTATCATGCCTGTAACCGATAACAGCTGCATCTATTGAAAAAGGCGGTGAATATTTATGGGAGTAACAGAAGAAATGAACAGTGCTGAAATCATGAAAAACGCTATGGATGCATTCAAAAACTTACAGGAATACATGCTGCCGTATCGAAAAACGAGCAGAATCTGCCGCACACTGCGCAGATTCTGCTCGTTTTTTAAGATTACAGGCTCTTATGCAGCAGGGAAAGCACCTGTGCCAGGTCCTGTACATCTATCTGCCCCGGTGCAGATGCCCTTCCTGCTGCGCCAAACGTCAGCGCAGAGCCAAAAACTTCCCCGCACAGGCGGCTGATAACGCCCATGCCTGCCATGGACATTGTAACGGCCGGGCGGTCTGCATGCAGCCGGTACATTTCTTCCGTTGCCGCAAGCAGGGTCAGTACATCCGCCCTGCTTCGCGGCATAACGGCAATTTTGCAGATATCCGCACCCAGCTCCTGCATCCGGCACAGCCTGCCGATAATATCGTCTTTTTCCGGCGTGCCATGAAAATCATGGTTCGATGCAACCACCTTCACGCCGCAGCCATGTGCTGCTGCTATCATATCCTTTACAGGCCCGTCCCCGGTAAATGCTTCCACATCCACCAGGTCTGTATAGCCTGACCGGGCTGCTGCTTTGTTCAGGGCTGCATATGCCTGCGGTTCCATGGGCTTTTCCCCGCCTTCCCTGCTGGTGCGGAACGTAAACAAAAGCGGCGTCTGTCCAAGCACAGTCCGCAGCCTTTCCAGCACTTCCATTGTTTTATCCATATCAAAAATATGTTCAAACCAGTCTGCACGCCATTCCACAATATCTGCAGGAATCCCTGTACATGACTGTGCTTCCCTGATGATATCCTCTTTTGTAACTCCTGTAACCGGCACACAGATTTTCGGAATTCCTTCGCCGATTCTGACATTCCTGACTACTACCGGATTCATCCTGATACCCCCTGTCTGTATTCTGCCTGGATTTTTCAGTACCGCAGCAGAAACGTTTACGCCTGCGCAGCGGCTTTATCCAGCTCCAGCAGCTTTTGTACCATCTCCCTGCAGACAGCCAGCCTGTCTTTTCCGTCTGTTTCAAGAATAAGGTCGGCTGCTGCCTCGTATTTTTCCCTGCGGCTTTCCATCAGCTGCGAAATAAACGCCGTGTTTTTGTTATGTTCCAAAAGGGGCCGGTCATGGCTGTCTTTGACGCGTTCGTAAATCGTCTCCGGCTTTGCCGTCAAAAGCACAACCCTTCCGTTTTTCTTCATTTCCGCCACATTGTTTTCCCGCATCGGGGTGCCGCCGCCACAGGAAATGATAACATTTTTTTTGGACTGCATTTCTATTAAAAGGCCTGTTTCCAGGTTCCGGAAATATTCCTCTCCATGTACCTCAAAAATTTCCGATATGCTCATGCCTTCCCGTCTGGAAATAATCTGGTCCATTTCCACGGTTTCCATCCCAAGCATCTGGCTCAGGCAGCCCGATATCGTCGATTTTCCGCTTCCCATAAAGCCAATCAGCACGATATTATAATCAAACAGGCTGCACGCCTGCATTTTCCCATCTTCCAGTATCTGCCCGTCACAAGCTGGCAGGCCGGCATTTTGTTCATCTGACTTATTTTTCATGTTACTGCTGCTCCTTTGAAATTCTTTTGCGCTTTAAAGCGGCAAATATATTATAGCAATTCTGGAAATAAAATGCAAGACCGCAAGCTGCCATATTATG
>CAJTSV010000019.1:46593-46803 GCA_910579075.1 uncultured Eubacterium sp.
CCAGTAACCTTCACAAATCCATCTTAAATTCGCTTCGCGAATGGGTCATGCACAGCTTCCAGTATCTGCGCCACTGTTTTTTCATCCATGGCAAGCGTTGCTTCCAGCATTTTCCTGGAGATTTCCACAATCTCTTTTACCTCCCCATGCTGTCCCGTTCCAGAACCCTCTGAAATTTTTCCATTAGTTCCTGATTTGGTATATTCAGAT
>CAJTSV010000020.1 GCA_910579075.1 uncultured Eubacterium sp.
CGGCGGCATGGGCGTGCTTGTGTTTCTGATGGCAGTCCTTCCGCTGTCCGGCAATTCCAATATGCACCTGATGCGCGCGGAAAGCCCGGGGCCGTCAGTCGGAAAGCTCGTGCCGAAGGTCCGCCAGACTGCTTTGATTCTGTATAAAATATATCTGGCCATTACGGCTGTGGAGGCAGCTGCACTGATGCTTGCAGGTCTGTCCCTGTATGAAGCGCTGACACTGACGTTTTCTACCGTCGGGACGGGCGGGTTTGCACTGTTAAATTCCAGCATTGCTTCCTACAGCTGGGCGGTTCAGGTCATTATTATTGTATTTATGCTGCTGTGCGCCCTCAATTTCAACACGTATTACCTGCTGCTTATACGCAAGCCGAAGGAAGCGCTGCTCCAGAATACGGAAGTGCAGTGTTTTCTTGTGGTTGTATTTCTTTCCGCGGGAGTCATTGCGTTTAACATCCGGGGCGGCTTTCACAGCATCTGGGAAGCGTTCCACACCGCTTTGTTTCAGGTAGCTACGATTGTGAGCAGCACGGGGTTTGCAACGGCGGATTTTAACCTCTGGCCGGAGCTGTCCAAAACGATTCTCGTTCTCCTGATGTTTATGGGGGCCTGTGCGGGAAGCACCGGGGGCGGCTTTAAGGTATCGCGCCTTTTAATTGTTGCGCGCGCAGCCAGAAACGAGCTTTTAAGCATGTCGCATCCAAGAAGCGTCCAGAAGGTCAGCCTGAATGGAAGGCGGGTGCCGGACAGTGTCGTAAAGACGGCGCTTTGCTATATGACGGTCTATGTGTTTGTCGTGCTGCTTTCGGTGCTGCTTATCAGCATTGATAATTTTGACATGACGACAAACCTGACGGCGGTGCTTGCGACGCTGAACAATATCGGGCCGGGGCTGAATGTGGTCGGGCCGTCCGGGAATTTTGGCGGGTACAGCGTATTTTCCAAAATCGTGCTGATGTTTGACATGTTAGTCGGGCGCCTGGAGCTGTTTCCGGTGCTGACGCTGATTGCGCCGGGGATGTGGAGCCTTCCGAAGGCAGGGCGCAGCAGGAAGGAGTTCCGCAGCCTGGATGAGCAGGACGGCTGGAGCCTTCCAAAGACAGGACACGGCAGGAAGGGATTTCGCAGAATGTAGCGGCGCAGGATGCCTGGCAGTAGCCGCGTCCCGGATTTTGAAAAACACAGGCCGGCCCTGCTGTTGATTTTCCGGAAAAAGTCCGATATGAATGTATATAGAGTTGCAGCATACAAGTCAAATACATGGAAGGAAGTGGCCGTCATGAAAATCGGGGAAGCACAGCAGGCATACCGGGGCCAGGTGCAGGCATACCAGTCGCAGCGTTCGGTTCTTGCAAAGCAGCTGGAAGAAGTGAAAAAGCGGATGAAATATTCGCCGGAGACGAAAGAAAAGGACGAGCAGGAAGCTGCCACGCTTGAGCTGAACCTGGAGGCGCTGGACGAAAAGAAAGACGAATACCAGGAGTATTTAAAACAGCTCTCAGACCGCTATTTCGCATACTGGAATGCAGAAGTGGCAAAGCAGCAGAAGGATGCGTCGCAGGAAAATGCCCAGGAAATGGCAAAAATCATGGAAGTGGCGCGCCGCCTTATGAAAGGCGCGATTGTTCCGGGGTCTGACGAAAAAAAGCTGATGGAATTCAGCATGGACCTTTACCAGGTCGCAAAAAATATCGGTGCCATGATACAGCGCCAGAAACGGGAAAAATACGATTCGCTCTGGGGCGAGAAAAAAGAAAAAGATTATGCAGACCCGCAGGAAACAGCGGAAAATGCCGAAGCCGGGCCGGGTGCGCCTGAAATCGTGGACGTATCAGAGACGATGGCATCCGTCTCCCAGCCGGAACCGGCAGCTGAATGCAGCATTTAATCCGGGGCAGAAAGGGAACAGGGATAGCAGGAATATGGATGCGGCGGAATTGCTTCGTGAGCATACGATACAGGATATTTACAGCCTGCCGGACGGCAGGCGGGCAGAACTGATAGATGGAAGGCTGTATATGATGGCAGCTCCGGATATGCTCCATCAGCGGATTTCTGCATACCTGCATAATGAAATTTATAATTTTATCCGGAAAAAGAATGGCAGGTGCGAAGCTTTTGCGGCTCCTTTTGCGGTGTTTCTGGATGCGGATGACAGGACCTATCTGGAACCGGACATCAGTGTTATATGTGATGAAAAACAGCTGACAGGCAGAGGCTGCTTTGGAGCGCCTGACTGGATTATTGAAATTGTGTCGCCTTCCAGCCGTATGATGGATTATTATAAAAAGCTGTTTTTGTACCGAAGGGCCGGGGTTTTGGAATACTGGATAGCAGACTGGGATAAGAACCGCCTGACGGTTTATGATTTCAGGCATGAAACGGTAAAAGAATATGCCTTTTCGGATGCCGTCACATCCAGTGTCCTGGAAGGGCTTGTCATTGATTTTTCCTGGATAAAACCGTGAAAGGGAAGGGAGTGAAGCGGCATACAGTATCAGGTTCAGTTTTATACAGAACAGGGAATCAGGATTCGGGCAGCTGCGGCAGATGCTGGTGAAAATCTGCTGGAGCTTTGCAGAAAGCACGGGATTATGCTGGAAGCTGCCTGTAACGGCAGGGGGACGTGCGGGAAATGCAGGGTACGCCTTTTGCAGGCAAAGACGCCGGTCACGGATGATGAGCGGCGTTTTTTGAGTGCCGAAGAAACAGGGCAGGGGTACCGCCTGGCCTGCCGGGTGCAGATTTACGGGGACATGAAAGTCCAGGTACCAGACAGCGGATATGCCCAGATACAGGTACCGGACAGCGGTGATATGCAAAAACAGGCACCAGATGATGGCTCTGCGCGAATGCAGGTACCGGACAGCAGTGATACGTGTAAGCAGGAACCGGATGGCGGACAGAATTCCTTGAGGGAAAGCACGGAATATTGTATTGCCGCTGACCTTGGCAGCACAACGCTTGCAGCAGTGCTGCTGGATGCATCCGGGAAGTCTGTGGCGCAGGCATCCTCTGTCAATTCGCAGAGGGCATACGGTGCAGACGTGATTTCACGCATACAGGCTTCCAATGAGGGAAAGCAAAAGCAGCTGCAGGAATGCATCTGCAGGGATATGGAACAGTTGTTTGGCACGCTGTTTAAAGCGCTGGACGGTTCCGGCAGGGTCACGCGGATTGCAATTGCCGCAAATACCGTGATGCTGCATCTTTTGCGCGGGTATTCGTGTGAAAAGCTTGGGCAGGCTCCGTTTGAGCCTGTAAGCCTGGAGCTGGAAAGCCTGGATTATGCGCAGCTGTTTGCGGGCCCCGCGCCTCTTTTGGGCTGCAGGGTGTATCTGCTGCCCGGCATGTCGGCTTTTCTCGGAGCGGACATTACAGCCGGTTTATACAGCAGCGGCTTCTGGCAGATGCCGGAAGGGGAGACGGCATTTTTCGCTGACCTGGGGACGAACGGGGAGCTTGTGTACGGCAGCAGGGATGGTTTCGTAAGCGCATCTGCGCCGGCCGGGCCGGCGTTTGAGGGCGGCAGCTTAAGCTGCGGCATGCCGGGCATGCCGGGAGCTGTCTCGAACGTTTCTTATTTATATCACAGGGTGCGGGTACAGACCGTCGGACAGAAAAAACCCTGCGGCATCTGCGGGACAGGAGCGCTGGAAGCGGTTTCTGCGCTCTTAAAGGAAGGGCTGCTTAATGCGGAAGGGCTGCTTGCACCAGAGCTTTCTGCATCCGGCATGCTGCTCGCAAAACGGGAAGACGGCACCGCCATCCGCCTTACGCAGGCAGACATCCGGGAAATCCAGATGGCAAAAGCAGCTGTCCGCGCGGGTATTGAAATCCTGCAAAGAAAGTACCGGGAAATATCCGGCAGGCCCGTTTCGGAAGGGCCGCAGCGGGTGTATCTGGCCGGCGGATTCGGGTATTACCTGTCTGCGCAAACCGCAGCTGCCATCGGCCTGTTTCCGCCGGAATGGACGGACAGGGTCATATCCTGCGGCAATACAAGCCTGAAAGGAGCGGCGGCGTTTCTGACAGACCCGGCCTGTGCAGGAGAGCTGGAACGGATCCGCGCCAGGGGACGGAATATCTGGCTGGAGAACGAGCCGGACTTTCCGGATATTTACGTGCAGAATATGCGTTTTTCCGATATGTGATATGGACTTTGTGCAAAAAAAGCTGCCTGCGATTCGTTCGGTTAAAAGGCAGCTTTTTTTGGCAGGATGCAGTTTATAAAATATTCACAAATTATTTGAAAGAATTTGCAAAAACAGGTTGACAAAGAAAATCGGTAGTGTTATCTTAGTCATATCGATATTAGCACTCTAACCAAATGAGTGCTAACAAAACAGAAAATCCTATTGGAAGCTGCGGCGCAGATATCATGTAAATACAAGACAGAAAGGCGATGAGTGTACTTGTGATAGAAGGGCTTGACGAAAGAAAGACCAAGATTTTAAAGGCCATAATCAAGAACTATTTAGATACAGGCGAACCAGTCGGTTCCAGGACAATTTCAAAGTACACAGACCTGCATTTAAGTTCTGCAACCATTCGTAATGAAATGTCAGACTTGGAGGAGCTTGGCTATATTTTACAGCCGCATACGTCGGCCGGGCGGATTCCTTCGGACAAAGGCTACCGGTTTTATGTGGATAACCTGATTGCGGAAAAAAATCAGGAAATCAGCGATATGCAGAATTTTGTAATCGAGCATACCGAAAAGATGGAAAAGGTATTAAAAAGCGTTGCAAAGCTGCTGGCAAACAATACCGAATATGCAGCCATGATTACCGGGCCGCAGTATCATCACAGGAAGCTTAAATTCATCCAGCTTTCAAACGTGGATGCCGGGCAGCTTTTATGTGTCATTGTGCTGGAAGGAAATGTTGTCAAAAACAAAATGCTCGCAGTGGACGAAGCGTTAAATGACGAGCAGCTTTTGAAGATGAACATTCTTCTGAATACAAGCTTAAACGGGCTCTCGCTCGAGCAGATTAACCTTGGCACGATAGCGGCGTTAAAAGACCAGGCCGGGGCATACAGCAGCCTGGCAGCCGATGTGCTCGACGCTGTGGCGCAGGCGCTTGGCGAGGACGAGGACCTGCAGATTTATACAAGCGGTGCTACCAATATTTTTAAATACCCGGAGCTGAGCAATTCCGAAAAGGCAAGCGAATTTATATCCGCGTTTGAAGAAAAGCAGATGCTTGCAAATATGATTACCGACAAGCTGGAAAACCGCGGGCCGGGCACCGGAATCCAGGTATATATCGGGGACGAAAGCCCGATTAAGACGATGAAGGACTGCAGCGTCGTAACAGCAGCCTATGAGCTGGGCGAAGGCGTTACCGGAATGATTGGCATTATCGGCCCGAAACGCATGGATTATGAAAGGGTTTTGCATAATCTGAAAAATATAAAGAAACAATTGGATATTATTTATCATAAGGATGAAAAACCGGCAGGCGGTTAAAATAGAAAGGAGCATTACGCGTGGAAAATCAAATGGAAAAAAAGGCAGGAAGCCAGGAAACAGAACATCCGGAAACAGATGGCCAGATTCATATAGAAGGGGATATGCAGGACGGGGGCATGTCAGCAGAATCTGAAATGCCGGAAACAGAAACGCAGGATGCGCAGACTGCCGGGGCAGAGCCAGACAGCCAGGCTGCTGCGGATGAGGATGACACAGAAGAACCGCAGGATGATAAGGACGCTGCCGGGGAAGAATCCGGCAATGCGGAAAAAGCAGAAAAAAAGGGCTTTTTTAAGAAAAATAAGAAAAAAGATAAAAAAGACGAGAAAATAGAAGAACTGACCGACCAGGTAAAACGCCAGATGGCCGAATTTGACAATTTCCGCAAGCGCACGGAAAAGGAAAAGAGCCAGATGTATGAAATCGGCGCGAAAAGCATTATTGAAAAGGTGCTTCCGGTCGTGGACAATTTTGAAAGAGGGCTTGCAGCCGTGCCGGAAGACAGCCAGGAAGATGCATTTGTGGACGGCATGAATAAAATATACAAGCAGATGAT
Organism: uncultured Eubacterium sp.; assembly: GCA_910579075.1. Lineage (GTDB taxonomy): Bacteria > Bacillota > Clostridia > Lachnospirales > Lachnospiraceae > Eubacterium_J. The sequence continues at coordinate 6,036 of CAJTSV010000020.1, forward strand.
GACCATGTTAGAAGAAGCCGGCGTAAAGCCGATTGAAGCAGTCGGCAAAGAATTTGACCCGAACCTTCACAATGCGGTCATGCAGACCGAGAGTGAAGAATACGAGTCCGGCATCATCGCACAGGAGCTGCAAAAAGGCTATACTTACCGCGGCAGCGTGGTACGCCACAGCATGGTTGCCGTGGTAAGCTAAGAAGCAGGAAGCCTGAGGAGCATAAAATTATTGATTATATAGATTATTTAGGAGGAATGAATCATGAGCAAGATTATCGGGATTGACCTGGGAACAACAAATAGCTGCGTGGCTGTTATGGAAGGCGGCAAGCCGACCGTTATCGCAAACCAGGAAGGCGCCAGAACAACACCTTCTATCGTGGCATTTACAAAGACAGGCGAGCGCCTTGTTGGCGAGCCGGCAAAGCGCCAGGCAGTAACCAATGCAGAAAAGACGATTATTTCCATCAAAAGGGACATGGGTACCGACCGTGGCCGGATGATTGAAGATAAAAAATATTCCCCGCAGCAGATTTCAGCAATGATTTTACAGAAGCTGAAAGCAGATGCAGAAAGCTACCTCGGGGAAAAGGTAACCGATGCAGTCATTACCGTGCCTGCTTATTTCAACGATGCGCAAAGACAGGCTACCAAGGATGCGGGCAAAATTGCCGGCCTGGAAGTAAAGCGTATTATCAACGAGCCGACAGCCGCAGCGCTTGCATACGGCCTTGACAACGAGAGCGAGCAGAAAATCATGGTATACGATTTAGGCGGCGGTACGTTTGATGTGTCCATTATCGAAATCGGTGACGGCGTTATCGAAGTACTGGCTACCAACGGTGATACCAGGCTGGGCGGCGATGACTTTGACCAGAAGGTTACCGACTGGATGATTGCTGAATTCAAGGCAGCGGAAGGCGTAGACTTATCCAATGATAAAATGGCGCTGCAGAGGCTGAAGGAAGCAGCTGAGAAGGCAAAAAAAGAGCTGTCCTCTGCTACGACAACCAATATCAACCTTCCGTTTATTACCGCGACACCGGAAGGCCCGAAGCATTTTGACATGAACCTGACCAGGGCAAAATTTGACGAGCTGACCAGGGACCTGGTAGAGCGCACAGCCATTCCGGTACAGAATGCATTAAAGGATGCAGGCCTTACAAACGGGGATATTACAAAAGTACTGCTGGTAGGCGGTTCCACCCGTATTCCGGCTGTTCAGGATAAAGTAAAACAGATTACAGGCAAAGAGCCGAATAAGAGCTTAAACCCGGATGAATGCGTGGCAATCGGTGCTTCCATCCAGGGCGGCAAGCTGGCAGGAGATGCAGGCGCAGGCGAAATCCTGCTTCTGGACGTTACCCCGCTTTCCTTATCCATTGAAACCATGGGCGGCGTTGCAACGAGGCTGATTGAGCGCAACACAACGATTCCTACGAAAAAGAGCCAGATTTTCTCAACGGCAGCAGATAACCAGACAGCGGTTGATATTAACGTGGTACAGGGCGAAAGGCAGTTTGCAAGGGATAACAAGTCCCTCGGACAGTTCCGCCTGGATGGCATCCCGCCGGCACGCCGCGGCGTTCCGCAGATTGAGGTTACCTTCGATATCGATGCAAACGGCATTGTAAACGTATCTGCAAAAGACCTTGGAACAGGCAAGGAGCAGCATATCACAATTACTGCCGGCTCGAATATGTCTGACGACGAAATCGACAGGGCTGTCAAGGAAGCAGCAGAATACGAAGCACAGGATAAGAAGCGCAAGGAAGCCATTGACGCAAGAAATGACGCAGATGCGTTTGTATTCCAGACCGAAAAAGCACTCGAAGAAGTCGGTGCAAGCCTTGATGCGGCTGACAAGGCAGCTGTAGAGGCAGATATAAATGCATTAAAGGCACTGCTGGAAGCAAATCCGCAGGCGGAAAATATGACCGAATCGCAGGTGGATGAAATCAAGGCTGCCAAGGAAAAACTGACCGAAAGCGCACAGAAGGTATTCGCAAAGATGTATGAAAATGCGCAGGCAGCAGGCGGTGCAGCCGGAGCCGGCCCGAATCCGTCGGATTTTGCAGGAGCAGCAGGCGGCGCAGCAGATGCCGGCGCACCGGAAGATGACGTTGTAGACGCAGACTTTAAGGAAGTATAAAACAATTACAGGTTTCATGATAACAAGCCGTATCTGCCTGGAATGCTGGCAGGTACGGCGCTAACATAATGTTCAGGTGTAACCGGGAAGACGAAAGGTTACCGTTTAGAAGGTTACAATTCAGGCAGGGGAAAAATTATGGCAGAGCAGAAAAGAGATTATTACGAGGTTCTTGGGGTAGCAAAAAATGCCGGAGACGGAGAAATTAAAAAAGCATACCGTGTTCTTGCGAAAAAATACCATCCTGACATGAATCCTGGTGATAAGGATGCGGAGAAAAAATTTAAGGAAGCTTCGGAAGCCTATGCCATTTTAAGCGACCCGGAAAAGCGCAGGCAGTATGACCAGTTCGGGCATGCCGCGTTTGAAGGCGGCGGTGGCGGCGCTGGCGGATTTGATTTTTCCGGCATGGATTTTGGGGATATCTTTGGAGATATCTTCGGGGACTTTTTCGGCGGCGGTGCAAGGCGCAGCAGCAACGGGCCGATGAAAGGCGCCAATGTGCGCGCCAGCGTGCGGATTTCGTTTGAGGAAGCCGTATTCGGGTGCGAGAAGGAATTGGAGCTGGTATTAAAAGATGACTGTCCGAAGTGCCATGGAAGCGGTGCAAAGCCTGGTACTTCGCCTGAGACCTGCACAAAGTGCGGCGGCAAGGGCAAGGTTATGTTTACGCAGCAGTCGCTGTTTGGAATGGTGCAGAATGTCCAGACCTGTCCGGACTGTCATGGTACGGGAAAAATGGTACGGGACAAATGTCCGGACTGTCATGGAAACGGTTATATTTCCAGCAGGAAAAAGATTGCCGTCAGTATTCCGGCGGGCATTGACAGCGGGCAGAGCGTGCGCATCCGTGAAAAGGGAGAGCCGGGTGTCAACGGCGGCCCGAGGGGCGACCTGCTTGTCGAAGTGCTGATTACGGCACATCCGATATTCCAGCGCCAGGATATGAATATCTATTCCACAGCGCCGATTTCGTTTGCACAGGCAGCGCTTGGCGGGGAAATCCGCATCAATACGATTGACGGGGATGTGCTGTATAACGTCAAGGCCGGGACACAGACCGATACCAGGATCCGGCTCAGGGGCAAGGGCGTGCCGTCACTGCGCAATAAGAGCGTGCGGGGCGACCAGTATGTAACGCTTGTGGTACAGGTGCCGAAGGAACTGAATGCAGATGCAAAAGAAGCACTGCGCAGGTATGACGAGTTAAGCGGCAATTCTTTAAAGAACCAGAACGGAGCGGCTTCTTCCGGCGGCAAAAAGAGCAAGGGCAAGCGGTTTATGGATAAATTCAAGGATGCGCTGGAGGATATTTAACAAAGGCAGCAGCATTGCAGCATGCCGGAGTGCGAAAAAGCCTGGAACATCTGCAGGATATCAGGGAGTCCGTATGTGGCTCCCTGTTTTTGCATATTTTTTGCCAATGCGTACAGAAAAACGGCCCAAACGGGCATATGCAGTTGTGAAAAATGTAGAAAAATTAATTTTCATCTTAGAAACACTTGTATTTTGTTTCAATATTAGCGAAAATAAGGGACAGGAAAATGGCAATGAAATGGCAGCTGCCGGACGAAGGTCTGTGCGGCTGTATCAGCATATGCAGGAGAGATAGTGGAATGTCAAAGCCAAATATGATGCATAAGCCGAAAGCGCAGCAGAATAAGTCCAAGGTACAGCAGGCTGTGAAAAAAGCCACGGACAGGCAGAATTCAGAAAGAATCATACAGATGCAGCATGAGTTTGAAATGTGGCGGGTGCAGGAAACAGAGCGTATCGAAAACAATAAGCAGAGCCTGCGCAGACAGACCCGCCAGATGGAGCAGGAGCGCATTAAGCTGAATGTGGAAAAAGCGCATTTTCACCGCCAGCAGGAGTTTGAGGAAACAAGAAAAAAGCATGAGGAGCATCTGCTGGAAATGAAGCGCCAGATTCTGGAAGGGGAATTATACCGGCTGGCAGAAGAAAAGAAGCAGTTTGAACAGAAAAAAAGCTTTTACGACCAGGTTGATGCCTATCAGAAAGAGGATATCCGTACAAAACCGGCTTCGGTACACGGAGCCATGTTTTTTGCAGGGGTGAACAGTCCCGGCTCGCTGAAAAAGCGTTACAAGGATTTGCTGAAAATATACCACCCGGACAATAAATGCGGCGATACCGATGCCATTCAGGAAATCAACCGCGAATACCAGAGGCTGCTTGAACAGATGCAGGAAAAAGGACAAGCCGGGAAAGAGTAACCGGAACAGGACAGGAAAAGGATGAAGCTATGAAATGGGATAAGTATACAATTGCTACAACTACGGCTGCAGAAGATATTATCAGCGCCATGTTAAGCGGCCTGGGCATTGAAGGCGTGGAAATAGAAAACAATGTGCCACTGACAAAAGAAGAAACAGGGAGCATGTTTATTGATTTCCCGCCGCAGCTGCCGCCGGATGACGGGACGAGCCGGGTGAGTTTTTACCTCGAAGCCGGGCAGAATCATGAGGGGCTGATTCAGGATGTACAGGATGCGCTTGCCGCGATGAAGCAGGAGCCGTATGTGGATATCGGCACGGCACAGATTACAAAGGGGCAGACCGAGGACGCAGACTGGATGAATAACTGGAAACAGTTTTTTCAGTCTTTTACGATAGAGGATATTTTAATCAAACCGGCCTGGGAAGAATTAAAGGCAGATGATACCGGCAAAATACTTATAGAAATCGAGCCCGGCATTTCGTTTGGTACCGGAAAGCACGAAACGACCCAGCTGTGCATCCGCCAGCTGAAAAAATATATCCAGGCACCGGAAAGCCCTGCGGTGCGGGTGTTTGATGTGGGCTGCGGCAGCGGGATTTTGTCCGTTGCAGCGTTAAAGCTGGGTGCGGCCAGCGTAAACGGCATTGACATAGATGAAAACTGTGCTGTCTCGGCAGAAGAAAATATGCGCCTGAACCATCTGGACGAAACACGCTGGCATTTTTATACCGGAAACCTGTTAGAAGACGGACAGCTGCAAAGGCAGGAAGCAGCTGCGCCGTATGATATTATAGTGGCAAATATTCTGGCAGACGTCATTATTCCAATGGCACCGGTTTTACAGCCGTGCCTGAAGCCGGGCGGCATTTTCATTACATCCGGCATTATTGATTTTAAGGAGCAGGAAGTGCGCGCGGCGTTAGAACAGGCAGGCTTTGCAGTACTTGAAACAAATGTTCAGGGTGAATGGGTCAGCATTACCGTGCAAAAGCCACTGCAGGAAGGATAAGGCATGTACCAGTTTTTTGCGGATGACGCACAGATTGGAAAAGATTTTATTACCATTACCGGGCCGGATGTGAACCATATGAAAAATGTCCTGCGCCTGAAGATGGGTGAGCAGGTGCGCATCAGCAGCCGGAGCGGGCGCAGCTTTTTGTGCAGCGTGCTGGAAATGACCGATGCGTTTGTGCAGCTGGACATTCTGGATTCGGACATTGCAGGCACAGAGCTTCCCAGTGAAATATACCTGTTTCAGGCGCTTCCAAAGGGAGAGCGCATGGAATATGTGATTCAAAAGGCTGTGGAGCTGGGCGTGCACGAAATCATTCCGGTTGCCATGAAGTACTGCGTCGTAAAGCTGGATGAAAAAAAGGCACAGGCCAGGCAGAAGCGCTGGCAGGCCATTGCCGAAAGCGCGGCCAAGCAGTCCAAGCGCAGCCGTATTCCGCAAATCCACCCGGTCATGAATTTTGGGGAAGCGGCCGCTTATGCCAGGCAGTGCGACCGCTGCCTGGTGCCATACGAAAATGAGCGCGGAATGAAGCAGACGGCAGGGGCACTTGCAGGCATCTGCCCGGGAGAAAGCATCAGCGTATTTATCGGGCCGGAAGGCGGCTTTGCAGAAGAAGAAATCGGCGCGCTGCGCGGACAGATGCAGGTAATTTCGCTCGGGCGCAGAATCCTGCGCACCGATACGGCAGCCATTGCCATCATGTCCGCGCTGATGCTGCATCTGGAAACAGAGGCAGAAAAAACAGCAGGGCAGGATAAAAGTATTGATTCATCAATTACATGATAGAAATACTGCAGGATAAAAGTATTGTATCAGGAAAGGCATAGACAGGCATGGAAGCATATTTAGACAATTCGGCAACAACCCGCTGTTCCAGGCGCGTGCAGGAGACCGTGCTGCGGATGATGGACTGTGATTACGGAAATCCTTCTTCCCTGCATAAAAAAGGCATGGAAGCCGAAGCACATGTCAGGAAAGCGGCAGCAGAAATTGCCAGGACGCTGCGGGTTTCTGAAAAGGAAATTATCTTTACATCCGGGGGAACAGAGTCCAATAACCTGGCGCTGATTGGGGCTGCGATGGCAAACCGGCGCAGCGGGAACCGGCTTATCACAACCCAGGTGGAGCATTCGTCTGTCCGCAATACGATGGCTTATCTCGAAAAGCAGGGATTTGAGGTCATATACCTTCCGGTGGATAAGGACGGCATCCTTTTGCTGGACAGCCTGCGGGAAGCCGTGAATGGCCAGACCGTGCTTGTTTCGATTATGCAGGCCAATAACGAGACAGGGGCGCTGCAGCCGGTCGCAGAAGCGGCATCGATTGTCCGCCAGATAAATCCGGCAGCGCTCGTGCATGCCGATGCCGTCCAGTCGTATGGCAAAATGCGCATCCGTCCGAAAAAAGAAGGCATTGACCTGTTATCGGTCAGCGGCCATAAAATCCATGGCCCGAAGGGCGTCGGCTTTTTATATATCAGGGAAAAGACAAAAATCACCCCGTTGTCCTTTGGCGGCGGCCAGCAGTCCGGCATGCGTTCCGGCACGCATAATGTGCCGGGCATTGCAGGGCTTGGGGAAGCGGCAAAGGAAGCTTATGAGGGCCTGGAAGAAAAAACCGCGCATCTGTACAGCCTGAAAGACCGTTTTCTCGAAAAGACCGCCTGCCTGGAAGGCGTGACGGTGAACGGGCGCACCGGCCGTGACAGTGCCCCGCATATCGTCAGCCTGTCCATAGAAGGGGTCCGCAGCGAAGTGCTGCTCCATGCACTGGAAGAATATAACATCTATGTATCGGCCGGTTCTGCCTGTGCTTCAAACCACCGTGCGCCGTCACAGACACTGCAGGCCATGAAGCTGAAGCCGGAACTGGCAGACAGTACGCTGCGGTTCAGCTTCAGCGTATATACAGCGGCAGAAGAAATTGATTATGCGGCTGCAAAGCTCGCAGAAATAGTACCGCGGCTGCGCAGGTATGTAAGAAGATAGCCGGGTGTGCCAGGCCATGCAGGCATGCAGAAAGGCAGCCGGGTGTGCCAGGCTATGCAGGCACGCAGCCGGGCGTGCATCGGTATTCTATATAGAAAGGAACGATTATGTATCAGGCATTTTTGATTAAATATGCGGAAATCGGCATCAAGGGAAAAAACCGCCATATTTTTGAAGACACGCTGGTCAGCCAGACGGCGAATGCCCTGAAGCGCGCAGACGGCGAGTTTACCGTGCGCAGGGAAAATGGCAGGGTCTATGTGCTGGCCCATGGGGAATTTGACTTTGACGAAGCCGTTGAAGCACTGACCCATGTATTTGGCATTGCAGGCATCTGCCCGGTTGTGCTGACCGAAGACGAGGGCTTTGAAAAGCTTGCACAGACGGTTATCCGCTATGCCGCGGACGCATTTGAACGGCTGGACGTTACGTTTAAGGTTGTCACAAGGCGCGCGAGGAAAAATTACCCGATGGAATCCATGGAAGTCAGCGCCGCACTGGGTGAACGCCTGCTGGAAGCCTATCCGCAGTTAAAGGTCGATGTGCATCATCCGCAGGTGACGCTGCATGTGGAAATCAGAAACCAGATTAATATTTATTCCCGGACGATTCCAGGGCCTGGCGGAATGCCGGTCGGAACGGCTGGCAGGGCCATGCTGCTTTTGTCCGGCGGCATTGACAGCCCGGTTGCCGGCTATATGATAGCAAAGCGGGGCGTGAAAATCGACGCGGTATATTTCCATGCGCCGCCTTATACGAGCGAGCGGGCAAAACAGAAGGTCATAGACCTTGCAAAAGCGGTATCGGTGTATGCCGGGCCGGTGCGCCTTCATATTGTGAATTTTACGGATATCCAGCTGTATATATACGATAAATGCCCGCATGACCAGCTTACGATTCTGATGCGCCGCTATATGATGAAGCTGGCAGAGCATTTTGCACGGGAAGGTGAGAGCCTGGGCCTGATTACCGGGGAGAGCATCGGACAGGTAGCCAGCCAGACGATGCAGTCGCTGGCCGTAACCGACGAAGCCTGTACCATGCCGGTGTACCGTCCGCTGATTGGGTTTGACAAGCAGGATATTATTGATATTGCGCTGAAAATCGGGACATATGAAACATCCATTCTCCCGTTTGAAGACTGCTGCACGATATTTGTGTCCAGGCATCCGGTGACAAAGCCAAACCTGAAATCCATACAGAAATCAGAGACGCATCTGCAGGAAAAAATCGATGCGCTTTTCCGACAGGCAGTGGAGACAGTGGAGGTTATCCGTGTGGAAGCCTGAAATGCCAGGCAGTAAAAAAGTGCCGGCGGGCACCGGCACTTTCTGGCAGTCTGGTTTATTTTGCGCTGCCTTTTTCTGCTTTATTCTGCAAGGTATGGCTTGATAACATCTAAAATGGCATCTACATCAGCTTCTGCATGAATCGCCAGCTCAATCGGCTTTGACAGGTCCAGGCTGAAGATGCCCATAATGGATTTTGCATCAATCACATACCTGCCGGAAATTAAGTCGAAATCATAATCAAACTGAGTAATCGCATTTACAAATGATTTTACCTTATCGATAGAATTTAAGGAAATCTGTACAGTCTTCATGGTTATATACCTCCTTAATAATGGTGTTCAGATAATCGAAAAATATATCGGATGATAACCTTTCACGCATTATAGTAACGGTTTTATTTGGAAATGTCAATATATGGAAAAGAAAAGAGTAAAAAATATGAAAAGAGCAGCGCTCCATAATTTAGGATGCAAAGTCAATGCCTACGAAACCGAAGCGATGCAGCAGCTTTTAGAAGAAGCGGGATATGAAATCGTGGATTTTCATGAAAAAGCAGACGTGTATGTGATTAATACCTGCTCCGTGACCAATATTGCGGACCGCAAATCCAGGCAGATGCTCCACCGCGCCCGCAGGCAGAACCCCGGCGCGCTGCTTGTCGCGGCAGGCTGCTATGTCCAGGCAAAAGGGCCGGAGATTTCAAAGGAAGGAATTGCAGATATTATTCTGGGCAATAATAAAAAGCAGCACCTCATATCCATGATAGAACAGTTCCAGCGGCAGAAAAACAGCCCGAAGGTGCTGACAGACTGGGAAGATATCAACGACGGCGTTGCGGAGTACGAGCCTTTGACCGTTACGCGCCAGGCAGGGCATACAAGGGCGTTTCTCAAAATCCAGGACGGCTGTAACCAGTTTTGCAGCTACTGCATTATCCCATATGCGAGGGGGCGGGTGCGCAGCCGGAATGCGGATGAAATTATCACAGAAGCAGGGAGGCTTGCAGACAGCGGATGCCGTGAAATCGTGCTGACCGGAATCCATATAAGCTCCTATGGAACCGATGCCGCAAAACCGTCCGGACAGGGGCTTTTGGAGCTTTTGCAGGCAGTCAGCCGCATCGAAGGGATAGCGCGCATCCGCCTGGGTTCCTTAGAGCCCGGCATTGTGACAGAGGAATTTGCGGCTGCGCTTGCGGGAATGGAAAAAATCTGCCCGCATTTTCACCTGTCCCTGCAAAGCGGCTGCGACAGCGTATTAAAGCGCATGAACCGCAGGTATACGTCCGCAGAATATGCCGCCCGCTGTGATATTTTGCGCAGGCATTTTTCCAATCCGGCGATTACAACGGACGTTATCACCGGATTTCCGGGCGAAACCGAAGAAGAATTCCGCCAGACCATGCAGTTTTTGGATAACATACAGCTGTACGGGATGCACGTCTTTCCGTATTCGAAAAGAGCGGGCACAAAAGCGGCAGACATGGACGGCCAGGTGCCGGAAGCCGTAAAGGCCGCGCGCGGCGCGCAGCTGCGAAAGCTTGGGGAACAGATGTCGGAAAGGTACCGGGAAACGTTTGCGGGGCAGGTAAAAAGCGTGCTTTTGGAAGAACCTTTTTTATACGAAGGAATACAATATTTTACCGGATATACAAAAGAATACGTCAAAATAGCTGTAAAATCAGAAAAAGACCGCACAAACAGCTTTGCCACGGGAAAAATTACCGGACAATTGACAAGAGATGTTTATCTTATGGTTGAATTTTAACGCCGGTTATATTAAAATAAAAACAGTAATGCTTTGGATGAAGCAGACAAAAGAAGCAGGAATGAGGTCGTGAACTATGCAGGATAAAAGCAACACACAATTTTTCAGGGTAGAAAAGGAACCGGAAATACAGGTAAAAGATGTACTGGAGCATGTATACCGTTCTTTGAATGAAAAAGGCTACAATCCGCTGAACCAGATTGTAGGGTATATTATGTCCGGGGACCCGACTTATATCACAAGCCATAACAATGCCAGAAGCCTGATTATGAAAGTAGAGCGTGATGAGCTGGTAGAAGAAATCCTCAAAGAATATATCCGGGAAAATTTCCAGTAAACGAACAGGGGGTATCAGGCATATGCGCATCATGGGACTGGATTTTGGGTCGAAGACAGTAGGCGTGGCGGTCAGCGACCCGCTGCTTGTAACAGCACAGGGGGTGGAAACCATTTTCCGCAAATCCCCGGCAAAGCTCCGCCAGACTCTGGCACGCATCACGCAGCTGGCCGCAGAATATGAAGCAGAAAAAATCGTGCTCGGCTATCCAAAAAATATGAACAATACGCAGGGAGAACGCTGTGAAAAAACAAAGGAATTTGGGCAGATGCTGGAACAAAGAACCGGCCTTGAGGTGATTTTGTGGGACGAGCGCCTGACAACGGCAGCAGCAGGGCAGGTTCTGATAGATTGCGGCGTCCGCCGGGAAAACCGGAAGGAATATGTGGATAAGATTGCCGCATGCCTGATTCTGCAGGGATATCTGGATTCCCTGCACTAATCGTTCAAAGCAGTACAAATTACACAATTATGACAAACAGGAAATGAAGAAAGGGAAATAAAAATGGATGATATGTTACGTCAAGCAGAACAGATGATGCAGGGAGAACCCATGTATGAGAAAATCTCCTTTTACGATGAGGAGCAGGACGGGTTTGCCGACTTTTTTGTATTAGAGCGGACAAGGGTAAACGGTACGGAATACCTGCTTGCAACCCAGGAGCTGAACCAGGATTCGGAAGGGTATATCTTTAAGGTCATTTCCGAACAGAGAGATGAAAATAACGAGGAAACCCTGGAACTTGAGCTTGTGGAAGACGAGACGGAAATGGAAGCAGTCGGCAGGGTGTTTTCAGAATTAATGGGCGATGAACTGAACATTCAGGTATAATAAGGAGAATAGCAGGTGACGGATTCAAAATTAAAAATCATTCCATTGGGCGGATTAGAACAGATTGGAATGAACATTACTGCCTTTGAATATGAAGACAGTATTATTGTTGTGGATTGCGGATTGTCATTCCCAGAGGACGACATGCTTGGAATCGATCTCGTAATCCCTGACATTACGTATTTAAGAGATAATATTGAAAAAGTAAAGGGGTTTTTTATTACCCACGGGCATGAGGACCATATCGGCGCGATTCCTTATGTACTGAAAGAAATTAACGTGCCGGTCTATGCAACGAAATTAACGGTCGGGATTATCGAGCATAAGCTGCGTGAACATGACCTGATGCGTGTCGTGAAGCGCAAAGTCGTCAAGTACGGGCAGCATATCAACCTTGGCTGTTTCCGGGTCGAATTTATCAAGACAAACCACAGCATTCAGGATGCAGCAGCGCTTGCCATTTATTCGCCGGCAGGCGTTGTCATACACACCGGAGACTTTAAAGTGGATTACACGCCGGTATTCGGGGATGCCATTGACTTGCAGCGGTTTGGCGAAATCGGGAAAAAGGGCGTGCTTGCCCTGATGTGTGACAGCACAAATGCAGAGCGTGCGGGATTTACGATGTCGGAAAAAACAGTCGGGAAAGTGCTGGACACGATTTTTACAGACCATAAACAAAACCGCATTATCGTGTCTACGTTTGCATCAAATGTAGACCGTGTGCAGCAGATTATAAACTGTGCGTATAACCACGGCAGAAAAGTAGTAATCGAAGGCCGCAGCATGGTAAATATTATCAGCACGGCGACCGAGCTTGGCTATATTCATATACCGGAGCATACGCTGATTGATATTGAGCAGCTGAAAGATTACCCGGATGAACTGACCGTTCTGATAACGACCGGCAGCCAGGGCGAATCGATGGCCGCTTTGTCACGCATGGCAAGCGGAATGCACCGCAAGGTATCGATAAAGCCAAATGATTTGATTGTATTAAGCTCCAGCCCGATTCCAGGCAATGAAAAGGCCGTGACGAAAATTATCAACGAGCTGTCGATGAAGGGTGCCGAGGTTATTTTTCAGGATGTGCATGTATCGGGGCATGCGTGCATTGAGGATATCAAGCTGATTTATTCGCTGGTGCATCCGAAATACGCCATTCCGGTGCACGGGGAGTACAAGCATTTAAAGGCCCAGGCCAAAATTGCAGAGGAGCTGGGCGTTTCTAAGGACAATATTTTCCTGCTTACGACCGGGGATGTGCTGGAATTGGATGATAACAGCGCCAGGGTCGCTGGCAGGGTGCATGTCGGGGACGTCATGGTAGACGGGCTCGGCGTCGGGGATGTCGGCAATATCGTATTAAGGGACAGGCAGCATCTGGCCGAAGAAGGCATTATTATCGTTGTGCTGACGCTGGAAAGCGGTTCCGGCATGGTTCTTGCAGGGCCGGATATTGTTTCCCGCGGCTTTGTCTATGTCCGGGGCTCGGAAAGCCTGATGGATGAGGCCAGGCATGTGTTAAACGGCACGATGCAGGCCTGCATGGACAAGCATATTACAGATTGGGGCAGAATCAAGACAGAAATCAAGGACGCGCTTGGCGATTTTGTCTGGAAAGAGATGAAGCGCCGGCCGATGATTATTCCAATTATTATGGAAGTATAAAAAGGCTTTAATGCAAATTACAGTGACAGACAGGGGCAGGGAGAAGCATATGGATGAATGGAAAAATCAGGACAGCCAGCAGGTGCAGGCGGAATCCGTAGAAAAAGCCATGGCAGGCCTGGTTCATGCAGTCTGGGAAAGCAGCGAATACAGGCGCTACCAGGATATCCGCAGGAAAGTGCATGAGCAGCCGGAGCTGGAGCAGCGGATTCACGCATTCCGCAAGAAGAATTACGAGGTTCAGAATTTTGCAGACGGGCGTTCCCTGTATGAAAAAGTAGACGGCCTGGAGCGTGAAGGGCTGGAGCTGCGCAAGGACCCGCTTGTCAACGAATACCTGGATGCGGAGCTTGGCATCTGCAGGCTGTTCCAGAAAATCAACTGGGAGCTGGTACAGAATATCGATTTTGACCTTGGATTTGTGGCAGACCCGTAAGCTGATACAGATTTTATCATGAAAGAAGGGACACCTGGTTATGAGCGTCAGCAAAATTGTCATGAGGCTTGTGAGCATCAGCTTCACCGTTCTGGTATTTCTTGTAATTATATATGGCATGTACCAGCTCGGGCTGCGTTCGTATGACTATGGGTACCGGATTTTTACAGAACCTGCGGTCACAAAAGGAGAAGGCAGGGAGCGGCTGGTACAGGTGAGGCCTTCCATGAGTGATGCAGATATTGGGAGCCTTCTGGAAGAAAAAGGACTGATACGGGATAAATGGCTGTTTGTCATACAGCTGAAGCTGTCGGACTACAGCAAAAAACTGGTTCCGGGCCGTTATCTTTTAAATTCCTCGATGACGTCGCAGGAAATGATGAAGATAATGAGCGGGGAAGAATCCGGGGAGCCGGAACAGGAAAAAGAATGATTGTTGATGAAAGATTCGTGACGTATATCAATTCACTGGACAGCGGAAATACAGAGTTGTTAGAAGAAATCGAAGCAGAAGCACTGCGGCAGGATGTGCCGGTTATCAGGAAGGAAACACAGTCCTGCCTGAAACTGTTTCTTGCCATGCAAAGGCCGCGGCAGATTCTGGAAGTCGGCACGGCGGTCGGTTTTTCGGCGATTCTGATGAAAACATACAATCCGGCGGACTGTAAAATTACGACAATAGAAAATTATGAAAAAAGGATTCCGGCTGCCCGGGCCAATTTCCGGCGTGCGGGCATGCAGGATGACATTGAGCTGTTAGAAGGCGATGCCGGCGTGGTCCTAAAGCAGCTGTCCGGGCCGTATGATTTGATTTTTATGGATGCGGCGAAGGGGCAGTATATTCATTTCCTGCCGGAGGTCATGCGGCTTTTAGCAGCAGGCGGAATGCTTATTTCCGACAATATCCTGCAGGACGGGGATATTATTGAGTCCAGGTATGCCGTTATCCGGCGCAACCGCACGATTCACAGGCGCATGCGTGAGTATTTATACGCGCTCACGCACCATGAACAGCTTGTGACGTCTGTGCTGCCGGTCGGGGATGGGATAACCGTCAGCAGCAGGATTATGTAATACCAAATAGATTTAAGAAAGGCCACAGCATGAAACGTCCGGAACTGTTAGTACCGGCAGGCAGCCTGGAAGTATTGAAAATTGCGGTGATATATGGCGCAGATGCGGTATATATCGGCGGGGAATCGTTCGGGCTGCGTGCCAAAGCAAAAAATTTTACATTACAGGAAATGGAAGAAGGCATCCGGTTTGCGCATGAGCATCACGCAAAGGTGTATGTGACGGCAAATATTTTTGCACATAACAGCGACCTTGACGGGGTGCGGGAATATTTCTGCCAGCTCGGCGAAATCGGGCCGGACGCGCTTATTATTTCAGACCCGGGTGTCTTTTCCATTGCCATGGAAGCCTGTCCGCATATTGAGCGGCATGTCAGCACGCAGGCAAATAATACCAATTATGAGTCCCTGCTGTTCTGGCACAGGCTGGGTGCAAAGCGCGTTGTCTGTGCCAGGGAGCTGTCGCTGCAGGAAATCGGCGAAATGCGCTCCCATATTCCGCAGCAGCTGGAGCTGGAAGTATTTGTCCACGGGGCCATGTGCATTTCCTATTCCGGCAGGTGCCTGTTAAGCAGCTATTTTACAGGCCGGGACGCCAACCAGGGAGAATGCACGCATCCGTGCCGCTGGAAATATGCGGTTGTGGAAGAAAAAAGGCCCGGGGAATACCTGCCGGTATATGAAAACGACCGCGGGACTTACATTTTTAATTCGAAGGATTTGTGCATGATTGGACATATCCCGGACCTTGTAAAGGCAGGAATTGACAGCTTTAAAATCGAAGGCCGCATGAAAACAGCGCTCTATATTGCGACTGTCGCGCGGACCTACCGCAGGGCCATTGACGATTATTTCCGTTCCGAAGCCCTGTATGAAGACAATCTGCCCTGGTATCTGGAGCAGATTGCAAGCGGCACGTTCCGCCAGTTTACAACTGGATTTTTTTACGGAAGCCCGTCGCAGGAAGCGCAGGTGTATGACAGCGCCGATTATGTAAAGAATTATTCTTATCTTGGCATTATAGAAGAAAGAAACGCACAGGGGCTTGTCAGGATTACACAGCGCAATAAGTTCTGCACCGGGGAACAGATTGAAGTCATGAAGCCGGATGGCAGGAACCTTGCAGTCCGGGTGGATGCGATTCTGGACGGGGAAGGAAAAAAGATGGACAGTGCGCCGCATCCAAAGCAGGTGCTGTATGTCCGCCTGGAACCGGTCTTGGGGCCGCAGCATGGCCTGGAAATGGATAATTTTGACAGATATGATATTCTGCGAAGAAAAGAGGAGGACTGACAATGGGAAAGGATAAGTATGTAGCGTATGTGGGCACCTACACACACGAAAACAGCCTGGGCATTCATATTTACGATGTGGATGTGGAAAGCGGCACAATCGAAGAACGCAAAATGGTGCCAATCAGCAATTCGTCGGATGTGATTATTTCGCACAGCGGTAAAATTTTATATTCCATTGCGGATGAAGGCGTGGAAGCGTTTCATATTTTAAAGGACGGCGACCTGGAAGAAATCAACAAAGAATGGATTGGCGGCATGCGTGGCTGCTATCTGGAGCTCGACCGCCAGGACCGCTACCTGTTTGTCGCAGGCTATCATGATGCAAGGGTGTCCATGATGCGCCTGAACAAAGACGGCTCCATTGCAGGAATTGCCGACGGTGTCTTTCATAAAGGCATGGGACGCTGCATCGCGGAACGCAATTCCAGGCCGCATGTGCACTGCGTTAAAGTAACGCCGGACCAGAAGTTTTTGTGCGCCGTAGACGGCGGGCTTGACCATGTCAAAATATACCGCCTGGACTACGATGGCGGGCAGCTTATCAATCATGACATTATCCGGTGTCCGCTGGATTCTGCGCCGCGCGCAATGCGTTTTAGCAGGGACGGCCGTTTTGCATATATTTTATGCGAGCTTACAAATGTCATCAATGTATACCGCTATTTCGTCATTGACGGGGATAACCCGGAATTTGAACTGATTCAGACGATTCCGACCGGAGATCCTGCAGAGGATGAAATCTGCAGCGCGACAACGATGGAATTTTCACCGGATGGAAACTACCTGTTCTGTACAGATGCAGGAATCAACGCAGCGCTTGTATTCCATGTGGACAAAGAAACCGGGCTTTTGGAACTTGTCTGCAACAACCGCATTGGCGGGGAATTCCCAAAAGCAATCGCTGTATTTCCAGATGGAAAGCACTTTATGTGCCTGAACCATGATGACAATACAATCGGGATTTTTTCCATGAATTATGAAGGAAAATATTTCCTGATGCACGGCAAGCCGGTGGAAGTAGAGACACCGAACTGCGTGTATATTCATAAGCTGGGCTGACGGACTAATCTCCCGGCTGTCTTTTGCCAGAATGGCAGATTGAGGAACAGAGTGAATACAGAATCCAGACATGACAACTATCTGCGCGGCGCACTGCTGATTATGCTTTCTGCGTTCTGCTTTGCGTGCATGAACGTCTGCGTGCGTCTTGCGGGAGATATCCCGTCCGTGCAGAAAAGCTTTTTCCGCAACCTTGTAGCCGCAGTCTTTGCAGGGGCGGTGATTATAAAAAACCATGTCCCGCTGCGGGTGGAAAAAGAAGCGCGGCTGTCACTGGCTATGCGCTGCATTGCCGGTACAGCCGGTATTTTATGTAATTTTTATGCCGTCGACCATCTGCTTGTGGCAGATGCTTCGATATTAAACAAATTATCGCCGTTTTTCGCGGTTTTGTTTTCGTATTTCCTGCTGAAAGAAAAAATCTCGCCGTTTCAGGCAGCATGCGTGGCAGCGGCTTTCTGCGGATGCCTGTTTATCGTCAAGCCGGGATTTCACAATACCGCCATGATGCCCGCACTGATTGGGGTATGCGGCGGGCTCGGGGCAGGATTTGCTTATACGATGGTACGAAAGCTTGGCACGATGGGAGTGAAGGGGCCTTTGATTGTCTTTTATTTTTCGCTCTTTTCCTGCCTGATTGTCGTGCCTTGGATTGCGCTGCATGCCGTGGCCATGTCAGGCCGCCAGACCGCAGTGCTGCTGCTGGCAGGCCTGTGCGCCGCCGGCGGCCAGTTTTCCATTACAGCCGCCTACACATATGCCCCGGCGAAAAAGATTTCGATATATGATTATTCGCAGATTCTGTTTGCGGCGGTGCTTGGATTTGTACTGTTTGACGAAGTGCCGGATGCGTTCAGCTTTTTCGGGTATGCGCTGGTGATTGCGGCATCGTTTGTGATGTTTTTGTATAACCGCAGCAGGGAAAAACAGGCACAGGCTAAAAGCTGACAGGATTCGTATTATCTGCGGTAAAAGTCCGCAAACGACCCGGCCCGTGCCCCCATATCCGCCAGCATCAGGTCTGCCAGTGTCAGGGCAGCCATGGCTTCTACGACAACGGCCGCGCGCGGTACGATAACCGGGTCGTGGCGGCCTTTGACACGGACGGTGATATTTTCCCCGTTCTTATTTACCGTTTCCTGAACCGCGCTGATGGACGGTGTCGGCTTAAATGCAGCCCGCAGCAGGATATCGCTGCCGTCGCTGATTCCGCCGAGAATGCCGCCGGCGTGGTTTGTTTTTTTGCATAAAACCCCGTTTTCGTTATAATAAAACGCGTCATTATTTTCCTGTCCCGTGGCCCGTGCCGCGTCAAATCCGTCTCCTATCTCAAATCCCTTGACAGCTCCGATGGAAAAAACCGCTTTCGCAAGCTGTGCATCCAGCTTGTCAAAGACCGGTTCCCCGATTCCGGCAGGAACGCCTGTGATAATGCATTCCACAATGCCGCCCGAAGAATTCTGCGCTTTCATGCAGTCCTGCAGGTATTCCTGTGCTTTTGCGGCTGCTTTGGCATCCGGCATATACAGCGGATTGCGTCCGATTTCGTCTGCGTCAAAATGCTCCGGGCTGATTTCAACAGGGCCGATGCTTCTGACATACGATAAAAAGCCGATGCCGGCTGTTTCTAACAGCTTTGCAGCAACTGCTCCGGCAGCGACGCGCCCGATGGTTTCCCGGGCCGAAGAACGCCCGCCGCCCCGGTAGTCACGGAACCCGTATTTACAGTCAAAGGTATAATCCGCATGGCCCGGGCGGTAGTACGAGGCGATTTCACTGTAATCGGCAGAACGCTGGTTTTTGTTATACACAGCCATGGATATCGGCGTCCCGGTGGTGCGGCCTTCAAAAATGCCGGACTGAATCTGTACGGCATCGTCTTCTTTGCGCGGGGTGCTGAATTTAGACTGTCCCGGCTTTCTGCGGTTTAAGTATGCCTGAATATCGGCTTCGCATAAAGCAAGCCCGGCAGGGCAGCCGTCAATAACAGCGCCGACACCCATGCCGTGCGACTCGCCCCACGTTGTGATTTTAAAGTGTGTTCCAAATGATGAACCTGACATAGTGGTGATTCCTTTTCTTTTTCTGTTTTATGGTATTTTTTCATGGCATTCCGGGTCTTCTTCTATTTCTTTCAGCATTTGCAGGTCGATTGCATCGGGTTTCGTTTCTTCATTGTCGTCCCAGGAAGACCGGAACTGGTTTTGAATGATTTCCATCTGGCAGTATCTCCTTTGTTATTTCTGCCGGTTGTTTTCTTTCTAAAATCTGGTAACAGCAAGGTTAAAATATGCTGTTACCAGATTTTTATGATACACCTATTTTCAGCTGTTTTCAAGAAAAAGTTCAAAATCCAGCTGAACTGTTATATCTCATATCAGAATAGCATGTGGGAGTATTTTTAATTAGAAATAAAAAAGATTTATTCATTAGGAGTATGTTTTATGGTATAATTGTCCGTGTAAAGACAGGCGGCATGTTTTTCCTGGCTGTAAAAGAGGTGGCAGAAAGATGGGGATTACCGCTATTTTTGGATTCGAGTGGAAATGAAACAAACGGTAGGTGCAGCCAAATGTTTATTGACGAAGGGATAGGGTTACGGGAGAACCTGCCAGAAAGATTACAGCGTGACTTTGCAAAGCTGCGGAAATATTATGATGAAGGGGACTGGTTTCATTTTGATATTTTCTTTGAGGGAGTCGAGGCAACTGTGAAGGGATATTATCTGGCAGGAAAAATCAGCAGGGATGACTTAAACAGTATCTTTCGAAAGTATGGAATTTTGTGACAGGTAATGTTGTTTAAAAGACTTGACGGTATGCTTTCTGCTGCATGGACTTTGCAATGGGCAGTTTTTGAGCTTCAGGTCTGTCCCTGCAGAGTCCTAAAAAAAAGGGGGGGGGCTGCCGCATTAAGAAAAATGATACAAGATATCGTTCCTTTGCATCGTTTTTATACTATTTCTTGTATATGTTTTGCCTGATGCGGCAGTCCGGTGCAAACGATAGCTGCTGGTTATCCAATCAGCACGTTCTTTCCACAGAAAGCAAATCCATAATGGTGAATCTGTTCTGCCAGAATCCCTCGTGCAGTCAGTTCACAGTCATAGTTTCTGGATTCTATCTGTCTGTGTGCAGCCTTGACGGTTTCTGTAAGCGATGCTTCGTCTTCTGCATCCTGTACCTTGAAAGCTTCCATCGCAGATTCATAAGTCTGGCATTTCAGGCTTGCAAAGCTTAGAAATATGACAGGATAACTGCCCTGAAGCTGGCGGTATGCATCTTTTTTCCAGATGGAAAGCCCTTCAAACAGGTCTGACCGCCCTGCATAGCGGTTTGAGAAAAAGCATTCCAGCATGTGCAGGTTCAATGTTTTTCCAAAGCGGCGCGGACGCGTAATCAGCGTAGCCGTATCTCCATTTTCCCACCATTCTCTGATGAAATCGGATTTATCAATAAAAAAATACTGGTTTGTGCGCAGGTATTCAAAATCCTGGCCGCCGATAGCGATTGTCTGGCTCATGTGTCTGTACCTCCGGTGTGATGCAGAATGCTGGTAACCATTTGATAGTTACCCAATTTACCCTTGACAGGGTTATCAGGATATGAGGCTGTAAATAGTAACATTCGATACCCTGCCTGCTACAGATATTTCGTACAGCAGTGATGGTATCATCTTATCACAGGTATGGAAGAAGGTCAATTTCAGGAAAAAAGAATGCCGGCAGGAATTGTGACTGCTGGAAGCATCCTGCTTTTCTTTTTTGGAGACAGAGTCCTGTCTTTTTTTTGTGGAATTTTCACAAAATTGCACTAAAAAAACACCGGTTTTCATATCAAATAATGGAAATCGAGTGAATTTCTTCTTTGGAGTTGTAAAAATCAGTTTTTTGATATAGAATACTTACAGTCACTATTTGAGATAAAAATAGTGACTAATAGAATTATACGGTTTCAAACTGGACAGACAGCATATTTCGCAATTCCCGGAATGGGATGTCCCATATGGGAAAAATATGCAGACATGATACCAGTTTACCGGATATGCACATAGCGGTCAAGCAAAATATGTGCATCAGGAGAATACATATGAATAAAAATAATGACTGGAAGAAATCTGAGGAAATTGAAATCGACCTTGCAGACCTGATAAAAAGGCTCTGCATGAAGTGGAAGCAGATTTTAATCTGTGCCCTGGCGTTTGCCGTGCTGGCAGGCGGATATGGGTATCTGAAAAATAAAAGCCGTGCAGATTTGCCGCAGCTGGATGAAGGGGAAGAAATCGAACTGACGCAGGAAGAACAGCAGAGCGTGCTGTCCGCAGTACAGCTGCAGGCAGAAAACGCCGGGCTGGAACAGTATCTGGAAACTTCCCTGCTGATGAAAGCAGACCCGTACCATAAGCACAAAACATATATGCTTTACAGCATTGAGCAGGCAGACAGGCGCGACGTGCAGAAAATTACAGAAAGCTATTTAAGCTTTGTCATGTATGGCGGTGCTGCGGATGCCCTGAAAAAAACCGGCAGGGAATGGGATTTGGACAAAAGCTGTCTTGCGGAGATTATGACGGCGTACCAGAGAAATTACAGCTATCCGTATCAGGTTGCAGTAGAAGAAGCCGCAGGCGGGGATATGCAGGCGGAAGCAGTATTTTATATAGACCTGACGGCACTGGATGAACAGATGGCCGTGCGTTTTGCAGATGCTATGCAGGAAGTGCTGGAAGCGCATGCCACACAGGTAAAAAAACAGGCTGGAAACCACAGGCTGAAGCTGGTCAGTACAGAGCATGCCGTTGTGGCAGACAGCAATCTGCAGGTGCAGCAGCATGACAAGCGGGCACAGCTGGCAGCGAACAAGGAAAGCCTGAAGACGATGACAGAAGCGTTCAGCGAAACACAGCTGGCAGTTTATGAGAAAGAGACACAGCTGGCAGGAGAACAGCGGGAAACGGATGACGGGAGCGAAACAGAGAGTCTGGAAGAAGAAACTGCTGCTGGCGGAAGCCTGTCTTCGGCAGTCCGATACGGCATTCTTGGATTTGCCGGCGGGATGTTCCTGTACTGCTGTATCTTCGGCTGCTGGTATCTGTTCCGTGACACGGTAAAAAGCGCCCGGGAAATGAAAGAGCTGTATACATTTCCGTTTTACGGCGGAATTCCTTCAAAGAAACAAATATCGGCGGAATCCGGCGTACAGGCAGGCATGCACAAAGCAGTGCAGCTTGTGAACCGGGTGCGCCTTGCCTGCAAAAAACAGGAAATTACGCGTCTGTGCCTGGCATCGGATTTTGCACTGGATGACCGGGAAAGGGAATGGATGAAATTGATAGCCGGACAGCTGAAAGAGTCTGGCATTGATGCTGTATCTGCTGAAAATGCCGGTTCTGATACAGCACTGTGGGACATGCTGGCAGAAACCGGAACGGTGATTCTGGTCTGCCGGATGGGCACCACAACGCACCGGATGATAGATGATGCAATGCGGTTTTACCGGGAAAACGGCGTAGCCGTAATCGGAGCCATGGCGTTTGCATGTGAGGAATAACGAAAATACAGGATATAAAAATAAGAATCGAAAAATAACCGGACCTGTCCGTGAGAGTCAGAAGGCTGCACGGACAGGAATGGGGTTATAGGGTGCCAGCGGGACAGGCCGGGATATGTAACATCGTGCATATTGCGGAATGGCGGAGCATGTTTTTTCAGAGGAAAGCGCAGGATTGTAACAGTAGCATAAAAAGCTTCTATATGGTAATATGGATAGGATAAAGATTTGTTTTCCTGATAAAGATATCTGTATGAATAAAAGGAGGCTTTTTATGTGGTATGTATTGCAGACGATGACAGGCCGGGAAGAAGCACTGGTGGAGATGGTCAGAAAAACAGTGCCGTCCAGCCTTTATGAGGACTGTTTTATAGCATATTATGAGAGGGTCTGGCGCAAGCAGCAGCAGAGCATTGTGCATATCGAAAGGCTGTTTCCGGGATATATGCTGATTATTACAGACAAGCCGGACGAAGTGTTTCTGGAATTAAAGCATATTCCGGCTATGGTCAAGCTGCTGTCTGACGGGGACTTTGGGTTTGTGCCGCTGCGCAGGGAAGAACAGATGTTTTTCCAGGACCTTTTGGACATGGACAACCCGGACGGGGAGCGGATTGTGCGGCTTTCTTATGTCGAAAAAGACCGCAGTGGGCATGTCTACCGGGTGTCCGGGCCGCTGCGTGGCTATATGGGACAGGTTGTGAAGTACCAGTTTAAGAAGCGGTATGCGATTATCCGGTTCCGGATGCTGGGCGAAGAAAAAACGGCTGCGCTTGGGATTATCCTGAAAGAAGATATCGAGCAGGAGCTGGCCTATGGCAAGGTAGAAGCGCCCGTCCGCGTGCCGGATTATTACAAAACCGAAATGCCGGAACCGGAACAGGAAGCGGCGTTCCAGACTGGGGATGCCGTGAAGGTGACGGCCGGGTCTATGGATGGCATGGATGGCGTTGTGTGGAAGGTTGGGAAAGGTGTTGTGGAGATTGGCGTGCATCTGTTTGGACAGGATGTGTCGGTTGAGGTGCCGGTGGATGAGGTTTGTAAGGTATAGTATTTGTCATGAAATGAAGAAATACGAGAGCAGCAGATTATGCTGCTGCTCGTATTTTTTATTTGCGTTTTTTTGAATATTTATCAGTAAAATTAAGGAAGTCAGATTATGAAAATTGTAATTGTAAACTGTTTTGATACATATGAACACAGGGCTGAACTCCTGTTTCATGCTTTTCAGGAAAAAGGCCACAGGGTAGAGGTATTTGCATCTGATTTCTGCCATATTGAGAAGAAAAGGCGCGAAGGTGGAAAAAAGGGATTCCGGTATTTCAGGACGCTGCCATACACAAAAAATATGTCATTACAGAGACTGTATTCACATGTACGGCTGTCCAGGATTATATTTAAAACGATAGAAAAGCAGGCAGACACGATAGACCTTTTATGGGTATTTGTTCCGCCAAACAGCTTTGCAGAGAGAGCTGGGAAGATTAAGAAAAAATATCCGCGAATGAGGCTGGTTTTGGATATGATTGATTTGTGGCCGGAAACCATGCCTGTTAACGCATGGAAATCTGTATTTCCACTCCGTCTCTGGGGACAGATTCGCAATGTGGGATTGAAAAATGCTGATTTTATTACAGTAGAATGTAATTTATATAAAAAAACGCTTGGGAGTATTCTGGATGGAAAACGGGTTGAAACGCTGTATCTGGCAAGACAGCCTGTGGAATATAAACCGCAGCTGCATCTGCCGGATGACAGAATCAGCCTGTGCTACCTTGGTTCCATGAATCATATTATTGATATCGATTTAATTGGAAGGATTATCCGGGCATGTAAAAAGCACAAGCCTGTCATTTTGCATATGATTGGAAGCGGAGAGAACAGGGAGCGTTTTATCCAGGTATGCGCGGATGCCGGTGCAGTCATTGTATATCATGGAAAGATTTATGACAGGAAAGAAAAACAGCGCATTTTTGATTCCTGTCATTATGGACTGAATATTATGAAAGGTTCTGTATGCGTGGGATTTACGATGAAAAGCGTAGATTACTTAGAATATGGCCTTCCAATGATTAATAATATCAGGGGAGATACGTGGGAAGCTGTGGAAAGATACGGAATAGGACTGAACTGGAGGGAAGGCTGTTTTAAAGCTGACGATGGATGCGGCAGACGGCATGCATGCCGTGCGTATTTTGAAAAATTTTTATCACAGACGCATTTTGAAAAGAAGGTTCAGAAAATTATTCAGATGGCGGAGTGACAGGGAACAGCGTCAGATTTGGAAAGAAATCATATATAGAGGAGGATGACGGAGAATGCAGAAACAGGATAAAAAATTTCGGGATAGGACATCGAACTATGGATTGGGAGAAATTGTAAAAAATGCAATGTCGGTCATTTGGAATAAAATATGGTTTCCTTCAGTACGGCTTATCAGATATCCAGTCATTATACGTGGAAAAAAATATATTGATTGGGGGAAAAATTTAACAACAGGATATAATTGCCGAATAGAAGTAAATGGTGAGCATCAGGAAAAAGTACTCGTTTTTGGAGAAAATGTTAATATGGGAGACTATGTGAGCATTCGTTGCGCGGAAAAGATAAATATTGGAAGTGGAGTGCTGATGGGTTCTAAGGTTTTGGTTTTGGATAATTCTCATGGAAAGTACAAGGGGAGAGGGAAGCATGATTATCCAGATGTGGCTCCAAATAAACGTAAATTGCAGACTGCTCCAGTCAATATAGAAGATAATGTCTGGATTGGGGAAGGAGCAGTTATTCAGATGGGAGTAACCGTAGGCAGGGGAAGCATTATTGCGGCCAACAGTGTTGTGACCAAAGATATTCCGCCAAAGGTTATTGCAGGAGGAGTTCCGGCCAGAGTGATAAAGAAGTGGGAAACAGAATATTGGAAATAGGGAAATGAGTAGTTCAGGGAAGTATATTTATATGGATATTTTTATGCGGATATGTCTATGTGAAAAAAATTTTTGGGGCTGTATAAAAAGTAATACGAGGATTTAATATATGCGGACAATTGTTATTAGTGGAATAAATTTATATGAAGGCGGGCCGCTTTCCATTTATTATGACTGTCTGGATGCGGTTTGGAGAACAGGGCTTTATAAGGAGTATAGAATTATTGCGTTTGTCCATAAAAAAGAACTGTTTCAAAAATACAAAGATATAGTAAAAATTTTGGAATTGCCAAAATCAAGACGGAGCTATATGCACAGGCTATATTATGAGTATATTTTTTTTCATGGATTTTCCAAAATGCATCATATTGATGTTTGGTTTTCTTTGCATGACATGACGCCTTTTGTGAAAGCTGACCGGATTTATACATATTGTCATAATCCAGGTCCATTTATGAAAAAAGATATCACAAAGATAAAATACAGCCTGAAAATGGTTTTATTTGCATTTTTGTATCGGTATGTTTACCGGATAAATATTGCTTCTGCTGATGCAGTTATAGTGCAGCAGGATTGGATGAGACAGGAATTTTACAAAATGTACCCGGTCAGAAATGTTATTGTTGCAAGGCCGGATATGCCAAGAGCCCATGAATTCACAGACAGAAGCCGGAAGAATAAAAAAACAGTATTTATTTATGCGGCATATCCAAGATATTTTAAAAATTTTGAAGCGGTGCTGGATGCATGCTGGATGCTGGAGCACAAAGAATTTCATAATTTTGAATTATGGATAACAATTGATGGCACTGAAAATAAATACGCTAAAGAGCTTTATAAAAAATACAGTATTTTGAATAACGTGCGATGGATGGGAATATTGGATAGAAACGAACTGTTTTGCAGGTATGAAGAAGCTGACTGTCTGGTATTTCCTTCCTTGCTGGAAACATGGGGGCTGCCGGTCAGTGAATTTAAAAAAACTGGCAAGGGTATGATACTGGCAGACCTGCCATATGCACATGAGGCACTTGGGAGTTATGACAAGGTTTTGTTTTTTGACACAGATAGTGTGGGAAGTCTTGCAAAAGCCATGGCGCAAGTGATTCGTGGCAGCGTCTGCTATATGAAAGTAACTGAGAAAGCAGTAAAGGAACCATATGCTGAAAACTGGGCGGAGCTTTTTCAAATGATATTGTAAAAGATGTGGCTAATCAGGAAGAATAAATAAGGACGGTAAAGATATTGGGAAAAGAAAAATATGCATACGTGACTTACAGAAATCTATATCTTTTTGCTGCATTGATAATTGGAATTAAAGAAATTGTTGTTTATAACACAAATGGTGCAGCATCCTTTCAGCCGTCAATTGGAAGATTGCTAATGGCAGCAATTCTGATTGTTCATTGCTTTACGATATGCCTGATGATTCCGTTATTAAAAAAAGCAAAAGCTATCAGAATTACATACAACATGATGCCACGATACAAATTTACATTTCATAATAAGCGCATTCATTGGTTTATGTTTTTTTTATTTATAGTTGAAATTATATTTACCTTGCGAAGCGGAAATGCACGGCTTTTTGCAACAGTTAATTCCAGCATTTCGTTTTTATTTAATTTATTCCGCCCAGCTGTTTTTATGCCAATATATTATGTTGCTGCCAGAGATTTGAAGAAACCACTGTACTGGATAAATATTCTGCTGTATATGGTATACCAAGTGATATGTGGATGGAGTGGATTTATCCTTACAGTGTTTTTTCTGGAGTTGTTTTTGTATTTAAAAAACAGAAAAATAAATAAAGCTGTTTTGCTGATGTGTCAGCTGAACTGGCTGTTTGTAGTATGTTTAATTTTTGCAGGGGCTTTTGTATATAGTTATGCATATTCTATGAAGATGAGCGTTCGGATGGGGTATGGATTTTCTCAGCTGGAATTCATAGATGCATTGACGAAACTGGTTTCCAGGCTGACAAATTATTCAGATAGTGTTGTAGCATTTCAAAATCATTCCAGAATAGCAGAACTTTATAGAGAACAGGGAATCTGGGCTGCAGAGGTGCTTAGTATATTTAAGAGTGTGCTTCCAAGATTTATCATGCCGAACAAAGAATTCCGGGCACTTACCAATATTGTGTGGCAGTCTATCTGGCCAGATATTTCCAATGCAACAGGAACGGGATATAACAGCTTGATATATTTTGGTAATATTTTAGAAGCTGATTTTGGCTGTTTTATTCTTTCTATTTTGACAGCACTGATTTTGTTTATTTGTACAAAAAAATTTTTATATGCATTTGATAGTGGAAATGGTGATATGGATATTGTTTTCTTTTTGTACGCAGCACAAATATGTACTGGAACGGGAATGACTAATATAGCAGGATATTTCCCTGTAATATATATGGTTCCATTTATGATATTGGTTGGAGTGATTAAAATAAGGAATGTGCATGTCTTGCCTGTCAGGAGTGGAATATCTGGTATTTACGTGGAAGGGAGTACATAGAGGAATGAATATAGTATTTATGGTTATGTGCCATAAAAATGCAAAACAGGTAATTAGGCTTGTGCACACCTTATTAAGGGAAGGGGTTTTTGTAGTCATTCATACAGACTCTGAAATGCAAGACATAGAATACAAGGTAATCAGGGAGTTTGTTCAGGATAATCAACAAGTATTTCTGACTGGACAGCATATGCATGGGGAACTGGATATGCGAAGTCTTGTCGATATTACTCTTTTGATGATAAAAGAAGCTGTCAGGATAGAAGCTTCCAAGAAGATTCATTTTTCATATTATTGTTTGATGAGCGGACAGGATTATTTAATAAAACCTGTTGATAAAATTTTGGAAATGTTAATACATTTCTATCCGAAACCATTTATAGGATGTGCACCGTATCAGAAAACTACGCCGATTTTTTTTAAATTTGATAATAATAAGGAAACAATAAAGTGGACGAGGTTTGTAAATAATCATATCCATAACAAGGTTTTGTGGGAAATATTCCGGTATATCAGGTATATACAGAGAATTTATTACAGAATAAGAAAGAAAACTTCGCGTGATATTTTGCAAAGACTTCATGTAGATTTGTATATGGGTTCTGCATGGTGGATATTACCAGATAAGGTAATTTCTTTTATTTTGTGTGAAATGGAGAAAAAGCCAGCTTATATTGACGTGATTTTGGATGGTTCTTATACACCAGAAGAAACGTTTTTTCAGATTATGGCATTAAGGTCTCCATTAAAGGATATGATACAAGTTCGAAAGTACAAAGACACCAAAAAAGACAGTAGGACGTGGGCAATTTTTACTGGAGCAAAAATGGATAAGCCTTTTACAGGGCATCCGTATTATTTTGAATCAGATGATTTTGAGGAGATTCAGAAAAGTGATTTTTGGATAGCTAGAAAATTTGATGAAACTATTGATAAAAACATTTTGGACCGTATTGATAAAGAAATATTACATATAAATTGAAAAGGCATTGGGATGAAAATTTTATTTATTACGAATTCTGATATTGGCAATACAACTTATGGAGGTGGAAAAGCTTCTGCTGCTCGTTTTGCATTGCTGAAACAATTTGGCAGTGTTACTGTATATCCGGTAGTGAAACAATCCAACAAGGCAAGCATAATATCGTTGCTGCAAGGAAATTATCCTCCGCTTCGGAATGATATAATAAGGGAAGTGCTGGATATGTGCAAAAAGAATCAATATGATATCATATATGCAGATACTTCTGTATGTGGAACGCTTATAAAAGAATTGAAAAAAGGAGGCATAAAAACACCTATATTGTCTCATTTTCAAAATTGCGAGAGTGATTTTAATGCGATAAGATTTGGAAGAAGCAATTCACCGAAAAGTACCATATACCATAAACTTGTGCGGAGAGAGGAAAAATTAACATTAAGATACAGTGACTGTTGTGCAGCACTTTCGGACAGAGATGCACACAGGCTGAAAGAGTTGTATGGGAAAAAAACAGATGTCTTACTTCCACTGTTTTTAAAAGATGAAGTTTTGGATTTAGATATTGAATCAGCAGATAGAAAACGAAATAAGTATTGCCTTCTTTTTGGGCCAGTGCTTTATCCAAATGTTGAAGGATTCCGCTGGTTTCTAAAAAATGTGTCTCCTTATATCAAAATAAAGACGGTAATTGCAGGAAAAGGATTTGAAGAATATCAGGATGAATTTCAGAGAGAATTTGTTCAGGTAACGGGTTTTGTGAAAGATATTCAAAGTCTTTACCAGAATGCAGCATGTGTATGTATTCCATTGTTCCATGGCTGCGGAATGAAAATAAAAACAGCAGAAGCTTTGATGTATGGAAAAACTGTGTTTGGAACAGATGAAGCTTTTTCAGGATTTCAGTTTGATATTGATAAAGCAGGAGGCATTTGTAATCAGGCAGAAGAATATATCCATAGGATTAATTCTTTCTTGGAAAGAGAACATAATTTTTATAATGTTTATTCCAGGGAAATCTATCAGAAAAAATATTCTGAGACATCAGCCATGAAACGTTATCGGGCAGTTTTCAAAAGATTATGTCAAAGTATAGAAAAATGAAAATGCTTATTAGCAAAATTCCTTCTAATTACTGTTCTTGAAGAAAAATATATATCGCTCTAAAACATTAGAAAGAAATAATTGAGATATCTAATTTAGGATTGCTGGTGTCAGATAATGTAAATTGAAGTTACCAATTAAAATTTTATGAGGAAAACTGGTTGAATGAATTAAAGAAACGGACGAAAGTGCCGAATAATCGAAAAAAATACTGGTTCCCCAATATGCTGCTGTTTTATTTGCTGCGTTTGAATGTATGCAGGGATAAAAATCTATGGATTTTCGGAAGCTGGGAAGGTAATAGGTATGATGATAACAGCAGGCATTTGTTCGAATATATAAGGGAAATGCATCCAGATATCCGGGCTGTATGGCTGGCAAATTGTGAAAATATAGTCAGCGAAATCAGGAAGAAAGGTTATGAAGCATATATATCCGGTTCCAGAGAAGGGCGAAGAATACAGCTTCGTGCAGGAGCCGTGTTTTATACAAATGGTATAGATGATTTTGGGAATATAGGTTATTTTTATGGGGCAAAAATCATATCTTTGTGGCATGGATTTGGGATAAAGAATATTTATTTTGCCGGGATGAAAAAGGATATCCGGTATTGGAAAAACAGGTTGCAGAATAGGATTTTTTCCTGGGTTGGCAGGGATATTACAATTTCATCTTCAAAAGCGTGCAGTGATTATTTCCGAAGGGCATTTTGTCTGCGAAAAGAACAGATACAGATAACAGGGTTTCCGCGTAACGATATATTTCGAAAACAGCTGAAACCTTCAGATGTCTTTGGAGATAAAAAGGCAGATGAATACCGTTTTATGTTATATATGCCGACTTATAGAAGTTATAAAGATTTTTCTATACAGGAAACAGTTGAACAGATTGCTGGAGACAGGGTACTGTCTGCTGCGTTCAGGAAACAAAAAACTGTGCTGCTCGTAAAAAAACATTATCTTACTGAATTAGAATGGAAGCATTTGCCTTCTGAAATCAAAGTGTTGGAAGATAGTCAGGTATCATCAGTGCAAGAACTTCTGGCAATATCTGATTTAATAATAACAGATTATTCAAGCTGTATATTGGATTATGTATTGTCAGGTAAACCGGCTGTCCTTTATGCACCGGACAGGAAAACATATTGCATGAATGTGGGAATGGCGAAAAAATGGCATAAGGTATATGACAGATATTCGCTGGATTCTTACCAGGAATTGAAGCAAGTGCTTTTAGAGTGTCTGTCAGGAGAGAAAGGAATTGCTGATGAAACAACAGAGTATCTGAGAGGGATTTGTGAAGATGAGAGTATAAAAGGAACAAATTATTGTGAAAATGTATATAGGCTGGTGTATCAAAGCGTTTTTGGAAGATGAGAACGGATTTTGGCAGGCTGGTTAGCCAATCTGGCAGGGCTTTCTATGGGTAACGCCGTCTGCAATGTGTAGAAAAGCAGTCAGGCTCAGGGTGCCATGGCGGATATATACAAATTTATACAGTGCGGGACATCCCGGGCGCACCGGATTGTGAGTGGTAATTGTTTTTTCAGGCGGAGTCTGTCGGAGAGGAAAGCTTTCAGAGGCTTGGGGAGATTTTCCATGTCACTGGAACTGCGGCAAGCAGCCTCCATCTGCAGGCGGGAACTGGTAACAGATGTAAATCAGTTCGGATTTGAGATAAAAGTGTGATGGTGTAAGCAGGATGAATAAGGTTCAGAAATTATTTCAAAATTATTACCGTATGCCAGTACAAGTGAAAGCATCTATGTGGTATGCAGCTTGCAATGTCTTACAGAAAGGAATGTCATTTGTGACTGTGCCAATATATATCCGGATGCTTACAGTATCGGAATATGGCAGATATGTGACATTTCTTTCATGGAAAGATATTGTAATGATATTTGCTACTTTTAATTTATTTTATGGGGTTTATACGAAATACATTATAGACCATGAAAAGGACAGAGACGGATATACTTCCTGTATGCAGTGCCTGTGTACATTGCTGACAGCAGCTGCTTTCATTGTTTATATGCTGATGCATAAATTTTGGAATAATTTATTTGCGGCTGATATAAAGCTGATGCTTCTTGTGTTTATGTATTGCCTGTTTACGCCGGCTTATTCCTTTTGGCTTGCTAGACAGCGGGCTGAATATAACTATGTAAGAATGGTTTTTGTATCGCTTATTGTTATACTGGGAGTTCCTGTGACAAGCCTGTGTCTCCTGTATATTACAGACTTACGGGAGCGTGCAGTGATTTATGGATATCTGTCTGTGCAGCTTCTGACAGGTTTCTTTTTTTATGTATGGCATCTGGTTCGGGGAAAAATGTTTTATAACAGGGAGTACTGGACATCTGGACTTCGGTTTAATTTACCACTCCTTCCGCATTACTTGTCATTACTTATATTAAGCCAGTCTGACCGCATTATGATTACAAAATTTGCAGGAAGCGACAAAGCCGGGATATATAATCTGGCCTATCAGGTGTCTGTTGTAATGAATGTGGTGGCGGATGCAATGAATGGAGCATTAACACCATGGGTGTATAGAAAATTAAAGGAAAAAAATTATGAGAAGCTCAAATCTGTTCCAAAAGCAGCCTGCATTTTTCTTCAAATAATTTCTGCAGCTGTGATTCTGTCTGCACCGGAAATTGTACAGGTTATTGGCACAAAAGAGTATCTTGAAGCAGTCTGGATTATACCTCCTGTTACAGCCAGTGCTTATTTTGTATTTTGTTATGGGCTATTTTGCAATATAGAATTTTATTACTTCAGGACAAAATACGTTACATTAGCTACGTTTGCAGGGGCAGGCATGAATCTGATATTGAATTTGTTTTTTATTCCACAAGCAGGGTATCTGGCAGCAGGATATACGACGGCAGTGAGTTATTTTATAACTTTTTCTATACATTATCTGGTGTATGAATCTTTGAGGAAGTGCTGTATGGATGGCAATAGCGTATATGATACATTATTCATATGGAGAAGCTGTATATTGTTGTTTGCGTGCTCATGCATTGGCAGTATATTGTATCGGCTTCCTGCAGCAGTCCGGTATGGACTGATACTTTTTTTTATAGCTGTAACAGCAATCTTCAAGGATAAAGTGGCCAGTGTAATTTCTGAGATAAAAACAGCAGAATGAGTAAGAGGATTTAATATTATACAAGGCAGATGCTGGAATCAGTATACAGGAACTGGCGGCTGAATTTTGCGATGGAATTTGTAAGAGAGGAAGTTTATGGAAAGAAAAGGAATCATAATTGGGTATACTGCAGGTGTTTTTGATTTATTTCACATTGGGCATCTGAATCTTTTGAAAAATGCAAAAGGAATGTGTGACAGACTGGTAGTAGGAGTTACTGTTGACGAACTTGTTTCATATAAAGGAAAAAATGCACTTATTCCTTTTGAAGACCGCATAGAAATTGTGAGAAGCTGCCGATATGTAGATGCAGCTGTTCCGCAGTACAGCATGGACAAGCTGGATGCTTGCAGGAAGCTGAAGGCTTCTGTTCTTTTTGTTGGGGATGACTGGTATGGAACAGAGAAATGGAAGGATTATGACAAAAACTTCGGCTGTGAGGAAGTAAAGATAGTATATTTTCCATATACGAAAGGTATTTCATCAACTATAATTACAAAGGCACTGCATGAGGCAAGAGGATGGACAAGTAAAGAAGCTGGCAAAGCTTTGCACATAAATGAAAAAGGGGATTTGTAAGGTGATTAATAAAAGGTATAGTATGAGTTCGTATCTTGCATTGCGGTATGTTGAACGCAGAAATACTGATTTTTGCTGTAAATATCATTATAAAAGGCCGCAGCTGAGGGAGCAGAAAGAGCTGGTAATGGTCAGGACAGCACAGGAAATACATAACTCAATTGAAAAACAGCTTGGCTGGATTATCAAGAAATACCATAAAACAGGCATTATGCTTTCGGGCGGGATGGATTCTGCTGTTTTGGCTTCATACCTGCCAGGATGCGAAGCCTATACCTTCCGGTTTCTGGATGGCATTTACCAAAAGGATGAATTGCAAAGAGCAGAAATGTTTGCGGAATATAACGGGCTGAAGCTGCATTATGTAGACATCGGATGGGAGACAGTTAAAATGGCCCTAAGTGATGTCATGAAATCGAAAGGCGGTCCGGTCCATTCAATTGAACCGCAAATTTATGCTGCTGCAAGGGAAGCTGCGAAGAATCATGTAGATGTCATGGTTATCGGAGACGGTGCTGATTATGTTTTTGGCGGGATGGATAGGCTGCTCTCAAGGGATTGGCTGTTTGATGAATTCATGGACAGGTATATTTATGTAAAGCCAGGAGATGTGCTGGAAGAAGCTGACAGCATGTGTTATTTGTTTGAACAATACAGACAAGGTGACGGAATTGATTTTGAGGGCTTTTTGAGTGTAGTAGCTGCGGAAGAAAGTTACGGTTCATATGAAAATGCCTTTGAAGCGGCGGGAATGCATTATTATGACCCATACCAATTCTTAAAGATGGGTATGCCGCTTGATCTGTGGCGTATTAGAAATGGAGAATCTAAATATCTTATAAGAGAACTTTTCAGGATGAGATATCCAGATATCCCTGTACCTGAAAAAAATCCTATGCCACGGCTAGTCGATTTTTATTTCGCTGGCTGGAGAGGGCCGCAAAGGCCGGAATTCAGAAAGGACATTGATATGGCTAAATATAATGGAAACCAGAAATGGCTTTTGTGGTGCCTGGAGAAGTTTCTTGAAATGGCTGATAAATAATATAAAAATAGGAGAACAGAATGGAAATGAAGAAAAAAGAAATAAAAAGCAAGATAAAATCAAAAATTCCATCGTCGATTTTGCCTGAAATTCAAAAAATACATGTGATTTTGCTGAATTTTATTTATATGCTGCGTTATGTTATACAGAATCTGACAGGAAATTTTGGAATTCGCTTTTTGGTTCTCAGTGTCGGACAGGCGTGCAATTACAAATGCAAGGACTGTGCTAATTTTTGTCCGGTATCTCCTAAAGAATATAAGCGTTATGAACTGGATGACATTTTGGAAAGCATAAAACGCATTTTGAAAAATGTAAATTTTATACAGGTCTTTCAAATTCAGGGTGGTGAGCCATTTTTATATTCTGAACTGGGGGGGGGTGCTGGAATATCTGGGTAACCGGAAAGATAAAATACATCAAATTGTTATTGCAACAAATGGGAGTATTGTGCCTGATGATAAACTGATGTATCTGATACATAAGCATGGCGTTCAAATCAGAATCAGTGATTATGGAAGATTTCCTGAAAAACTTGAATTATTGCAGCAAAAATGTTATCAGTTCAAAGTTCAATTCACGATATATGGGTTTGCAACAGGGGACTCATCATGGTTTCAGTGCGGAGAAGTTGGTGTAAAGAGAGAGAGGGATGATAATTTAGTCAGAAACAGATTCAGATGCTGTGCTTTTAAAAATTGCTTAACACTGGAGAGGGGAGAATTATCCCATTGCAGCAGGGCTTCAAACAGTTATCATATTCAGGGATTTAAAAGACAGAAAAATGATTTTATTAAAGTAACGGATGATAAAAATTTTGGAAAATATTTGAGGAGATATGTAATCTTTCCAAAGCCGATGGAAGCATGTTATTATTGTTACGGTACTTCTCTTGGATGTACAATACCAGCTGCAATTCAGGAAGGAGATTCTGGTACAGCATTGCACAAATAACGGTGAATTAAATTGTTAATGGTACAAATCAGATATCTATCTGATTCATCCATGAACTATGCCTGTGTATATAGACAAACCGGATTCGATGGTGGGGGCTGTGCATGAACTCAGCCTTGCTTTTTAAGTTCGTTGCAGATAAACATCCAGTATGCCCCTGAATCTGTGTTGACTAATACTTTCACGGCTTTTGCGAAATATTCTTCCGTCTGTGTGGAATTCAGATACGGGACTTGCATGCGACTGGATGCAGCATCGAAAAAACAAATCAGGCTTACAGTGCCATGGCGGATATAATCAAACTCCATTTTTACACGTAATTCCAGCAAAGGCGGTTTTTCTGAAATCTGGTCAGTACTACCTTGCTTTTTGATTTTTGCAGCCAAAAGGGGAAGAATCCGTTGGCTTGCTTCATAACCTGAATCACATGGATTCTGGTAGGCAAGGTCAATGATAACCATAATCTGTTTATGCGTAAATACAGGCAGTGTTCTTGAACGTTTCCTGTTAGTAAAGAAGCAGGCAGATTTTTTTCCCAAGCTTATCCGATGCGCTTGCTTCAATCTCCCGCAAAGAAGGAAGGTTTTCCATAAAACGATTTCGCCAGGTTGCAACATGGTTGTAATGAAGCTCAGACTGTTATGCAATCATCCTTTTGGCATACTCTGTGATGAAAAAAGGATGATTTTGGATTGTTTGACCAGGCTTGCAAGAAAAGAGAGGATTTTGGATACGGCAGGAAAGACAGTTTTAATGTCATCTGACAAAACAGGAATCATATCAATCGTTTTCTTTCGCATAATAGTCCTTCCTTGCTTCTTTGTATTAAGACTATTATGCACTGAAATGCCCAAAAAGAGAACAAAAATTTATTCACTGCTAATTATGTAATATTGTACTGGCTGAATGTATATATCAATGGTCACATTGCCGGCATGCTTCAGAGATATTCCGCAGAGGATTTCTGCACCGCTTCTTAATGTAAATCTTAAATATTTTCATCATCTATTGTAGTATTTTCTTGTTATGTTAGAAACTGGCGTTGAAGTTGCAGATTCCAGTTTCTTTTCGTCTTAAACTTTTTCCAATATAATAAAATTTCTATGTTTCTAAAATTTAAGGTAGTTTTATAGGTTTGCTGCTGTTATTTTATGCTTGCAAGTCGGCGTGAGAAACAAAGCGGTACTGATATGCCGAGGTCAGATGCGTTCAAATCATATTTGTAACTATAAGAATATAGTACCCAGCTTTATTGTCAAAATCCATAAAACCCATAAAACCCATAAAACCCAAATCGATATCATATTAACATTTTCATTACATTATAAAAATGTAATAAAATCAGTCTTTACCCAGTTCATAATTTCACAACATAAATACGTTGATAAATTCAATAAACGAATATACAATACATTTATTGAAGGAGAATAATTATGGACTACGGAAAAATAACACTCGATGAAATGAAAAAAGGCTGCAAGTATGAAAAAGAGCAGGATGCCTATGTCTGCAATCACTGCGGGCAGATATTTCATGCCGGACAGGTACTTCAAATGGATGACAGTTTTTTTATAGCCGAATCAGCTGTCAGGAAACATATCAGACAAATTCACGGCAGCAATCTGGAACAGCTGCTGTGCTCAGAGTCAAAGTATAATACTTTAACCCGGAATCAGAGAGACCTTCTTGCCATGTTTTATTCAAAAATGCCGGATAAGGATATGGCAAAAAAGCTGAACGTAACAGAGGCCACGATTCGCAGGCAGCGCTTTACATTCCGTGAAAAGGCAAAGCAGGCGAAATTTTATCTGGCTATGTATGAGATGGCATTTGAGGATGAACCGGCAGATGCTGAACAGATGATTCCGATTCACAATCATGCGGCTTACGTTGATGACCGTTACCTTATTACTGAGGATGAAAAGCAGCAGATTGTGGAAACCTTTTTTTCCAGTACCCAGCCTCTTGTACTGAAATCTTTTTCGCCAAAGGAAAAGAAGAAGGTGGTGATTCTTGGGAAAATAGCAGAGCAGTTTGTGTATGGTAAAAAATACAGTGAGCGGGAAGTGAATGAAATTCTCAGGCCGGTTTATGAGGATTATATGACGATTCGGCGCTATCTGATTATGTATGGATTTATGGAGCGCACGAAAGATGGACGGCAGTACTGGCTCACGAATTGAATATTCCTGGTGTTTGGCAATATCAAATTTATCTCTGAAAAACGGACTTACTCCTTGGGTTTCCGAGAAAATCGTTATAAAAGGAGGCCCATTCCTCACTTGTATATTTGACCGGGAGCTTGCGCATCATGTTTTCTGAAAAAAGCCCTTCATTTAGATTCCTGTCTGCCTGCAGCAGATGGAATACGGCTGTTTCTGCAAAATAAGTTTTTTCCAAAGCCCTGCTGCATTTCCAGCTAAAAATGACAGCGGCCTGCAGAATTCACTCCGTAAGCAGATCGGAAGAGC
>CAJTSV010000021.1:0-21655 GCA_910579075.1 uncultured Eubacterium sp.
ATGCCCTGAGCAGCGGCTGCAACCGGCTGATTGAACAGGGCGCCGGCATCATTCTGTCGGTTGAGGACTGCCTGGAACAGCTGGCCATGCAGGCAGGGAGAAAGAAAAAAGCAGCGCAGGAAGCAGTGTGCAGAAAGAAGGCCGCAGAGGCGGAAAAACAAAAATTTGACAATTTACATAAATTTTCTCTTGAAAAAGATGAGTTGTTGGTGTATGGTTGTCTTGGTCTTTTGCCAACGGGCATGGAGCAGATACTGGAACAGACCGGATTCGATGTACAGTCAGCAGGCCGGGCTTTGTCAGCCCTTTTGCAAAAGCACTATATAGAAGAAGTATTTAAAAACTGCTATAAAATCAGGTAAGCAGTCCAAGGAGTAGTCAACATGGCAAAATATCTGGTAATTGTGGAATCACCGGCAAAGGTAAAGACAATTAAAAAATTCCTGGGGAAAAATTATGAAGTCACAGCCTCGAACGGGCATGTCAGGGACCTTCCCAAAAGTCAGATGGGGATTGACTTCGAGCATGATTTTGAACCGAAATACATTACAATCCGGGGCAAGGGCGAGATACTTGCAAAGCTGCGCAAGGAAGTAAAAAAGGCTGACCGCATTTATCTGGCAACGGACCCGGACCGGGAAGGGGAAGCGATTTCCTGGCATCTGTCCAAGGCGCTGAAGCTGGATGAAAACAAGGATGCAAAAGAAGTATACCGCATCAGCTTTAACGAAATTACCAAAAATGCAGTCAAGGCTTCGTTAAAGCAGCCGAGGGAAATCGATATGGACCTTGTCAACGCGCAGCAGACAAGGCGTATTTTAGACCGGATGGTTGGCTATAAAATAAGCCCGGTGCTCTGGGAAAAAGTAAAGCGCGGCTTAAGCGCAGGACGCGTGCAGTCGGTTGCCCTTCGCATCATTGCAGAC
Source organism: uncultured Eubacterium sp. (assembly GCA_910579075.1). Taxonomy (GTDB): domain Bacteria; phylum Bacillota; class Clostridia; order Lachnospirales; family Lachnospiraceae; genus Eubacterium_J. The sequence continues at coordinate 927 of CAJTSV010000021.1, forward strand.
CGCGAGACCGAAATCAGTGAATTTATCCCGGAAGAATACTGGACAATCAATGCCTCGCTGGCCGTTGCAGGAGAAAAAAGAAAGCTGGATGCAAAGTTTTACGGGACTGCCGGCGGACGCATGAAAATTGAAAACAAAGAGCAGGCAGACCAGATACGCGAAGCGCTTTTAAAGGCGGATTATTATGTGGAAGATGTCAAAAAAAGCGAGCGGACGAAAAAAGCGCCGTTTCCGTTTACGACAAGCACCCTGCAGCAGGAAGCGTCCAAGGTGCTTAATTTTTCCACGCTGAAAACCATGCGCCTGGCCCAGCAGCTGTATGAGGGCGTGGAAGTAAAGGGCATGGGCGTCATCGGCCTGATTACTTATTTAAGGACTGATTCCGTGCGCATATCCGAAGAAGCAGATGCCCAGGCAAGGGATTATATCGGCCGTACCTATGGAGAGGATTACATTGCAGCGGCCCAGCCGGAAAAGAAAAAGACAGGCAAGATACAGGATGCACATGAGGCTATCCGCCCGACGGACATTGCAAGGACGCCGGTGGAAGTAAAAGAATCACTGTCCAGGGACCAGTTCCGCTTATACCAGCTTATCTGGAAACGGTTTACCGCAAGCCGCATGAGTGCGGCAAAATATGAGACGACAAGCGTGAAAATCTCTGCCGCGGATTACCGCCTGACCGTTTCGGCGTCGCGGGTTGTGTTTGACGGGTTTATGTCCGTTTATACAAGCGACGAGGATGAAAAGGGGGAAAACAACCGCCTTTTAAAATCCATTGATGAGTCTTCCAAGCTGACGCTTGCAGATATCGAATGCACCCAGCATTTTACCCAGCCGCCGGCGCATTATACCGAGGCTGCGCTTGTCAAGACGCTGGAAGAACATGGCATCGGCCGTCCGAGCACCTACGCGCCGACGATTACAACGCTGCTGGCACGCCGTTATGTGCTGAAAGAAAATAAAAACCTGTTTCTGACGGAGCTTGGCGAAGCGGTCAATACGATTATGAAGGAAGCCTTTGCCTCGATTGTGGATGAAGAATTTACAGCCAATATGGAAATGCTGCTGGATAAGGTGGAAGAAGGCGGTGTCAGCTGGAAAGCAATCGTCAGCAACTTTTATCCGGACCTGGAAGAAGCCGTCCAGAAGGCAGAAAAAACACTCGAAAAGGTAAAAATTGCGGATGAAGAAACCGATGTAAAATGCGAAGAATGCGGACGCAACATGGTGATTAAATACGGCCCGCACGGCAGGTTTTTAGCCTGTCCGGGATTTCCGGACTGCCGCAGCACAAAGCCGTACCTGGAAAAAACCGGCATTGCGTGTCCGAAATGCGGCAAAGACATTGTCGTGCGCAAAACGAAAAAAGGAAGGCGGTTTTTCGGCTGCGAAGCAGGACCGGATGACTGCGATTTTATGTCATGGCAGAAGCCGATTGCTGAAAAATGCCCGCAGTGCGGCGGATATATGGTAGAAAAAGGAAATAAGGCTGTATGCGCGGATGAAAAATGCGGATATATGCACGAAATCAAAAAACAGGAAGAAGGGGCATAGAAGTACAGAAGGATGGGAGGATTCCTTAACAGATGCCAATGGCATGCCAGAGTGTGCATAGCCATCGGCATTTCTGTTTTTCGCAAAAGCCATTTCACACGGACTTGGCAGTGCATGCCCCTGGGGCAGACCCTGCCAAGTCCTGTGTGAACAGTAACCACAGTTTTTCCTGTTTTCACGAAATACCCGAAAATCAGTTGAATTATCAGATAAGAAGTGTTATCATAAATCCGTACACCCGGAAAATGGCCGGCAGAAAAAGGAGGAGAAGGCGCCAATGAGTGTTCAACTGCTAGACAAGACGAGAAAGATTAATAAGCTGCTTCATAATAACAATTCATCGAAGGTTGTGTTCAATGACATCTGCGAGGTCATGACCGATATCTTAAAGTCCAACATTCTTGTTATCAGCAAAAAGGGAAAAGTGCTTGGGACGGGGCTGCGGGACGGGATTGCAGAAATCTCAGAGATGATTGTAGATGAAGTCGGCGAGCTTATTGACGTCATGCTGAATGAACGGCTGCTGGGCATATTGTCTACCAAAGAGAATGTCAATCTGGAAACGCTTGGATTTGTGCAGGATATTAAGAAATATACTGCGATTATCACGCCAATCGATATTGCAGGGGAGCGTCTGGGAACGCTTTTTGTATACCGGATTGATGAGCCGTATGATATTGATGATATTATTTTATGCGAATACGGGACTACGGTCGTGGGCCTGGAGATGATGCGTTCGGTCAATGAGGAAAATGAGGAGGAAACAAGAAAGATACAGATTGTGCGTTCTGCAATCAGTACGCTGTCATTTTCCGAGCTGGAAGCGATTATCCATATTTTTGATGAATTAAGCGGCACGGAAGGGATTCTGGTCGCGAGCAAGGTGGCAGACCGCGTCGGGATTACCCGTTCCGTCATTGTAAATGCGCTGCGTAAATTTGAAAGTGCAGGCGTGATTGAGTCCCGTTCTTCGGGCATGAAAGGTACATATATTAAGGTTACAAATGACGTTATCTTTTCGGAACTGGATGCATTGAAAAAAAAGAACCGCAAGGGAATTTAAATGCAGGATTCGTCGACAAAAAAGTGTAACAATATGTGAAATTCCTCTTGTAAAAAACGTACATTTTATTATAATATATTATTAGGATTGGTTTTTTGCAGGACAGCAGAAAGAATACGAAAGAAATACAAAAGAAATCAGGATAGGAGGACAACTATGTTTCAGACATCTGCATTTGATTATATTAATGTGCTTGATAAGGCCGCTGATGCAAGCTGGCTGAGGGAAAGCACGCTGGCAAACAATATTGCCAATGCAACAACACCGGATTTTAAGCGTTACGATGTGGATTTCCAGTCCCTGCTGGAACGGGAGCTGATGGATTCCAAATATAACCGCAACCTGGACAGCAGGGTACATAATATGAACCTGGACCGTTTGACTGCAACATCCAGGATTGATATGGCAGCAGAATCTTTTTCATACCGCCTGGATGGCAACAATGTGGATATGCACACCGAAAATGTGGAGCTGGCTTCGGAGCAGATTCGCTATTCTGCGCTTACAGACAGCATTTCACAGGAGTTTGCGCGCATGCGTACAGCGATGAGCAAATAAAAAACAAATATATAACAGAAACTATGGCCGGCATGGCATGCGGGCTGTAAACCGGAAGCTTTGTACCGCGGGCTTCGCATCAGGGAAAGGAATGGACAGATTATGGCATTGTTTCAATCATTTAATATCAGTGCAACCGGGATGACCGCCCAGCAGTTCCGGGCAGACATTATTGCAGAAAACCTGGCAAACGTGAATACGACCAGGACAGATGCCGGGACAACATACCGGCGCAAGGTTGTGTCTTTTCAGGAAAAAGGCGTAAATCGGTTTGACCGCTATCTGACAGAAAGCAGGAAGCGCGGCAGCCATATCGGAAACGGCGTCAAGGTCGTGGAAGTAGGGGAAGATAATACGACAGAGTTTATTATGGAATATGACCCTTCGCATCCGGATGCGGATGAAAACGGCTATGTTTCTTATCCGAATGTCAATCTTGTGACAGAAATGACGAATCTGATTGATGCAAGCCGGGCATATGAAGCAAATATTACTGCTTTTGAAGCAGGCAAGTCCATGGCTCAGGCAGGGCTGCAGATTGGGAAATAAAAACGGATAACAGGGACGGTTATCACAGGAAAAATATAGGAGCGTAGGTATGGATGCAGCGAATATAACAGGAGTTACAGGAGCCGAGGCAGCTTTTGCCGCGGCGCAGAAACAGTTTCTGATAGCAGCACAGGAAAACAGCGAGGATTTCGAGACAGTTTTCCAGTCTGCACTTGGGATGGTAGAAGAAACAAATGATTTTCATAATGATGCAGAGTCAGCAATGATTCAGTTTGCAATGGGACAGTCAGAAAACACGCATGACCTTTTAATCGCACAGTCGAAAGCGAATATTGCCCTGCAGTATACTGTTTCGGTAAAAGACAAGGTAATTGAAGCTTACCGGGAAATCATGCAGATGCAGATTTAAGCCGGAAAAGCAGGAATCATGCGGTGATAAAAACAGTGCTTTGCATCTTAGGGCAGCAGCTGGAATTCACAGGGTGCATGGTGTGTGGATAAAATTATGGAGAGTGGGTTGACATGCCAGACAGAATTAGGGAATTGGGTAACAGGATCGCCGAATGGTGGAAAAAATTTACGAGAAAACAGCAGATGATAATAGCAAGTTCAGTGCTGGTCGTGCTGTTTGCAATCGGGATTCTTGCATTTGTGCTGACGCGCCCGGAAATGGTAATTATTAAAATATGCGAAACGGCCAAAGAAGCGTCGGCTGTACAGACACTTTTAAACGATGCAGGCATCTATAACGAAGTGTCGGAAGATGGAATGACATTTACGATTAAGAAAAAAGATTCGTCACAGGCAAATATTATTCTTGGCTCAAATGCCATAACGACAAATGACGAACAGCTGAGTAATATTTTAAACGGAAGCCTGAGCACGACAGAGGCAGATAAGGCAAAATTATATAAAGAGTATCAGGAAAATAAAATGGAAACCGACCTGGAATCGTTATCCAATGTTGTAAAGGCGACAGTAAACCTGGATATTCCGACAGACGACGGCACGCTGATTGCCAATGAAAAAGAGTCGTTTGCGGAAGTGTTTCTGGAACTGGAAGGCGAAATGAACGAAGACCAGGCCATCGGGCTGGCACGCATGATAGCAACCGGCCTTGGAAATAAGACGACAGACAACATTTCCATTATGGACACTAATTTAAACCTGCTATATTCGGGCGGCATGGGAGAGCTGGCAACCGCTTCCGGCATGACCGCGTCACAGCTTTCTTACCAGCAGAAATTTGAAAGCAAGGTAAAAGGAGATGTGAAAAATGTCCTTCTCGGTACCGGACAGTACCAGAGCGTGGAAGTGGGCGTCAACCTGCCGCTGAATTTTGACGATACAGAAATTGTGAGCAAGACATACGGCGTGCCGGATGGAATGACACAGGGATATTTGACAAAAGAAAGCAGATTTAACGAAGAAACCACATCTGGAAATGCGGGCGTGCCAGGCACGGATGCAAACGGTGAGGACGGCAATACATATATGCTCAATGACGGCGAGCAGACACAGCAGGTAACAGAAGACTCTACCTTAGAGCATGCCTTAAATGAAACCATTGAAAGCACCAAACGGGGAATCGGCGGGATTTTATACGACAGTGCATCGCTATCCGTTTCCCTGCGTTCTTATGTCAAATACGATGAAGATACACTGCGCAGCGACGGCACCTTAGAAGGCACGACGTTTGAGGAGTACCGGGCACAGATAGAAGCGCAGGGCAGCCAGCGCCAGGATGTTGATCAGGAGGTTATCAATTCCGTGGCAATGGCAACCGGAATTGCAGCAGAGCGCATTTCCATTATCGCTTATCAGGAGCCTTTGTTTATTCCGTCTGAAGGCGGCAGGTCTCTGATGGATTATCTGGAAATCGGGCTTGCGGTTTTACTGTTTGCACTGCTTGGATTTGTTGTATTTATGAGCACAAGAAAGGAAAAAGCACCGGAGCTGGAGCCGGAGCTTTCCGTGGAGACATTATTGCAGACGACAAAGGAAAACGAAGAAGAAAATCTGGAAGATATCGGCTTCAAGGAGAAATCCGAAGCAAGGGTTTTAATCGAAAAATTTGTGGAAGAAAAACCAGAAGCAGTTGCGTCCCTGTTGCGTAACTGGCTGAACGAAGACTGGGAATAGTTCATATCGAGGGAGAAACATGGCAGATAAGATGAGCGGTCTCCAAAAAGCGGCAGTTCTTTTAATCGCTTTGGGGCCAGAAAAATCAGCAAGCATTTTTAAGTATTTAAAAGAAGATGAAATCGAAGAACTGACGCTGGAGATTGCCAATACCAGGAGTATCGCTCCACAGCTGAAGGACGATATCATCAATGAATTTTATCAGGTGTGCCTGGCACAGCAGTACATATCGGAAGGCGGCATCGGCTATGCAAAAGACCTTCTGGACAAGGCGCTTGGCGAGGAGCGTGCACAGCAGGTTATTACAAAGCTGACTGCGTCTTTGCAGGTACGTCCGTTCGAATTTGTCCGCAAAACGGATGCCAGCCAGGTGCTGAACTTTATACAGGACGAACATCCGCAGACAATTGCCATGATTTTGTCTTATCTGTCTCCGAACCAGGCATCGATGATTATCGGTTCGCTGGAAGCAGAAAAGCAGGCGGATGTTGCAAAACGTATCGCAATGATGGACCGGACGTCACCGGATGTCATCAAGGAAGTCGAAAGCGTGTTAGAGCGCAAGCTGGCTTCCCTGGCAAATCAGGATTATACGATTGTCGGCGGTGTCGATGCAATTGTAAGCATTTTAAATACTGTAGACCGCAGTACCGAAAAACATATTATGGAAACACTCGAGGTGGAAGAACCGGAGCTGGCAGACGAAATCCGCAAGAAGATGTTCGTATTCGAAGACATCCTGCTGCTGGACGACCGTGCGATTCAAAGAGTGCTGCGTGATGTGGAAAACAGCGACCTTGCGGTTGCCTTAAAAGGCTCTAACGAGGAAGTCAAGGGCGCGATTTTGAAAAACCTCTCCAAGCGTCTTGCTGCAATGATTGAGGAAGACATGGAATTCATGGGCCCTGTCCGCATGAAAGACGTAGAAGAAGCACAGCAGAAGATTGTTGCTGTCATCCGTAAGCTGGAGGATTCTGCTGAGATTGTCATTTCGAGAGGCGGAGGTGACGAAATCGTTGTCTAATTTATACAAAGCCCAGGTCAATCAGAGCCGCGGCGAGACTTATACCCGCGTAATTGACCATAATGAGCTGCTTGAGCAGAAGCTGAGCGCGCTTGTATTTGAGCGCAGGGCACAGCTGTACCAGGAGCAGCAGGCGAATAAAGCAGAAAATGGCGAAGATGCACAGAATCCGGATGCGCCGCAGGATGCCCGCTCTGGCGGATTCAGCGAAGGGCTGTTCGGCATCAGCCTGGATGTGCCGCAGGAGCTGGAAATTGATTATGTAGAAAAAGCAAAAGAAGAAGCAGAGCAAATTCTGTCCAAAACCAAGGCAGATGCGCAGCAGATTCTGGAAAAGGCTGTGAAGGAAGCCGCAGCCCTGAAAGAAACCGCCAGAAAAGAAGCCGAAGAAAAAGGGTATGCCGAAGGGTTGAAGCGGGCAGAGGCCATTGAACAGCAGGGGCGGGAGCAGCTGGAACGCGAACGCGCGCAGCAGCAGCGTTCTTATGAAGAACAGCTGCATGCCATGGAGCCGCAGCTGATGGACACTGTGATTCAGATATTTGACCAGGTGCTTCACAGCGACCTGGCCGGAATGCGCGTAATCCTGCTGCATTTAATCCTCCGTACCGTGCAGCATATAAAAAACAGCCGGGAATTCCGCATTTTTGTCAGTGCGTCTGATTATGAGGAAATTATGTCCCGTAAAGGCGAGATTTTTGAAAAAATCGGCGGCGAGGCAGTGCTGGACATCATTATGGATGAGTCCATGCAGCCGGGGCAGTGCACGATAGATACCGATGAAGGGCTGTTTGACTGCGGGCTGGATGTGCAGCTTGCAAATCTTACAAAGGGCCTGCGGGCACTCGCCTGTACAGATTAGCATATAATAATTCAAACCAGAATGGAATACAGATAGGTGCATATTGTGAATGTAATGGAAAACAGCCAGTACAGCAAATATGCTGTTTTGTTAAATCAGGATAATACATATTTCAACCGCTACGGAAAAGTGGCAAAGGTCGTCGGGCTGACGATTGAATCGTTAGGGCCGGATGCAAAACTAAACGATATGTGCCGGATTTACATTGACCGCAGAAACGATGTCTATGCAATGGCCGAGGTGGTCGGGTTCCGCGACAGGCATATCCTGCTGATGCCGTTTGAAAGCGTAGAAGGCATTGGTGCCGGATGCATTGTGGAAAATACCGGGCACCCGCTGACGATTATGACAGGGGACAATATCCTGGGCCATACGTTAGACGGGCTGGGCAGGCCGACGGATGTGGAATCGCTGGATTTAGACGCAGAATATCCGGTCGACGCAGTGCCGCCGGAGCCGATGTCCCGAGTCATTATCCGGGATGTGCTGCCGCTTGGCGTAAAGGCAGTCGACGGGCTGATTACAGTTGGCAAGGGACAGCGTATCGGCATTTTTGCAGGCTCCGGTGTCGGCAAAAGTACTTTAATGGGCATGTTTGCACGAAACACCAGGGCAGATGTCAATGTGATTGCGCTTATCGGCGAGCGCGGGCGCGAGGTGCGCGAATTTGTGGAAAATGATATGGGCGAGGAAGGCATGAAGCGTTCGGTTGTTATTGTGGCAACCAGTGACAAGCCTGCGCTTATCCGTAATAAAGCAGCCAAGACCGCAACAGCCATTGCAGAGTATTTCCGTGACCAGGGAAAAGACGTCCTTTTAATGATGGATTCCCTGACGCGTTTTTGTATGGCACAGCGGGAAATCGGGCTGGCTTCCGGCGAGCCGCCGGTAACGAGGGGCTATCCGCCGAGTATTTATTCCGAAATGCCAAAGCTGTTAGAGCGGGCAGGAAATTCCGATAAAGGTTCTATTACCGGCTTATATACCGTATTAGTAGATGGGGATGACTTTAACGAGCCGATTACCGATACGGCACGAAGCATCCTTGACGGGCATATTGTATTATCAAGACGGCTCGGGCAGAAAAACCATTACCCGGCCATCGATGTATTAGCAAGCATTTCCCGCTGCATGAGTGCCATTGCAGGGGATTCACATAAGAGTGCAGCCGGAAAGCTGCGCAACGTACTGGGTACTTATGATGAGGCAGAAGACCTGATTAATATCGGGGCTTATAAGAGCGGTTCGAATGCAGCGATTGATTATGCAGTCCAGAAAATCAATGCAGTCAATCAGTTTCTGATGCAGGGAACCATGGAGAAGTTTTCTTTTGAAGAAATCATACAGCGCCTGGAAGAAATGTTTCGGGATTAAGCCGGATGAAAATACCGGCAGGCATAAAATAAGGGGATTCCATGGCAAAGTTTATATTTAAGCTGCAAAGCATATTAGATATCAAGCTGAAGTTAGAAAGCCAGGCAAAGATTGCATATGGGCAGGCAAATGCAAGGCTGCGCAAGGAAGAAGGCGCCCTGCAGATGCTGATTACGCAGCGTTCCATGTATGAAAAGCGGGCTGTGGATCTGGTAAACGGCAGCATCAGCATCCGGGATATCCGGGAGAATAAGCAGTCGATTGATATTATGAAATCCAGAATCCGCGCGCAGATGATGGTTGTCCATGCGGCAGAAAAGCAGGCTGAGGCGGCACGGCTTAGGCTGAATGAAATGATGATGGAGCGCAAAACCTTTGAAAAGCTGCGGGAGCGGGCTTTTGAGGAGTTCAGGCAGGAAGTGGCCTATGAGGAAAACCAGGCTGTCAACGAGCTGGTCAGTTATACTTATCATGGGGAAAGCAGCACATAAGGAGGAGATTCTAAATGCCGGATAATGCAATGGAAGCACAGCAGGATTCCAAAAAAGAAGAAAAGGCCAGAAAAAAAGAAGAAAAACTGAAAAAGAAACAGGAAAAAAAAGCTGCAAGACAGGAAAGCGAAATGGCGGAAGAACAGGAAACAGCCGGCGGAAAGCTGGTTGTGTTTTTCGCTACGATTGTAATTATCGCAATCTGGCTTGGAATACTGGCACTGCTTGTACGGCTCGACGTAGGCGGATTTGGCTCTACCGTGCTGTACCCGATATTAAAAGACGTGCCGTATGTCAATAAAATTCTTCCGGAAGCAAAAAAGAAGGAAGAAGAAAACGAAGATTATCCGTATAAGACGCTGGATGAAGCAATCGCGCGTATTCAGGAGCTGGAAGGCGAGCTGGATGGCAGCCTGCAGTCGGATAAGGATAAGGATGCCCGGATTGAGGAGCTGCAGGCACAGGTGCGCAAATACCGCAAATACCGGGACAATGAAGCAGCGTTTGAAACACTCAAGCAGGAGTTTTATGAAGAAGTCGTATTCGGGGATGATGCGCCGGATATTTCGGAGTATCAGAAATTTTATGAGGCAATTGACCCGGATAATGCAGAAGTGCTTTATAAAGAAGTGGTCGAGCAGGGGCAGTATAACGACAAGGTAAACGATTATGTCAAGACCTATTCGTCCATGAAAGCAAAGGAAGCCGCTGCAATCTTTGATACGATGACCGATGATATGTCGCTTGTCAAGCGTATACTGGAAAAAATGACCTCGGAAAGCCGGGCTGATATTCTTTCGGCAATGAGTGAGGACAATGCAGCGAAGCTGACAAAAATGCTGGAGCCAGATAAAAACTAGCCAGCAAATCAGATGCCAGATATATTCTGTGGCGGGACGCATCCGTGTTCCGGTGCAGTTTATATATAGATTTTAATTCACCGGGGCCTTTGGATTTACGAGGCGCCATGAAGGAAAGGAGGCAGAGAATGCCAGCAATACAGCTAATGACGGTTTCCGGCACAGGCCAGGCAGCCCGGACAGCGGAAACATCCGGAGTGAAGACGCAGAAGCTGCAGGGACTGCAGGGTGCGTTTTCCAATTACATGCACCAGAATTCTTCCAATACGGCGCAGGCTGCGGTGCAGCAGCAGAATACCGTTCCGGCGGCAGAGATAAAGGCGCAGGGCCAGGGCAGCGGCGTGCAGCAGCAATATGAGCAGTGCCAGTCAAAATCAGCAGCACAGGCAGATAAGGTAAGCAGTTCAGAAGATGTGCAGAATGCGGATGCAGAAACCGTGACGGACGCAGTGGAAGAAGCGGTTGAAGACATGAAGGAGATTATAAAGGAAAATCTGGGTGTCGATGACGAGCAGATAGAAGCAGCCATGCAGCTGCTCGGGCTGACCGGGACAGACCTTTTGAATCCGCAGCAGCTGACCGCGCTTGCAGCGCAGCTGACCGGCAGTGAAGATGCAGGAATGATGCTGTTTCATGAGAATTTCCAGCAGGTATTGCAGGAAACCACAGCAGTGACTGAAAACCTGTTAGAAGACCTGGGCATGACCATGGATGAACTGATGGCAAAAATCAGTGATACGCAGAATGTGCAGACACAGCCGCAGGAGACCGTAAATGTTACGGAAACAGGCGTGCAGGAAGCGCCTGCACAGGAAATAGTACAGCAGGTGCCGCAGCAGGAAACCCGGCAGCAGGTACCGCAGGAAACGGAACAGGCAGCAGATACAGCCAGGACAGAAACCACGCATGCGGCAGAAACCGTACAGGTGCAAAAAACAGCTGAAACAGAGGAGGCACAGCCGCAGCAGGTACAGGTGCAGGAAGAAGAACAGCCTGAACAAAAGCAGGTGCAGCAGGCACAGCCGCAGCAGGAGCACTCCAAAACGGGAGAAGAAGAAACCGCAGACGACAGCCTGAACAATGCGATGGCGCAAAAACAGAGTGCCGCAGAAAATCCGCATATGGATTTTACGGCAAACGTACATCATGCCGAGCCGGCAGTCCAGACACCGCAGGCACCGCAGAATGTGAACACACAGGCCCCGCTGCCGCAGATACCGATGCAGGAAGTCATTGACCAGATTGTGGAATATACAAAAATCAATCTGTCAGAAGATGTCAAGTCGATTGAAATGCAGCTGAATCCGGAAAATCTCGGAAAAGTATACCTGCATGTATCAGAAAAGCAGGGAACGGTTACCGCGCAGCTGACGGCACAGAATGAAAATATCAAGGAAGCGCTCGTACAGCAGGCAGCAATATTAAAAGATACGCTGAACCAGCAGGGAATCAAGGTGGATGCCGTGGAAGTTTCCGCAGGCGCGCACGAGTTCGAGAGCAATTTAGAACGCGATGCCCACAGCCAGGAAGAACAGGCAAGACAGCAGGAAGAACGCACGGAAAGGCGTTCAAGAAGGAGCATCAATTTAGGAGAAACCGGCGGCATATCCGGCATGGAAGGCATGTCCGGCCTGATGTCAGAAGAAGAAATGCTTGTGGCACGCATTATGCGGGATAACGGCAATAATGTGGACTTTAAAGCATAGCCCCAGTCAGCATCAGGGGAAAAACAAAAAAAGTTAAATCATTAAAACCAGTAAAATCAGAAAGGAGAACAGCATATGGCAATTATACAGCAGGTAGAAAACGGCCAGATTGTACAGGACACATCCGAAGCATCAGGTTCTGGCAGCAAGAAAAAAAATGTCGGAAATGAGATGGGCCAGGACCAGTTCCTGCAGCTTCTGGTTGCACAGATGCAGTACCAGGATCCGTTAGAGCCGACGAGCAATACCGAGTGGGTTGCACAGATGGCAACATTTTCCATGGTAGAATCGCTCAATAACATGCAGCAGGAATTTGCAAAGCAGTCTGCAAACAGCCTGGTTGGGAAATATGTCCTGATAAACGACGGGGATAACGGATTCGTCAAAGGAAAAGTAGATTATATTACAAAAGAAGACGGCAAGACAAAGCTTTGCGTCAATGATAAGCTTTATGACATTGATAAGCTTGATACCGTCGTGGAAGAAGAATACTATTTAGGCTCCGTAAAAGCAAACGAATTCCATGAGATGGTAAAACTGCTTCCGCCGGAACAGAACCTGACCATCAATGATGAAGGACTTGTCAAATCGGCCCGTGAAGAATATGATAAGATGACCGATACCCAGAAGAAATTCGTACAGAAGGAATACCTGGATAAGCTGCGCGCACTGGAAGCAAAGATGGATTCATTAAAGGCGACCCAGTTTACCGGCGTGGTCAAAGGGCTTCCGTCAGCCGGAGAGGTGGAAGAAGCAGACAGGGAAACACTGGCTGAGTACACCAAGCAGATGGATAAAGCAAAAGAGCTTTATGAGAACCTGACAGACAGCCAGCGCAAGAACGTGGCAGAAGAAACCATTAACCAGTACAACGCAGTCAAAGAAGCGGTTGACGCGGCAAATAAAAAATTCGGAAATACAACGGGTGAGGAAGATCCAAAGGATGAAGCGGCTGCACTCCTTCAGCAGATTCTGGATGAATTAAAAGCACAGAATAAAAATAACAATACCGATAGCAGCAATGAAACCGATGAAAGTACTGAGGGTACGGAAAGCAGTGGCAGCAGCAGTGACACAAACGTGAATGCAGAAAATTAACAGGCCGTAATCTTTGCAGGATAGGCAGTGCAGGGAAGCTATGGCTGTCAGGCAAAAAGGATGGAGCGAAGATAATGAAAGGAATCGAAAAACAATTCACTTCCATACAGCAGATGACGGAACAGTATCTGACGCAGAAGAATGATGCTGCAGCGGATGCAGGCCCAAAGCTGTCTTTTGAGGAAGTGCTAAGGCAGACGCAGCAGGCAAAACTGCAGGCACCGCAGCCCGCGTTAAAATTTTCCAAGCATGCGTCCATGCGGCTGGAAAACCGCAACATCAGCCTTTCCAGGGAGCAGAATGAGCGGCTGGAATCTGGTGTCAGAAAAGCAGGGGAAAAGGGCATTCATGATTCCCTTGTCATCGTCGATTCACTGGCGTTTATCGTAAATGTGCCGAATAAGACGGTTGTAACCGCGTTAGATAAAAGTGAAGCGGGCGAAAATATTTTTACCAATATCGATGGCGCTGTAATTATATAAGCTGGACCGAAAGGAAAGCTGCGGCTTCGGACTGACAGAAGAAGCCATGCAGCGCAGCAAAAGAAAGAAGGCGCAGCAGAAACAAATGCCTTAAAAACCGGGCAGCTGCGCCCATGAAAAATCAGGAGGTCAATTCACTATGATGAGAGCATTGTATTCGTCTGTAGCGGGCTTAAAAACCCATCAGACGAAAATGGACGTAATCGGCAACAATATTGCGAACGTAAATACCGTAGGATTTAAATCATCCCGTACTACCTTCGCGACCATGATGTATCAGACAACATCCTTCGCATCCGGTGCAAATGCACAGACAGGCAAGGGCGGTGTCAATGCAAAGCAGATTGGTCTTGGAACAACCTTCGCATCCACGGCGATTGATATTGATACGGGCGGTTCATCCGAATCTACCGGAAAAGCTTTTGACTTAAAGCTTTCGGATAAGAATTCTACGAGCTTTTATATTGTAAATACCGGAACAGAAAACGTATTCACGAGGGCAGGTGCTTTTTATGTAGACGGTGCCGGAAACCTCTGTATGGAATCTACCGGTTATATGGTTATGGGCTGGCAGGTAGACGCAAACGGAAATATCCGTAAAGATACCGTGTCCCCGTTAAAAATCATGTCCACAGATAACCAGACTTCCCAGCCGGAATATACAACGAAGGGTGTCTGCACGGGTATTTTGGATGACAATACTTCAAATGTAAATTCCGATACCGGCTACCGGATGAACTTAAACTTCTTCGACAACCTCGGGTATTCCTATACGGCACAGTTTGCAGCCCAGAAAATGACGGCAGACGGCGAGTATGCGATTAACCTGATTGACATTAAAGACAGCAACGGAAAGTCCATTATTTCGGGCTCCGGCACAAGGCTGAGCGATTTGTTCGGCACGGATAATGCACAGGGAAGCAAGGTAAATATTACGGATAACTATATTCTGGCAAGCGGCATGGCTGGCGCACTGCGCAGGATTGCAACGACTCCGAAGCCGGCTGTGGACGCCAGCGGAAATGCAATGGCAAATTCGGACACAAAAGAATACAATTTCCCGGCATCCGTCATTAACCAGTATATGTCTTATACGAATATTGCCGGGGATAAGTTTACAATGCCGGATGGTTATACAATCCGGTATACACTGACAAGGACAGGTACTGATACAGCGACGCCGGCGTCGTCCTATTCGATGGCACTTTATGATGCTGCCGGGAACCGCGTAGCCAGGCCGGAAACAGTCCTGCCAGCCGGATGGCTGAATCAAGTTACAGTTGATGCGGCAGGCAAAATTACTGCAACTCCGCTTGGTGATAATCCAGATACATCTGGAATGAATAATGTTGAGCTTGTAAAAAGAGATACTGTATATCAGAAGCTGCAGGAATGGCTGGATGCCGGGGATTTTCAGAATAAGCTGGAAGGCAGTACCGATTCCCAGGAAATTTATAAGCTGAACAGCTCCCAGTTAAAAGAGCTGGCAAGCAAGTTTTCTCAGGTTATGGGTATTACAGCAGGAAACACGCCAACCACGGATGGCGTAAACCTGGAAGTCGTTATTACAAATCCGAACAGCTCGGCGCCGGAGTTTGAAATCAGGGCAGCGACTGGTTATACTGCGACAGCTCCTTGGGATAAGCTGACTGGAAATAATGCTGCCCTTCAGAATGCCACACAGCTGACCACGCTGCGGGATTACTTAGGCTTTGGCTACCTGCTTGCGGATGTAGATACGATTAACAACCGGGATGTTTTCACAACCAAGCTTCCGCCGGATGTGGAATTCCGTTATTATGAAGGCGACGGCCATTATGAAATCTTAACGCCGGCAACGGATGGGTTTCTGGCAAAGTTTTCGACTTCTGACGGCAGCCTGACCTATATCGGACAGCAGGGCAGCACGACCCAGACACTGCGCCTGTCCAACTATAAAATGGAAGGAGATACCCCGAACCCATTTTCCGACATCCAGATTGACTTTTCTACGCTGCAGAACCTTGCCAACGGCGGTTCATCCACTGCGGCTATGTCAAACGGCAATAGAGGCGAAGGCGATGGAAAAATGGTCGGTACCTTAATCGGATTGTCCGTTGACCAGGGCGGCAGGGTTTTCGGCAGCTACAGCAACGGCAATACGACCTGTCTCGGACAGATTGCCGTAGCAAGGTTTGGAAACGCTTCCGGCTTGGAGAGCATCGGTGATAACTGCTACCGTACTACCATGAACTCCGGGCAGTTTGACGGCATCGGCGTGGAAATGGATTCCGATGGTTCCACGATGGACAGCGGTACACTGGAAATGTCCAATGTAGACCTGGCAACCGAGTTTACGCAGATGATTACGACACAGCGTGGTTATCAGGCAAACTCCAGAGTCATTTCTACATCGGACAGTATTCTGGAAGAATTAGTAAACCTTAAGAGATAATCATTTGTCCTGAATAAAGAAGCGATAGCCTGAGCGCTGCCAGAATGATATGTTCTTATGGATTGCTGCATAATCTGCGGCATCCATAAGAACGGCAGCGTTTCAGACTGTTTCTGTCTGACATTATGCAGCATGCGGGGGAAAATCATGATTGAAGTAACAAGACTGAACGAAACAAAGCTATTGATTAATTCAGACCAGATAGAATTCGTAGAAGAAACACCGGACACAGTCATTTCTTTTTTATCCGGCAAAAAAATTATTGTAAAAGAAAGTAGACAAGAGATACAAAATCTAGTAATATTATATAAGAGAAAAATATTGAGTGATTGTTTAACATTTCATCCGTCTCCTGCAGTACACCAGCAGGAAAACCGGGATTAAGGACGCGTGATACAGAAAATGGCAGCTGTCCGGTACATAGAAATGTTATACAAGAGAAAAAATTATTGGTAGGTGAAAAAAGTGGACATAGCAACATTATTAGGCTTGATAATTGGTGTAGCCATGATGGTATTTGGTATCTCATTCGAAACAGCCACCATGAGCTTCAATTTCGGGGTCATTGGAGATTCCTTCATTGACGTTCCTTCAGTCATTATTACAATCGGTGGTTCCCTTTGCGGTGTACTGGCATGTAACAAAATTTCAGACACAGTCAATTCCTTCAAAGCATTTTCCCTGACGTTGAAAAATCCAGCGGCGGATGCAGCAGAGGCTATCCGCAATATTATTAACTTGTCGAACATTGCCAGAAAGGAAGGCCTGCTGGCACTGGAAGAAGCGGCAAACGGCATTGAGGACGAATTTTTGAAAAAGGGCATTATGCTTGTCGTCGACGGTACAGACCCGGAGCTGGTACGCGGAATTCTGGAAACGGACTTATCCTGTATCGAAACCAGGCATAAAACCGTTATCAGCTTTTATGAAAAGTGGGGTGCGTTAGGTCCTGCATGGGGCATGATTGGTACGCTGATTGGTCTTGTTAAGATGTTGAAGAACTTGACGGATTCTTCCACCATCGGGCCGAACATGGCGGTTGCCCTGTTAACGACGCTGTATGGTTCCATTATTGCGAACTGGCTCTGTGATCCGACAGCATCCAAGCTGAAAGTAAACAATGACCTTGAAATGATGGTAAAGGAAATTACAGTCGAAGGGCTGCTTTCGATTCAGGCAGGCGAGAACCCGCGTGTTATTGAAGAAAAGCTGAAATCCTTCTTAGCTCCGGCTGTCCGTGAAGGATTAAGCGGCGGCCCAGGCGGCGGAGGTGAATAATTATGGCCAGGAAGAAACAGGAAGAAGCGCCGAAGGGCGCGCCGGGGTGGATGGCCACGTTTAGTGACCTGATGAACCTTCTGTTATGTTTTTTCGTGCTTTTGTTTTCGATGTCATCGGTGGATGAAGCGAAGTTCGAAGCACTTGTAGCCTCTCTCCAGAGCCAGTACAGTATTTTAAAGGGCGGCGGTGCTTCCGTAGGTGAAGGCAAGATGGTGTCTGCCGGGATTAATTCGATGCAGAAATACGACGTATACTTTAATCCAAAGGCGACTTCCAGCGGAGACGGAAAATCGGATGCAGAGGAAGACAATATTTTAAAGACCATGGCAGATAACGACGGCCAGAACTCCAACCCGGAAATGGGCATTGATGTGAAAGAAGGGCAGGAGGACGGCCTGGAAGCAGAAAGAGACCAGGGCGAAAATTTTGTGGCAGGCACGGATGATAATGAGATTACGCAGCAGAAAGCGAAGGATGTTATGGAAGAAGCCCAGCTTCAGGAATCCGAGCAGATGGCAGACCGGGCGGAACGCCTGCTTGCAAAATACGGCATTCAGGATAAGGTCATGGTGGATTTTAACGGGCAGTATGTGTCCATGACGTTAAACGGTGCCATGCTGTTTGAGACCGGTTCTGCGGAACTGACACAGGAAGCCGTGCTGCTTGTCAATAAAATCGGAAAGGTACTGCAAAGATATAACAATCATACAATAGAAATCGAAGGGCATACGGACAATGTGCCGGTACACAATGCCCGGTTTGCGGATAATAATGTATTGTCCATGTACCGTGCATTATCGGTGGCAGACCATCTGCGGGCAGAGACCAGCCTGGATCCGGCCAGCATCAAGTCGTCCGGGCGGGGCGATTATATCCCGGTAGCTGACAATGGCACGCCGGAAGGGCGCGCGCAGAACCGCAGGGTTGAAATTAAAATATTTAATTCATATAATTCGGATAATAAAAAATAAAGGATGGGTGGGACAGATGAAAAAGAATTTAATGACTGTACTGATTATGGCACTTGTATTTGTAAATGTAGTGCTTTCCGCAGTCATCATGATTACACTGGTGCCGGCTGCGAAGAAAACAAATGAGCTCGTTGCAACCGTGTGCAGTGCAGTGGAGCTGGAATTAAAAAGCGGCAAGACTTATAATGTCAGCACAATTCCAATCGAGCAGACCGAGCTTGTGAACCTGACCGGGGAAGATCCAATGACTTTTACGCTCCGGGACGGCGATGACGGCAAGTCACATTATGTGGTGGCTACCGTATCGGTAACGCTGAATAAAGAAGACAGCGATTATGCAGAAAAGCAGCCGTTAATTGCCGACAGGGTTGACCTGTTAAAAGAAATTGTTTCCAATACATTCCTGCGCTACTCACTGTCAGATATTAAATCTGACGCCGGACAGAAGGAAATCCGTGATGAGATGTTAGGACAGATGCAGGAACTGTTTGATTCTGAGTTTATGGTTGCTGTGAATTTATCAGCCGTGAATTACCAGTAAATCATGTGTGATAAACAAAATCAGCTATTGTTAGAAAAACAAATGACGGGTGGTGAGATTCATGGCTGATGTTCTGTCTCAAAGCGAGATAGATAATCTGCTGAAGGCCTTAAGCAGCGGCGAGGTTGACGTAGATGAAATGAAAGACGTAGAAGAAAAGCCGGTCAAAAATTATGATTTCGCAAGGCCTTCTAAATTTTCCAAGGAACATCTCAGGACGCTGGAAATTATTTTTGAACATTACGGCAGGCTGCTTTCTACGAATCTTCCGGTATATCTGAGAAAAAATATACAGGTGGAAGTGGTCAATTCCGAAGCGGTTACCTATTCGGAGTTTGCGAACTCGCTCTCAAATCCAATGCTGTTAGGCGTGATTAACTTTGCACCGTTAAAGGGCAATATCCTTCTGGAAATGGCGACCAATATCGGCTATGCCATGGTAGACAGGATGCTCGGGGGCATGGGAGAGCCTTTGGCAAAGACAAGGGAGTTTTCAGAAATCGAGCTGCTGATTATTGAGCGGCTGCTGACCGTATGTGTCAACCTGTTAAGGGAGCCGTGGAAAAATGTCGTGCAGCTGAATCCGCGCCTGGAGCGGATAGAGACGAATTCGCAGTTTGCGCAGATTATTTCGCCAAGTGAAATGATTGCGATTATTACGATTAATATCAAAATCGGTGATGTAGAGGGCCTTATGAATGTATGCCTTCCTTATATTACACTGGATGTTGTCATGGATAAGCTGAATACAAAGTTCTGGTATTCCAGCCAGCAGGAAAAAGAAGAAATTTCTTACAGCAATATGGTGGAAAGCCTGCTGGAAAAAGCGCCGATACCTGTCAAGGCTGTATTGGGCCACAGTGCATTCTCTATCAGTGATTTTGCAAGGATTCAGCCTGGTGATATTATCCGGCTGGACACAAAGGTGGAAGATGAACTGGAGATTTATGTCGGGAGCATTAAAAAGTTCACAGCCCTGCCCGGGGTATCGGGTGATGATTATGCAGTCAGGATAACATCAATTATTAGAGAGGAATAGGGAATATTATGGATGGAGTATTGTCACAGGAAGAAATAACAGCCCTTCTTCAAAATGGCGCGGATTCGTCAGGCGGCGCTTCCGCAGCTTCGTCGGGTGCCTCCTCGGATGAGGTGACTGCTGACGAGCGCGACACCATTGGGGAAATTGCCAATATCAGCATGGGCACGGCGGCAACAACGCTGTTTTCACTGGTCAACCATAAGGTAGATATTTCAACCCCGGTTGTAGCTATGGCTACCTGGGATGATATTGTAAGCCAGTATGAGCGTCCGTGCGTGTTTATCCGGATTGCATATACAGTCGGGCTGGACGGCAGCAATCTTCTGGTATTAAAAGAACAGGACGTAAAAGTCATTACGGACCTGATGATGGGCGGAGATGGAACGAATATCGATGTGGAGCTGGGCGAGATGCATTTAAGTGCCATCAGCGAGGCAATGAACCAGATGATGGGGTCTGCTGCAACATCACTTTCTTCGATGCTGGATAAAACGATTGATATCAGCCCGCCGGAAGCGAATCTGATTGATATGACAGACAGCCTGGATGAACGGGAAATAGACGAGTTCTTAACCGGGAATTTTGTCCGTATTTCTTTTAAAATGGAAATCGGGGATTTGGTAGACAGTACGATTATGCAGCTGTACCCGATTTCTTTTGCAAAAGAGATGTGCGAGAGCATTACGAAAAATATGACAAAAGACATGCAGGAGACTCCTGCACCGGCCGCACA
>CAJTSV010000021.1:21714-38320 GCA_910579075.1 uncultured Eubacterium sp.
CCGATGATGGGACAGCCAATGATGGGGCAGCCGATGATGGGGCAGATGGGACAGCCGATGATGATGCAGCAGCCGATGATGGGACAGCCAGTCAATGTGCAGCAGGCGCAGTTCCAGAGCTTTTCGGGCGATTTCAATCCGGCGATTTTCCAGAAAGAAAATATCGACCTTATTATGGATGTGCCGTTAGAGGTTACGGTAGAGCTGGGACGCACGACAAAGTCCATTCAGGAAATTCTGGATTTTGCACCGGGAACCATTATTGAACTGGATAAGATTGCAGGCGAACCAATCGATGTGCTGGTCAATGGCAAGTATGTCGCTAAAGGGGAAGTTGTTGTAATTGAAGAAAGTTTTGGTGTAAGAATTACAGAAATTATAAAGTAATTGCTAACATTTATTGTTTTATGTTATAATAGATTAGAATGTCATGCAAGAGACAAAACAATCATATTAGAAAATAAGGGAGAACGTGTATTATGGCAAAGAAAGTATTAATTTGTGATGACGCAGCATTTATGAGAATGATGATTAAGGACATCTTATCAAAGAATGGCTACGAAATTGCCGGAGAAGCTGAAAACGGCCTCAAGGCAGTGGAAAAATTTAACGAGACAAAGCCAGACCTCGTGCTGATGGATATTACAATGCCTGAAATGGATGGCATTCAGGCGCTGAAAGCAATCAAGGAAGCTGACCCGGGTGCATGTGTCATCATGTGTTCTGCTATGGGACAGCAGGCGATGGTTATTGAGGCAATCCAGTCCGGTGCGAAAGACTTTATCGTAAAACCATTCCAGGCGGAACGCGTGCTGGAAGCTGTGAAAAAAGTAGTTGGTTAAGCTTATGCTGTCAGTTCCGGCATCTGCCTGGCTGAACAGTATCGGGCAGCTTATCAGCGTCCTGATACTGTTTGTCATTGTGATGCTTCTTGCCTTGCTGACAACCCGCTGGATAGCGAGATATCAGCAGGGGCAGATGCATAACCAGAACTTAAAGATAATTGAGACGCTGAAAATATCAGCGAACAGCTACATACAGATAATAGAAGCAGGAGATGTATACCTTGTCATTGCAGTCAGCAGGGATCATGTGGATAAACTGGCCGAGTTTACAAAAGACCAGCTGCACATTGATGCTGCCAACACGGCAGGGCAGAGGATAGACATGGGTGAGAGTTTCCATGACATTCTTGAAAAAGTCAGACATCATCTTCCAAAAAAGTAAGGCAGACTGTAAGAATGAAAAGAATGAGTACAGGAAAGAAAATATATTGCATGGCGTCATTTATGCTTGCCATAATGGCGCTGGCTGTTTGTCTGGTGGCTGGCACCGGGCAGCGTACCTATGCGGCATCCAGGGATAATATCGGTAATTTTGATTCAGCAGCAGGCGGGGAGGAACCGTCTGCAGATTATAATGACGGATTGTGGATAAGCTGGCCGAATGAGGAAGGCGGGATATCGGCTCCGATACGGATGCTGATTGTGCTGACAGTTCTTTCTCTGGCACCATCGATTATGATAATGCTGACCTCTTTTACCCGCATTATTGTCGTGCTTCATTTTGTCAGGACTGCGCTTGGCACGCAGTCATCGCCGCCGAATCAGGTTATGATTGGCCTGGCGCTTTTTCTGACGGCGTTTATTATGACGCCGACCTTTACAAGAGTGAATGAAGAAGCCATCCGTCCGCTGGATAAGGGCGAAATCACGTTTGAAACAGCGCTGGAACGGGCAGAAGTGCCGTTCCGTGAGTTTATGTACTCGCAGACACAGCAAAAGGATGTCAATATGTTCTGTGAAATTGCGGATGTTACTTATGAAACCATGGATGATATTCCGTTTACCGTGCTTGTGCCGAGTTATATTATCAGCGAGCTGCGGTCAGCATTTATTATCGGATTTATTATTTATATTCCATTTATTGTCATTGATATGGTTGTGTCATCTGTGCTGATGTCGATGGGCATGATGATGCTGCCGCCGACTACGATATCAATGCCATTTAAAATTCTGCTGTTTGTGCTGGCAGACGGCTGGAATCTTGTAATTCGGGAGCTGGTCAGGACATTTCTCTGACAGCTTCAGACTGGATATTAGGGAGGTTTGCTTATGATAACAGATGGCCAGGTTATGGACATTTCCAGGGAAGCAGTCTATACAATTATTTTGACGTCAGCGCCGCTTCTGCTTACATCGCTGATTGTGGGCCTGATTATCAGTATTTTTCAGACGGTCACATCCATACAGGAGCAGACACTGACGTTTGTACCGAAGATTCTGGCTGTTTTTGCGGTCATGCTGCTGACCGGTGCATGGATGTTAAACAATATGTCGACATTTATGGTACAGCTCTGGTCGGATTTCAGCCTGTATGTGTGATTTGGGATAGGAAAGTATCATGGTCAGTGCAACGTTTTCGTTACAGACATTTGAATATTTTCTTTTGATACTGGCACGGATTTCTGCATGTATTTTCGCGGCGCCTTTTTTTGGCATGCGGGGAGTTCCATCCAGGACAAAAATAGGAATGGCAGGCTGTATTGCGATTATGCTGACAGGCGTTTTGCCGGAGCAGAACCTTGCTTACACAGGTATAATGGAATATGGGGTTATTGTGGTCAGGGAAGGAATTACAGGATTGCTGATTGGTTATTCAGCCAGTATCTGTAATTCTATTGTTTTGTTCGCGGGTACGCTTATTGACATGCAGATTGGGCTTTCCATGGCACAGGAATTTAATCCGATGACCCAGATGACAGAGAGCATTACCGGCAGCATGTACAATTACATGACGATGCTGGTTCTGCTGGCTACGAATATGTACCATTATGTGATACGCGCAGTATGTGATTCTTACCAGCTGCTGCCCATAAACCAGCAGGTGTTTCAGTGGGAGTATCTGCTGGAAGGGATTACAAGTTATATGTCTGCCCTGATAATGCTGGGTTTCCGCATTACGCTGCCTGTATTTGCATGCAGCATGGTTGTCAACTGCGTGCTCGGAATTATGGCAAAGGTATCGCCGCAGATGAATATGTTTGCGGTCGGCATACAGATGAAGGTTCTGGTCGGGCTTGTGATTATATATCTGGCCATGTCACTGATTTCAGGCGTTGCGGGCAGTGTCTCGCAGGAAATGAAGCGCCTTGTAGTATATATGATAAAAGGGATGTATGCAAGTGATTAAGGAACAGGTGCAGGTGCAGGAAAAACTTTGGCAGGAGGAAGCATATCATTTCGTGCTTGACCTGCAGTGGTTTGCCAAAGACGGGGAAGGCGGGGAAAAAACCGAGGAGCCTACCGCAAAAAAGCTGTCAGATGCCAGAAACGACGGCAAGGTGGCCAAGAGCCGGGAACTGGACAATGCAGTGGGGCTGCTGATTTTATTTGTGCTGCTCCAGATTACGATGTCTTTTCTCGGAGACAGCATGATTGGGCTGTTTGATAATTTTTATGGCCGGATTCCTGAATTTTTTGAAGAAAACAAAAGCGGCCTGACCGGACGGGCCAGTGCACAGCTGACCCAGCGTGCCATGATGGAGCTGTTAAAAATGGTAGCCCCGTTTTTCGGGGTTGGTTTTCTGGCCATGGTTACCATAAATGTCCTGCAGGTAAAATGGAAGGTTACAGCCAAGCCGCTCAAGCCGGATTTTAAGAAGTTTAATCCAATGAATGGCATCAAACGGATGTTTTCGAAAGAATCCTTAATCGAGCTGGTGAAATCAATCGCGAAAATCCTGCTGATTTCGTGGGTTGCCTGGTCTTCCATCCAGGAAAATTCAAGAAACCTGCTGCTGTTATATAATATGTCCCTGATGCAGGCAATTATTTTAGTCGGTTCGGTTGTTATTAATACGGGCCTGAAAATTTCTGTGGCTTATTTTGTCATAGCAATTCTGGATTTTATTTATCAGAAATGGAAATATAAAGATGATTTGAAAATGACCAAGCAGGAGGTCAAGGACGAGTATAAAAATACCGAAGGTGACCCGCAGATTAAGGGCAAGCAGCGCGCGCGCATGAGGGAAGCATCCCAAAGGCGCATGATGCAGGATGTGCCGCAGGCGGACGTCGTGATTACAAACCCGACACACTATGCCGTTGCACTTAAATATGACGCGGAAAAAGCGGAAGCACCGCTTGTGCTTGCAAAGGGAACGGATTACCTGGCTCTCCAGATTAAGGAAAAAGCAAAGGAAGCTGGCGTGGAGATTGTAGAGAACAAGCCGTTAGCCCGGATGCTTTATGCAAATGTGGAAATCGGGGAGGAAATTCCGCCGGAGCTGTACCAGACCGTGGCGGAGATTTTAGCAGCGGTATACCGCATGAAAAACAGGCTGTAGCGGGCCTTGAAAAACGAAAGAACAGGTCCGGGCCGCTGATATGGTTTAACATGAATGCAGAATAAAACAGCGGCGTTATCAGATGATTTAAGAAACAGATACGAAAAAATACCAGATATAAAACGAAAACAAAACGATTATGAATGAATATTATATGCAGTTCCTATCCGCAAAACAGGAACCAGGCATTATGAGGGCTGCATTCATGCGGAAAATATACGGAAAAGAAAGGTGGGATTGACAGGTATGAAGAAAGCAGATGTAGGCGTTGCTCTTTATCTATTAGCAGCGGTTGTGTTTTTTATTGTACCAATCCCGAATCAGTTACTTGACGTTATGCTGGCGCTGAATATTTCCATTGCGCTGGTAGTGCTGTTTAACTGTCTGTTTGTGCAGGAAGTCCTGGATATGTCTTTTTTCCCGACCCTGCTCTTATTTACAACGATTTTCAGGATTGCACTGAACGTGTCTTCGACCAGGCTGATTCTGACAACGGGAGACCCTGGCAATGTCGTTGCGACATTCGGCGCTTTCGTCGGCGGCAATGATATTATTGTCGGGGCCATTATCTTTATTGTTCTGGTTATTATCCAGTTTGTTGTCATTAATAAAGGTTCGGAACGTGTGTCCGAAGTAACGGCGCGTTTTACGCTGGACGCAATGCCGGGCAAGCAGATGGCGATTGATGCGGACCTGAATACAGGCGCTATTGATGACCGCGAGGCCAGGGTGCGCCGTGAAAAAATCCAGGCGGAGTCTGCATTTTTCGGCTCCATGGATGGTGCTACGAAGTATGTCAAGGGAGATGCCGGGGCCGGGCTTTTAATTACCGGAATCAACCTGGTAGGCGGAACGGTCATGGGCATGACAAGGGAAGGGCTTGAAGCCGTAGAAGCTTTGCAGAAATACGGCATCCTGACCATCGGTGACGGCCTGGCATCCCAGATGCCTTCGTTAATGATATCGCTTGCAACGGGTATTCTCGTTACCAAGGCTTCCAAGGAGGCTGACTTCAGCGACGTGCTTGTTTCCCAGCTGTTTGGCATTCCGAAGGTGCTTTACCTGGTCGGGCTGACACTGGCTTTCCTCGGCATTACGACGCCTTTGAATGCCGGGCTGTTTATCGCGTTCGGCCTTGTTTATGTCATTACCGGGCGGGCAATCGACCGCAGCATGACGGTAGAAGCGATTGAAGAAGAAACGACCCAGGCGGAAGAAGAAGCAGAAGAAATCCGAAAGCCCGAGAATGTTGTCTCCCTGCTGCAGGTAGACCCGATAGAGCTGGAATTTGGCTACGGCATTATTCCGTTAGCGGATGTCAACCAGGGCGGCGACCTTTTGGACCGCGTGGTCATGATTCGAAGGCAGATTGCGCTGGAGCTTGGAACGGTCGTTCCGATTATCCGCCTGCGCGACAATATCCAGCTGAACCCGAACCAGTATATTATTAAGATAAAAGGAATCCAGATTACCGAGGGCGAGATTTTATTTGACCATTATATGGCCATGAACCCGGGCTATGTGGAAGAAGAAATTACCGGTATTCCGACCTTTGAGCCGTCGTTCCACTTGCCGGCTATCTGGATTACGGAGAGCCAGAGGGAGCGGGCGGAAAGCCTTGGCTATACCGTTGTCGACCCGCCTTCGATTATTGCAACGCACCTGACAGAGGTTATCCGCAGCCATATTGCAGAACTGCTTACAAGGCAGGATGTACAGAACCTGATTGAAAATGTGAAGGAAAACAATCCGGTTCTTGTGGATGAGCTTGTACCGAAGCTGCTTGGCATCGGTGAAATACAAAAGGTACTCCAGAATCTTCTGGCAGAAGGCATTTCTATCCGTGACCTTCTGACTATTTTTGAAACGCTTGCAGACCATGCGGCGACATCCAGGGACACGGATGTCCTGACGGAGTATACAAGGCAGGCATTAAAAAGAGCTATTTCCAACCGTTATTTTATGCCGAACGAGGCGACCAGTGTCGTTACGCTGGACCCAAATATTGAACAGGAGATTATGTCATCTGTAAAACAGACGGAACAGGGCGCATACCTGACAATCGACCCGGAGCGGACGAAGCTTATTATGGCTTCGGTAGAGACAGAAATCGCCAAGCTGGAAAATCTGGGAAAGAATCCGATTATTGTTACATCGCCGATTGTGCGCATGTATTTTAAGAAGATGACCGAAGAATATTTTAAAGACCTTATCGTAGTGTCTTATAACGAAATTGATTCCAATGTAGAATTACAGTCAGTAGGGATGGTGACAGCATAAATGACAATAAATAAGTTCCAGGGAAAGACCGAGAGTGAAGCGATAGAGAAAGCAAAAAAAGAGATGGGGCCGGACGTCGTTATTATGAGTGTAAAGACGGTAAAACCGAAAGGAATGTTCCGTGCCTTTAAGGGAATTGCATATGAAGTAACAGCAGCACTTGAAGAAAATGAGCTGGACAAAATGAGCACGCAGGCCATTGCGGAAGCCAGGGAAAGCCAGGCACAGCTGCAGGCGCAGAAACCGGAAAGCATTAATCTGGCGGCAGATGAAAAAATCCAGATTCCGGCCGTGGCTGCTCCTGCCCCGGCACCTGCTGCCCCGCCGGAGCGCCTTGGCGAGACAGCGGAAATGGTTTTAAAGCAGCTGCAGAAGCATACCGCAGCCGAGCCGCAGGAAACAGCCGTGCAGGCGGTTCCGTCAAGCGCGATAGAAGAACGCTTAGACAGCCTGCAGAGTCTTTTGGAAGACCGTATTTCTGCTGAAAAGAAAAATCAGGAGGACGGCCTTGGAACGAAAGAGGAACGGGCACAGGAAGGCTTTTCTTTTGTGAAAATGCTTTACCAGACACTGCTTGACAACGAAGTGCATGAAAAATATGCCAATCAGATTTTAGACGAGCTGGAAAAAATATCCAGCAAGGGCAACAACATCGACTATATTTTATCCCATATATACCAGAAGCTTGTGCTGAAATTCGGCCAGCCAAAGCCGATTGAATTTCAAAAGTCCGGCCGTCCGAAGGCTGCGTTTTTTATCGGCCCGACCGGCGTCGGCAAAACAACGACGATTGCAAAAATTGCATCGCGCTATAAAGTGGACGAGGGTAAGAAGGTGGCTTTCCTTACCGCAGACACGTACCGCATTGCAGCTACGGAACAGCTGCGGACGTATGCGAATATACTGGATATGCCGCTGACGATTGTTTATTCCCCCGAGGAAGTCCAGGATGCAGTAAAAAACCTGTCCGAATATGACCTGATACTTGTGGACACGGCTGGTTTTTCACATAAAAATGCTGCGCAGTGTGAAGATGTCCGGAAGCTGGTAGGTGCGCTTTCTGCTGATTACAAGCCGGAAGTATACCTTGTGTTAAGCGCGACTACAAAGTACCGTGACCTGCAGGATATGTGTAATATATATCAGTCATTTGCCAATTACAAGCTGATTTTTACCAAACTGGACGAGACCTCATGCTACGGAAACCTGTTGAATATCCACCTTTACTCTGGTGCAGACCTGTCTTATGTCACATACGGGCAGAATGTTCCGGATGATATCGAGGTATTTGACACACAAAAGATTGTGAAGAAATTACTTGGAGGAGATTAAGTATGGACCAGGCAGAACAACTGAGAAACGTGGTAAAATCAAAACAGGCCCGTTCTGTATCCAAAGCAAGGGTTATCACAATAACGAGCGGCAAGGGCGGGGTCGGAAAATCAAACATTGCAGTAAACCTGGCTGTCCAGCTGCGCAGGATAGGAAAGAGAGTTATTATTTTTGATGCAGATATGGGGCTTGCAAATGTAGAGGTTATGTTTGGCGCAATACCGAAATATAATCTGAGTGATTTGATATACCATGGCAAGAAACTGGAAGAAATCATTACCGAGGGTCCAATGGAAATCGGATTTATTTCCGGCGGGAACGGCATTACCGGATTGAATAACCTGACAAAAAACCAGCTTTCGCGTCTGGTGAACCATTTAAACGAGCTGGATGAGCTGACGGACTTTATCCTGATTGACACAGGCGCGGGCATTGCCAATAATGTCATGGAATTTGTGTCAGCAAGCCCGGAAGTGCTCCTTGTCCTGACGCCGGAGCCGAGCTCTTTGACAGATTCCTACTCCCTGATTAAGGCGCTTTATGGCAATCCGGGTTTTGTCAGGCACAGCACGAATATTGAGGTCGTGGTTAACCGTACCGTATCGCCGGAGGACGGGCAGATTGTGTACGACAAGCTGAGTTCTGTCATATCCAAGTTCCTGCAGGGGGAAGTGCATTTTTACGGCACGATTCCGCAGGACATTATGCTGGAAAAATCCGTGCGTGCACAGAGAATCGTTTCAATGAGCGTGCCGAATGCAAAATCGTCGAGGGCGTTTGAGCGGCTGGCACAGAGCCTGATAGAAGGCGAGCCAAATATTGAGCCGGAACGCCAGGGCATCCGGGAGCTGTTTTTCGGGTTTTTCAAATAGACGGGCTCTGGCCGGGGAGGGCTATGATTTCTGAAATTATAAAACCGGGCATGGAAGCGGAAATACGGCTGGAACAGGGCTCCGGGCACATTTACAAAAGCCGGGTTACGGATATATTTGAAAATGATGAGCTGGAGCTTGCCATGCCGCAGGAGAATGGAAAAGTAATCATGCTTCCCATAGGCGTGCGGCATGAGCTTGTGTTTTATGCAAAAGGCTGCGCCTATCAGGGAACCGGCATTATCAGCGAGCGGTATAAGGCGAACAACCAGTATATGCTGCGCGCGGGCTTAAAGAGCAGCCTGCACAGAATACACCGCCAGGAATACTGCCGCATGTCGTGTGCTGTCCGCATGAAATATTATAAAATTTCCATGGAGCAGGCTGTGGAAACTGCACCCTGCGAATACGGGACGCTTTTAGGCATGGCTTCCCAGTCCTGCAGGGAGGGCGTTTTTACCGAGATAAACGGGGCCGGGGCCGGCTTTTGGACAAAGGAGCATATCCCGCAGGATTCATACGCCCTGGTGCAGTTTCAGCTTCCGGAAACGGGCGGCTTTTTGGACTGCCTGTTTCCGGTGCATATTGTATCGTCTTCTTCTGCAGAAGGCGGCACGCGTTTTGAAAACAGGGCAGAATTTATAATCAGGGACCAGAATGTGCGGGAAGGAATTATCCGCTATATTTTTGATGAAGGACGTAAAAATAGAAATAGAGAAAGAAGTGCTGATGAATTATGAAAAAAAATATTTTAGTAGTAGATGACTCTGCACTCATGAGAAGGGCTATCTGTGATATAATCAATACAAGTAATGAGTACGAAGCAAAGGACACATGCAGGGATGGCCTGGAAGCATATGAGAAGATAAAGAACAGCCGTTACGATGCTGTGCTTTTGGACATTAACATGCCACGGATGAATGGTCTTGAGCTTCTGCAGAAATTGCAAAAAGAGAATATTCGTGCTACGGTAATCGTTGTCAGTTCCCTGACAAAGGAAGATGCTAAAATCACGATACAGGCCATGGAATATGGCGCGATTGATTTTATGACGAAGCCGGAAAACATCATTGAAGCCAAGGGGATGAAATTCCGTGCTGATCTGACGGCTATTCTGGATTCTGTACTGAACCATGCGAAGCCAAAGACGGCAGCTGTGCCAGGTGCAATAAAAACTGCTGTATCTGCCGCTGCCGGGGCCCAGGCAGCGGCTACACGCACGCAGGCGGCAGCCAAGGCAAAGACTGTTACGAAAAAGGCACCGACAGGCAGCAATAAGCTGGTGGCGCTGGCATGCTCGACAGGCGGCCCGAAGTCGCTGCAGAGCGTGATTCCATATCTGGAAAAAAATATGGATGCGCCGATGGTGCTTGTGCAGCATATGCCTGTGGGATTTACAAGGTCCATGGCAGAGCGCCTGAATGAACTGAGCAGGGTAAAGGTAAAAGAAGCTGAAGAAAATGATATTTTGCAGAAAGGCTGTGTCTATGTGGCGCCGGGCGGCTTCCATCTGGAAGTGGTGGCAGCGCCAGGCGGCATGCATAAAATCCATCTGTCTGATGCGCCGGCTATTGGCGGGCTGCGCCCATGCGCAAACGTGATGTATAAGTCATTAAAAAAATCGGCATACGACCAGATTGTCTGCGTTGTTTTAACGGGAATGGGTGCAGACGGCACGGAAGGAATCCGTGAACTGAACAGAGTAAAACCGATTTATGTGATTGCCCAGGATGAACCTACTTGTGTTGTATACGGCATGCCAAAAGCGATTGCTGAAACAGGGCTTGTCGATGAAGTAGTTCCGCTTACGAATGTTTCGAAAAGTATAATTAATCAAGTGGGGGTAAAATAAGATGGATGTTAGCCAGTATTTGGAAATTTTTATTGATGAAACCGCAGAACATATCCAGAGCCTGAGTGACAATATCATGGCGCTGGAAAATGAGCCGGAAGACCATGATGTAATTAATGAAATTTTCCGCGCGGCGCATTCGTTAAAGGGCATGGCAGGTACCATGGGCTTTAAGAGAATGCAGCATCTGACGCATGACATGGAAAATGTATTTCAGGAAGTGCGCAATGATAAAATCAAGGTAAACGGCGATATTATCGACGTGCTGTTCCAATGCCTGGATGCAATTGAAGGGTACCTGAATATTATAAAAGAAACATCAGATGAAGGCACCAATGATAACGAAGGAATCATTACGGCGTTAAACGGCATTTTAAACGGCGATTCTGCACCGGCCGGCGGCGGGGAAGACAAGGCAGAAGAAGCAAAGGAAAAAGCATCTGCTGCACCGGATGATGCATTCGTGAAAAAATTTATGGATTTTCCGCTGTCTGAGGATGACAGGGAGCATTTGAAAAATGCAGAGGAAAGCGGAAAAGTGCTGTTCGGCTTTACAGTATATGTACACAAGGAATGCCTGTTAAAGGCAGCAAGGGCATTTCTGGTTTTTAAGGCAGTGGAAGAATTCTGCGAGATTTTGGTATATCATCCGGGCGTGCAGGACATTGAGGATGAAAAATTTGATTTGGAATTCAGCTTTTTTGCAGCTTCTGACGAGGAAGACCCGGAAAAATTTGTCACGGCCGCAAAAGCAGTATCTGAAATTGACGAAGTCATCTGCGAGCAGGTGAAGTATGAAACGCTTGCGGAATCTGAACATAAAGCCAGGGAAACACAAGAAAAGCAGGCAGCCAGCCAGAATACGCCGGCGGCGGTTCCGGCGGCCGTTCCTTCCAAGGAAGAACAGGCAAAAGCTGCCGGGGGTGCGGCTGCAAAGGGCAAGACCGTGAATAAGCCGGTTGCAAACCGCACGGTGCGCGTGGACATTGAAAAGCTGGATGCGCTGATGAACCAGGTCAGCGAGCTGATTATTGCAAAAAACAGCCTTGTTTCCATCAGCTCGAGCGATTCCGGGGACGGGACGCAGAGCCAGTCGTTCCGTGACCAGATTGAATATCTGGAACGCATTACGACAAGCCTGCATGAGTCTGTCATGAAAGCACGAATGGTGCCGATTGAAAGCGTAGTTGCAAAATTCCCGCGCATGATTCGCGATTTGTCCCGCAAGCTGGATAAAAAAATGGAACTGTTTATGTCCGGGGAAGATACGGAATTAGACCGTACTGTCGTAGACCAGATTGGCGACCCGCTGCAGCATCTTCTGCGCAATTCCGCTGACCATGGCCTGGAAAGTGCAGAACGCAGGAAAGAACGCGGCAAGCCGGAAGTCGGTTCGATTAACTTAAAGGCATATCAGGAAGGCAACAATGTGGTTATCGAGGTCGGCGACGACGGCAACGGCATCGATACGGAAACCGTCAAGCAGAAGGCGGTTGAGCGCGGCCTTGTAACGCCGGAGCAGGCGGAAACACTGAGCCAGAAGGAAATCATCGATTTCCTGTTTATGCCGAGCTTTTCCATGGCAAAAAAGATTACAGACGTATCTGGCAGGGGCGTCGGCCTGGATGTTGTAAAATCCAATATCGAAGCACTTGGCGGCGATGTCGAAGTAAAAAGCAAGCTTGGCGAAGGCTCTACGTTTATTGTACGCCTGCCGCTGACGCTGGCCATTATCCAGGCGCTGTTAGTGGAAGTGCAAAAGGAGCTGTTTGCCATTGCGCTTGGCTCGATTATTACGATTGAAGATGTTCCGGTTTCCGATATTAAATATGTGCAGGCAGAAGAAGTCATTAACCTGCGCGGCAATGTAATTCCGCTTATCCGCTTAAACCAGATTCTGGATATTGCAGAACCGGACAATGCGCCGGAGAGCCTGACTGTCGTTATCGTAAACAAAGGCGAAAAACAGGCGGGGCTTGTGGTGGATAACCTGTTAGGACAGCAGGAAATTGTTATCAAGTCGCTTGGCAAGTTTATCAGCAACAGCAAAATCATCAGCGGTGCGACCATTCTTGGCGATGGCGAGATTGCATTGATTTTAGATGTGAATACATTAATGTAGGGAGGTGCCGGAATGGAATACATGGAAACAGTGGAAGAAACAAAGAAACAGTACATTGTTGTAAAAATCGGAAGCGAACAGTACGGAATTGACATCAGCTTTATTGACAATATTGTAAGGATGCAGAAGATTACCCGGGTGCCGACCTCACAGTTTTATTTTCTGGGCGTCATCAACCTGCGCGGCGAAGTAATTCCGGTTATGAGCATCCGCAGGAAAATGGGGCTGGAGGATGATGTATATACGGGTGCATCCCGGATTATCATTTTGAAATTTGAACAAAAGGATGCGCTGGGCATTGTTGTGGATGAGGTAAAAGAAGTCATCAACCTTGGGACAAGCGAGATTGACAAATTATCCCACAGGGAAGGCAAGGAAATGTTTATCAATGGCATAGGCAAGAACGGGGATGAGCTTGTTTCCCTGTTTGACATTAATGCCATCATTGATGAGCATGAGACTGTATAGGATTTATCAGGATATAGTGAGGCTGTCATCATGGTCTCACTATATCTTATATGTATTGGAATGTCAGAACAGGTAATTGGGAAGCATATGATTATCAGGCAGATAACAGGCATATAATAGCAGTGATGGTGTAAGGCGGATTTTTAGACAGATTGAAATATACGGGGAGAAGTATATGGGTAAATTTACGTTTGACGAAATAAACAGCATGTATTTTGATGTATTGAAAGAAATCGGGAACATCGGGGCAGGAAATGCGACTACGGCAATAGCGACGCTTCTCAACGTAAAGCTGAACATGGAAGTGCCGAATGTCAAGCTCATGCCTGTCCAGGATCTGAATACGGCTATCGGCTCGGAAGAAGAAGAAATTGTGGGCATTTATCTGGGCGTGCAGAATGATATTGACGGAAGCCTGATGTTTCTGTTAAAGATGGATGCGGCTCACCATCTTGTAAACCTTCTGCTTGGCAGGAGCGTGGATTATAAAGAACCGTTTGATGAAATGGATTTGTCTGCCATGAAAGAAATCGGCAATATTATTGCGGGTTCTTATCTTTCGGCGCTTTCAGCCATGACCAGTTTAACGATTTCACCAACCGTTCCTTATATATCCGTGGATATGGCGGGAGCAATTTTGAGCATTCCGGCAATCCAGTTTGGCCAGTTCGGAGATAATGCATTGTTAATTGAGACATCATTTGGCGGCGAAACCATGCTGCAGGGATATTTTATCCTGCTGCCGGAGCTGGATTCTTACGACAAGATTCTGGCATCGCTGGGGATTGTGCTTTAAGTTCAAATTATTCGCAGAATGGGAGTTTAACAGATGAGTCAGATGATAAAAGTTGGAATGGCGGACTTAAACATATGTAAAAGTCCGAACGCGATAACGACACTGGGACTTGGCTCCTGTATCGGTATCGCACTTTATGACCCGGTTACGAAGATAGGGGGGCTGGCGCATATCATGCTTCCGGACAGCACCCAGATTCGGAATAATGCGAACATTGCTAAATTTGCAGATACCGGTATTACAGAGCTGGTCAGCCGCATGGTGCGGGCTGGCGCCAGCCGGACGCGCCTGGTAGCCAAGATTGCAGGAGGCGCAAAAATGTTTGAGGTGACGGGAACTGCGATTGGAAGCATCGGGGAAAAGAATGCGGCGGCTTCGAAAAAAAAATTAAGGGAGCTCGGCATCCGCCTGCTGGCAGAAGATACCGGGCTCAATTACGGGCGCACCGTGGAGCTGCACTGTGATACCGGAGAATATTACATAAAATCAGTGGGCAAGCCGCTGAAAATAATCTGAGTAAACTGGGGGAATGATATGAAGACAAAACAGGTTCCTGCATTGGTAACACTGACTGCTGCTTTTGCAATGTGCATCATTTCGTATGTAAATGATTTCAGTCTTTCCTTCCTGATACGGACGATGTTTCTGGTCGTGATTGGGTTTTACATTTTAGGATGCGTGATTAAAATTATTCTTGACCGGAATATGTCGCAGATGGATGAGGAGATAACAGCGCAGGATTTGGGATTTGCTGACGGGGAGATAATTCCGGACATGGAATTTGTCGAAGAAGAAAAGGAAAGCTCATAAAAATATGCAGTTGTCTGGAGGTTTAGATGGGTAAGGTTTCAAAAGAAAAACTTTGGGAAATGTATCAGGCCAGGCGGTCGCCGGAACTGCGGGAACAGATTATCCTGGAATATGCGCCGCTTGTAAAGGTTGTTGCAGGAAGACTCAGCATGTATCTTGGCTACAACGTGGAATATGATGATTTAGTCAGTTACGGGGTTTTCGGCCTTATAGATGCAATTGATAAATTTGATACGGAAAAGGAAGTAAAATTTGAGACGTATGCAAGCCTTCGGATAAGGGGAGCCATCCTCGACCAGATACGGAAAATGGACTGGATTCCAAGGACTGTCCGCCAGAAGCAGAAAAAGATTGATGAAGCCATTAAGCGGGTGGAAATGCAGACAGGCAAGACGGCCCTGGATGAAGAAGTGGCCAGGGAACTGGGCGTATCAGACGGTGAGCTTTTGGAGTGGCAGTCGCAGCTTAAGGTTACGAATCTTGTTTCCCTGAATGAATTTATTGAGCAGGGCACGGAGCCGGTCATGGATGCCAGGCATAATTCGCATTTTATCCAGCCCGAGGAACAGGTACAGGAAACGGAGCTGAAAGAAAAGCTGAAAGAAGCCATGGAACTGCTCACGGAAAAAGAAAAGAAGGTAATCCTGCTTTATTACTATGAGGATTTGACATTAAAGGAAATCAGCAGGGTTTTGGAGGTCTCAGAGTCGAGGATTTCGCAGCTGCATACAAAGGCGCTGTCAAAGATGCAGCGGACAATGGGGCCTTATATGGAAATTATGGCAAAAAAATAATAGAAAGCAGTTTTTGCAGGCTTTCTGCTGACAGGAATAAAAAGAAGGTGAAAGCATGACAGTACGCCCGGTCCATTTAAATGGAATGATACAGAATACGCAGGATGTGAGTACCATCCGGCATCAGGAAAACCAGCGGCCAGCGCTCGAACAGCAGAATATCCAGATGCGCGAGCAGCAGAAAGAACAGAGCCAGGCACAGGAAGTGCACAAAAAGGATGATGCAGATAACAGCCAGAAAAAATACGACGCAAAGGAAAAAGGTTCCAACGAATACGAAAACCTGCACAAGAAAAAGAAGAAGCGTGCGAAACAGGAAAACCTTCCGGATGGCAGCGTGAAGATTAAGATGACGATGTCCGGCGGTTTTGATATTAAAATATAATCAGGAAAAAGAATCAGAGGGTACATGGATGACGTTCATAGAAATCATATTAATCATTGTCGGGATGGTATTTATCCTGGCAAGCTTCTGGGTGACCGAAAAGCTGTCACCGGACGAACTCGAGCATATTTCGGAACTGAGCAAAGAGGAAATGAGCGTCATGCTCGAACGTGAGCTGGATAAGTCCAGGCAGCGGGTCGTGGATATTGTGGAAGAAACGATTGACGCCAGCAAGGAACAGACGGAACGTTCGCTGGAAAAGCAGACGAACGAAAAAATTATGGCTATCAAT
This sequence comes from uncultured Eubacterium sp., assembly GCA_910579075.1. GTDB lineage: Bacteria > Bacillota > Clostridia > Lachnospirales > Lachnospiraceae > Eubacterium_J. The sequence continues at coordinate 38,066 of CAJTSV010000021.1, forward strand.
GAATATTCCGATACGGTTATTGAAAAAATGAACAAGACACATAATGAGATTATGTTTCTATACAGCATGCTCAATGACAAGCACACGGAACTGACCGACTTTACTTCGGAGCTTTCCCAGCACCTTCAGCAGTTCAAGTCCCAGGAGGAGGAGATGACAAACCACTTCCTGAACCAGCTGAAAAATGCAAAGCCGCCAGAGCCGAAACCGCAGGCTCCGGCTCCTGTTCCGGCTGCGCCGGCGGAAAAGCAGGTG
>CAJTSV010000021.1:38356-41323 GCA_910579075.1 uncultured Eubacterium sp.
AAAGAGCAGCCGGCGGAGGCGGCAGACAGCAAAAAGAACCAGAAAGCATCCGGTTCAGAAACGGAAGAAGAAGTAAATGTGCGTGAAGAAATCCTGCGCCTGTATGAAGAAGGACGGGATTCGGTTGCGATTGCGAAAAAGCTGGGTCTCGGCGTAGGGGAAGTGCGCCTGATTCTGGGACTTTATAAATAAGGCTGATTTGGGAAAGGGACTGGATGTTACATGAGATTCAAATATTATTTACGGGGCGCAGGAATCGGTGTCATTGTAGCGACACTGATACTTTCTGTTGCCTTTCTGTTTCAGGACAGCATATCGGACGAGGAGGTTATCCGCCGTGCGATGAAGCTGGGCATGATTATGGAAGAAAATGAGCAGGGAACGCTCGATGACATGCAGCTGCCAGGCGATTCTTCCACAGGCCCGCAGGACGGCAGCATGCCGGATGATGACGCATTAAGCCAGCCGGAAGATACGTCTGTGGATATCCAGAATACAAAAGCAGACGATACAGGCACAGGCAGCGAAGACCCGGACAGCCCGGGGGAGGAAAACACCCAGGCCGGGGAATCCGGCACGCCGGATGGTGAAGCCGCAGAGCCTGGCGGTGAATCGGACAGTGAGCCTTCCGGCGGCAAAAAGGATGAGGATTCCACGGACAAGCCTTCCAGTGAAAAAGAGCCGGATAAAAAGCCTTCTTCTGAAAAGGATAAGGATAAAGATAAGGAAAACGGAGACGGGAAAACCGAGGAAGATAAAAAGCCGTCTGGCAGCGGGAATGGCACAGATGAATCCGGCACGGTTGTGATTACGATTGAATCCGGGGATGTGTCCAGAATGGTTTCCGCGAAAGTGTTTGAAGCAGGTCTTGTGGAAAGCGCGGATGAGTTTAATTCCTATCTCGGGGAACATGGTTATGATAATAAGCTGCAGCCAGGCAGGCACCGGATTCCGAAAGGGTCGGATTTTGCAAAGATTGCGCAGATACTGACGACGCGCGAGTAGTGCTTTGGAATATCCAAAAAATGCTTGCAGGCTTTCGCGGGATATGCTATAGTAAACAGGTCAAAAAAATCACATATGTGGAGCAGTGCAGGTGCCTGCCGCATGCGGGTTGTGCTGCAGTCGGAAGCATATGGCAGAACAAAACCAAAATGGAGGAAAGAAAAATGAGTGTTATTTCAATGAAACAGTTATTAGAAGCCGGTGTTCATTTCGGGCATCAGACAAGAAGATGGAATCCGAAAATGGCTCCGTATATTTACACAGAGCGCAACGGCATCTATATCATTGACTTGCAGAAATCCGTCGGCAAGGTAGACGACGCTTACAATGCGGTTGCTGATATTGTAGCAAACGGCGGCACGATTTTATTTGTCGGCACAAAGAAACAGGCGCAGGATGCTATCCGCACCGAAGCAGAGCGCTGTGGCATGTTCTATGTAAACGAAAGATGGCTCGGTGGCATGCTGACCAACTTCAAGACTATCCAGAGCCGTATTGCAAAGTTAAAGAGCATTGAAAAAATGGAAGAAGACGGCACTTTTGACGTGCTTCCAAAGAAAGAAGTGCTTGCATTAAAGAAGCTGCAGGAAAAATTAGAGAAGAATCTGGGCGGCATCAAGGAAATGAAACGCATTCCGGATGCAATCTTTATTGTTGATCCGAAGAAAGAAAGAATCTGCGTACAGGAAGCCCATACGCTGGGAATTCCGTTAATCGGCATTGCAGATACCAACTGTGACCCGGAAGAACTGGATTTTGTTATCCCGGGCAATGACGATGCTATCCGCGCAGTCAAGCTGATTGTTTCGAAGATGGCTGACGCTGTTATTGAAGCAAAGCAGGGTGAAGCGCAGGAAGTGGAAGAAGCAGAGCTGGCAGAAGCAGAGTAAAAACAGAACGGCTCCGGCATGCGCAGGCATCCGGACAGTCCGGTTACGGAATTACAGCTGTCTGCGGCTTAAAATGCAGAAGGACTTGATTTGGAGGAAAATAAAATGGCTATTACAGCAGGAATGGTAAAAGAACTGCGCGAGATGACTGGCGCAGGCATGATGGATTGCAAAAAAGCATTGGGCGAGACAAACGGGGATATGGATGCTGCCGTAGAATATTTAAGGAAAAACGGACAGGCAAAGGCTGAGAAAAAGGCATCCCGCATTGCAGCAGAAGGCATCGTAAAAGCAGTTATCGAAGGCGATACAAAAGCAGCAATTGTAGAAGTAAATTCAGAAACAGATTTCGTTGCAAAGAACGAAAAATTCCAGGCATATGTGGAAAAAGTGGCAAAACAGGCACTTGCTTCCAATGCAGCTGACATGGATGCATTTATGGAAGAAGCATGGCTGGAAGACAGCAGCAAGACGGTAAAGGATTCCCTTGTAGAGCAGGTTGCAGTTATCGGGGAAAACCTGAAAATCCGCAGATTTGAAAAGGCAGAAGCAGCAAACGGCTGCGTTGTGGATTACATCCATGGCGGCGGACGCATCGGTGTTGTAGCAGTAGCGAAAACAGATGTCGTAAATGACGCTGTCAAAGAAGCTGTGAAAAACCTGTGCATGCAGATTGCAGCTTTAAACCCGAAGTATGTCAGCAGGGATGAAATCAGCGAAGAATACATCGCACACGAGAAAGAAATCCTGCGTGCGCAGATTATGAACGACCCGAAGGAATCCCAGAAACCGGAAAAGGTTATCAATGGCATGATTGAAGGCCGCGTGAACAAAGAACTCAAAGAAATCTGCCTGGTAGACCAGGTATATGTCAAAGCCGAAGACGGCAAGCAGACCGTTGCAAAATATCTGGAACAGGTATCAAAAGAAGCTGGCACGGCAGTGACAATTGAGAGATTTATCCGTTTTGAGACGGGTGAAGGGCTTGAAAAGAAGAACGAGGACTTTGCGGCTGAGGTTGCAGCGCAGATGGGCAAATAAGCGAAGTTTTCAATTCAAATTTAATTAAAGT
>CAJTSV010000022.1:0-5815 GCA_910579075.1 uncultured Eubacterium sp.
TGAATGCCAGGGATTCGGAAAAGCTGGCCGGGATTTTAAACACGGCTGGTTTTCTTGCGACAGACTGCGAGGACGACGCGGACTTTGTCATTTACAATACCTGTACCGTAAGGGAAAATGCAAATAATAAAGTTTACGGGCGGCTCGGCTATCTGCACAATCTGAAAAAGAAAAATAAATCGATGCGCATTGCGCTCTGCGGCTGCATGATGCAGGAGCCGGAGATTGTGGAAAAGCTGAAAAAAAGCTATCGCTTTGTTGACCTGATATTCGGGACCCACAACCTGTATCAGTTTGCCGAGCTTCTTGTAAAGGCGTATGAATCAGACCGGATGGTGGCGGATGTATGGGAAGAATCGGGCCGGATTGTAGAGGATATTCCATCAGAGCGCAAATATCCGTTTAAATCCGGTGTGAATATTATGTTTGGATGTAATAATTTTTGCAGCTACTGCATTGTGCCGTATGTACGCGGGCGGGAGCGCAGCCGGGAGCCGCAGGACATCCTGCGTGAGATAGAGCGCCTTGCGGCTGACGGAGTCGTGGAAATCATGCTGCTGGGACAGAATGTCAATTCTTATGGAAAGACGCTGGCGCATCCGGTGTCGTTTGCAAAGCTCTTGCAGGAAGCAGAAAAAATAGAAGGCATCCGGCGCATCCGGTTTATGACTTCCCATCCGAAGGATTTGTCAGACGAGCTGATTGACGTCATGAAGCATTCTGAAAAAATCTGCCGCCACCTGCACCTGCCCCTGCAGTCGGGCAGCTCCCGGATATTGCAGGCGATGAACCGCCATTATAATAAGGAAGATTATCTGCATCTGGTGGAAAAAGTGCGTGCTGCCATGCCGGAAATTGCCCTTACGACGGATATTATTGTCGGGTTTCCGGGAGAAACGGAAGAAGATTTTTTAGAAACCATGGATGTTGTGAAAAAAGTCCGGTTTGATTCGGCATTTACCTTTATTTATTCAAAGCGGACAGGGACACCGGCAGCAGGCATGGACGGACAGGTTCCGGAGGATGTCGTAAAAGACCGTTTCGGGCGGCTTTTAAAAGAAGTGCAGGAGACAGCGGCGCAGAAGGCACAGGAGCTGACAGGGTCTGTGCAGGAGGTTCTGGCCGAAAGCGTGAATGACCACAATCCGCAGCTGGTTACGGGAAAGCTGGATAATAATATGGCCGTGCATTTTCCGGGAACCCCGGAGCTTGCCGGTACATTTGTGAATGTCCGCCTGGAAGAATGCAAAGGATTTTACTACTATGGCAAAATCGAAGGCTGAACAAAAACGCATGACAGGCCGGGATATGCTTTTGATTGGCGGGCTGCTTGCGGCGGCGTGGCAGGGCTGCTGGCCGTCCGTCTGTGGATGAATCCGGGCGGAAGTGCTGTCCGCATTACCGCAGGCGGGGAGCTATACGGCATTTATCCGCTGTCCGAAGAACAGGTCATTCCGATTACTGGCCGTCCGTCTGGCAGCACTGGCCTGCCTGACGGGCAGGATGCGGGGGAAGCTTCACCGGAAGATACCGTGACGAATGTCCTGCAGATTTCCAGCCACGAAGCAAAAATGACCGAAGCAGGCTGTCCGGATAAGCTGTGCGTGCACCAGAAAGCAGTTTCCAGGCAGGGTGAGACAATTGTATGCCTGCCAAACCAGGTGATTGTGGAAATTATCGGGGAAGAACCGGCAGAGTATGATTCGATGTCACGCTAATACAGACAGGAGCATGGAATTTATGAAAAAAACAGCATATCTTGGCCTGTTTCTGGCCCTGGCACTGATATGCAGCTATATCGAATCCCTGATTCCGTTTTATTTTGGAATTCCGGGCGTTAAGCTTGGGCTTACGAATATTGTAGTGGTTTTGATGCTGTACTGTACCGGTGCAAAAAGCGCGCTTGCCGTTTCCGTGCTGCGCATTCTGCTGTCAGGTTTTCTGTTTGGAAACATGTTCAGCATTCTGTACAGCCTGGCCGGGGGACTTGCCAGCTTTTTGTGCATGGTGCTGCTGAAACGCAGCGGCAGGTTCCGCATTATTTCCGTCAGTGCGGCTGGCGGAGTGACGCATAACCTTGGCCAGATTGCTGTTGCAGCGGCTGTTGTGGAAAACCGGAGCCTGTTTTATTATTATCCGGTATTGTTTATTGCCGGAACTCTGACAGGAATTGTAATAGGAATTGCCGCTCAGGAAATCCTGCTGCGGCTGCCGTCAGATGTTCGATAGATGCAGCAGATAACAAGAAAATAGCATTCATGAAAAAGAAATGGAGATATTATGATATCCTACATAAAAGGCATTCTGGCCGATGTGGAAAAAGACAGTATTGTAATTGATGTATCTGGCATCGGCTGGCATGTGTTTGTGCCGGGACAGGTGCTGGACCGCCTTCCTCGGATTGGAGAGCCGGTAAAAATGCATACCTGGCTGCAGGTGCGCGAAGATGCGATGACGCTGTTCGGGTTTCCATCAAAGGATGATTTGCAGGTATTTAAGCTTCTGCTGGGCGTAAACGGGGTAGGGCCGAAAAATGCGCTTGCCATTTTGTCCGTTATGACAGCAGATGACCTGCGGTTTGCGGTGCTTGGCGGTGATGCAAAAACCATCGCAAAGACACCGGGCGTCGGCACGAAGACAGCCCAGCGGCTGATTTTAGAGCTGAAAGACAAGGTCAGCCTGGAAGATGCATTTGAGCCAAAGCCGGGACAGGAAAACGAAGCGGAAACGGCGGATGTTTCCGGCGTAAAGGAGGAAGCGGTTCTGGCGCTGACCGCACTTGGCTATTCCCCGGCAGAAGCATTAAAGGCATTAAGCGGCATCGAAATTACCGAAGGCATGGATTCCGGGCAGCTGTTAAAAGAAGCTTTAAAAAAGATGGGCATGGCTTAAATAGAAATAGATAAAAACAGATAAAAACTGATAAAAACAGGCAGAATCAGATAGAAAAAGGCAGAAAGGAGACCGTCTTACGATGGAAAAACGAGTCATTTCCACGCAGATTCAGGAAGACGATATCATTGCGGAAAAAAGCCTCCGTCCCCAGATACTGGATGAATATATCGGACAGGAAAAGGCGAAAAAGAACCTGAAAATTTATATCGAAGCTGCAAAACAGCGTGGGGAAGCATTAGACCATGTGCTCTTTTTCGGCCCGCCGGGACTTGGCAAGACAACGTTATCCGGCATTATTGCAAATGAGATGGGAACGCATATGAAAATCACATCCGGCCCGGCAATTGGAAAGCCCGGGGAAATGGCGGCGATTTTAAGCGGCCTGCAGGAAGGGGATATTTTATTTGTCGATGAAATCCACCGCCTGAACCGCCAGGTTGAGGAAGTACTGTACCCGGCTATGGAAGATTATGCGATAGACATTATGATTGGAAAAGGGGCGACGGCCCGTTCCATCCGCCTGGACCTGCCGCATTTTACGCTTGTAGGGGCGACAACCCGTGCGGGCCTTTTGTCAGCCCCGCTGCGTGACCGTTTTGGCGTGATTCATCATCTGGAATTTTATACGGTTGCGGAATTGCAGACAATTATCCTGCATTCTGCAAAAAAACTGGGGGCTGAGATTGACGAGGCCGGGGCTTATGAGCTGGCACGCCGTTCCCGGGGCACGCCGCGTCTTGCAAACCGCCTGTTAAAGCGGGTGCGGGATTTCGCACAGGTGAAATACAACGGCGAAATTACCGAGGAAGTGGCATCTTTTTCACTGGACCTTTTGGAAGTGGATAAAATGGGCTTAGACCAGAATGACCGGAATATCCTTCTTACGATTATCCGCAAATTTGCCGGGGGCCCGGTCGGGCTGGACACGCTGGCAGCATCTATCGGGGAAGATTCCGGCACGATTGAAGATGTTTATGAGCCGTTTCTTGTGCAGAACGGCCTGATAAACCGGACGCCGAAGGGGCGTGTGGCAACGGACTGTGCGTATCATCATTTTGGAATTGTAAAATAGTGGTTGTTTTTCTGCAAAGAACTTTGTATAATAGGAAGAAACGGAGCTGTCGCACTAAGCAAAACATATACAAGATATAGTACAAAAGAATGATTCAAACCAACTATATCTTGTATCAATTTTCTTAATGCGACAGCCCCCAAAGAAACAGGGAATGCGAGATTCCATACAGCATAGATAGGGGAGAAAGCGAGAAAATGGCTGCAAAAAAAAGCACGGATGTAATGATTGCAGGAAAAGTATATACGCTGAGTGGTTACGAGGAAGAAGGCTATCTCCAGCATGTTGCATCTTATATTAATACAAAGATTTCTGAAATTACTGACCGGGACGAATTCCGCAGGATTCCAAACGATATGAAAGCCATTCTGATTCATTTGAATATTGCAGATGATTTTTTTAAGGCAAGGTCACAGTACGATGCTGCGGAAGAAAATTACAAAAAAGCAGAAAAAGAGCTGTTCGAGCTCAAGCACGAGCTGGTGGATGCCCAGATGCGGATTGAGGAGCTCTTGGAAAAACTGAGCCGGGAGCGCCGCGAGCAGACGCAGAAGACAGACCGGGAACATTCCTTAGAGGAAAATTACCAGAAGCTGGAGGACAAGTACCGCCTGCTTTTGAACAATGCAAAGGTAGCAGAGGAAAAGAACAAACAGTTTGAAGAAATGCTCCGCTTAACCCAGCAGGAAAAGCGCGAGATAGAGGCTGTGAACAAAGAGCTGCGCCTGAATAAGGAAAAACTGGAAGCAACACTGGCAGACGCGCTGTTGGGAGCTGCTTCGGCTTCTGCTGCGTCAAAAGAGGACGGGCAGGGCACGGGCAGGGATCATGCGCCAGGAAAGTCCCGTACATCAAAAAGCGGTGCTGCCCGCAAAGAAGAAGCCGTTTTGCCAGGAAGGCAGCAGGCAGCAGAAACGAAGAATATCCATGAAGCCCGGGCCGCAGGGACAGGACATGCAGCTGCGGCACAGGCACCTGAGACGGGGCATTCTGGCGGGCCCAGGACAGTGAAAGCCAGCCATGCCCAGGCATCTGAAGGAAACCGTTCCAGGGAAGCGGGCGCATCGGAAACAGCCGGAAGCGGCGGGGCACGCTCCACGGAATCCGGCGGACAGGCAGGAATGTCCGAAACAGATTCCCCCAGTGAGGATGAGGAAGCATTTCTGACACCTGCGGAGTTAAGCAAAGAGGAAATCAGTGAACTGCGCGAGGCCGTGCATGAAGCCATGGCAGAGCTTGCAGAGGAAGATATGGCAGCGGCGGATGCAGAAAAAAATCTGCAGGAAAGCCGGCACGAAAAAACTCCGGCAGGGGAAACAGGCCAGCCGGTACCGGTCTCTGCTGCTAGTCCGTCCAGCCAGCCGGATAATATTCCATCCGGGAATTTGTCTGGGAATGCGTCAGATGGGGTTTCTGAAACAGGTGGCTTATCTGGGAATACAGCAGCCGGGAGTCCGAAAACAGGCAATTTATCTGGAAACGCAGCAGGGGCTTCTGAAGCAGAAGTTTCGGCTGGGAATACAGCAGCTGGGAGTTCTGGCGTGGCTCCGTCTGGGAATGCGTCAGCCGGAGTTTCTGGAGCAGGTGGCTCAGCTGGCAATACGTCAGCCAGGAGTGCAGAAACGGGCAATTTGTCTGGAAACGCAGCAGATGGGGCTTTTGGAGCAGAAGTTTCATCAGGGAATACAGCAGAAAGGGTCACAGGAGCAGGAGTCCCATCTGGGAATGCAGCAGGGGGTTCCGCTGGCGCGGCTTCGTCTGGGAATGCGTCAGATGGAGTCTCTGGAGCAGGTGGCTTATCTGGGAATACAGCTGGGGTCTCTGGTACAGGGGTTTCGTCTGGCAATG
>CAJTSV010000022.1:5827-33957 GCA_910579075.1 uncultured Eubacterium sp.
CCTGCTGCTGGCACCTTGCCTGGCGATGCAGCAGCTGAGGGGGAAGGGACTGGCGGAAAAGAGCCGGCTGAAAATCCGCCATCGGAAGCGGACGCACAGCCTGCATCTGCTTCCAATGCGCCAGAGGAAGCTGGCAGCCAGAATGAAAACCCGGATGAAGCAGAAGAAACCGGCAGCAAGCCTGAGCAGGCTTTTTTCCCGGAAGGAAGAAACCGGTTTTCCTTTTCCAGTCATGCAGTTCCGTTAACACCGGGACTCTCTGAGGAAGAACTGACCGAGCTGCTTGCTCCGGTGAAGGAACCGGCCATGACCATGCCAGGGCTTTCTGAGGAGGAGCTTAATGAACTGCTGGCACCGTCTCCAAACAGCTTTGCGGATGGCGAGGGGCTGGAACTGGATGAAGACGAGGAACTGGAAAGCATGGAAGAAGAAGATTCCGTCTATGCGATGTCCCTGATGGCCGAGGTTTCGGGAGAAGATGACCCGGAATTAAAAGAGCTTGCCAGGCAGATTGTGGAAATCCAGCGCCAGGAGCACGCTGAAAAAAGCAAGAAAAAGAATAAAAAGAAACAAAAAAAAAGCAAAAACGCAAACATTAACAGCTGACAAAAACAGGGGGATGGAGCAATCTGTTCCCTGTTTTATTCATACATGGAGATTTTATGGACAGAAAGAAATATCCGGAGCTGCTGGCACCAGCGGGTTCCTTTCAGACGCTGGAAGCCGTTATCGCGGCCGGGGCAGATGCCGTATATCTGGGCGGCAGCCAGTTTGGGGCAAGGGCCTATGCACAGAATTTTACAAAAGAAGAACTGCTGGATGCCATTGATTATGCGCACTTATACGGGCGAAGGCTGTACCTGACGGTCAATACGCTGCTTAAGCAGGAAGAAATGGAAACGCTTTGCGGGTATCTGCTGCCTTATTATGAGCAGGGGCTGGATGCCGTGATTGTACAGGATTTTGGCGTTATGCGCATGATTCATGAAAATTTTCCGGGGCTTGCGGTCCATATCAGCACGCAGGCGTCTGTGGCCAGCGCTTATGGGTTTTCTTTTTTCCAAAAACACGGGGCAGTGCGCATCGTTCCTGCAAGGGAATTGTCCCTGCAGGAAATCTCTGCCATTCGCAGGCAGACAGATATGGAAATCGAATGCTTTGTGCACGGCGCGCTCTGCTACTGCTATTCCGGACAGTGCCTGTTTAGCAGCATGCTTGGCGGGCGCAGCGGAAACCGGGGACGGTGCGCGCAGCCCTGCCGGCTGGCTTATACGGCCCTGGATGAAAACCGCAGGCGGATATCGGCGCAGGAATGCTATTTGTTAAGCCCGAAGGATTTATGCACGGTTTCCCAGATTCCGCAGCTGATTGCTGCAGGAATTGATTCCTTTAAAATAGAAGGCCGGATGAAATCTGCACAATACGCGGCCCGGGTTACGTCGGTTTATAAAAAATATATCCGCCAGTATCTGGAGCAGGGCACGGCGCAGGTACACAGAAAGGATCAGGAAGCACTGCTTGCAGCCGGGAACCGCAGCGGATTTACAGACGGTTATTTCACCCGCCATAACGGGCCGGACATGATTACCATGCAGCGGCCAAACCATGAAAAAACGGACAGCACGGGGCTGGATTATATACAGAAATTAAAAATCCCGGTTTCTGCCAGTGCATCCTTCCGGATTGGAAAGCCGGCAGTCATGAACGTTTCCTGCCGGAAACCGCAAGAAAACGCTCATGCATTCGCAGCCTGTCCTGCACCGGATGAGCCAGCGGCTGTTTCGGTGCAGGGAGCGGTTACGCAGGAAGCGCAGAAGCAGCCGTTAAGCCGGGAAATGATAGAAACACAGCTGTCTAAAACAGGCGGAACGCCGTTTGTCATAGAGCATCTGGAACTTGAAATGGATGAAGCTGTATTCCAGCAGAAAAAAGACTTGAATGAACTGCGCCGCAGTGCCCTGGATGGCCTGTATCAAAAGCTGCTGTCTCAATGCCGCAGGGTAAGACGGGATGCAGCTTCTGGATGGACAAGGGATGTACAGGGGACAGCGGTAACATCCCCATGCTGCGGGACAGGACGGAATGCAGCAGCCGGATGGACAAAAGCGGTACAGGAGACGGCTATAGCATCCGGTGCCGAGCCGGAGCAGGCATCTGGAACAGCTGCCCGCAGGCCGTATTTTACAGCGGCCATTGAAGATGCGTGCCAGCTTCCGGCTGTGCTGGAGCAGGATTTTATTTCCCGCATTTATCTGGACGGCACGATGTATACACATAAGGATTTTGCCGTACAATTACAGCAGCACGCGCAGTGCATCCACGCAGCCGGAAAAGAGGCATATCTGAGCCTGCCATCTGTATTCCGGCAGAAGACGGCACAGTTTTATAAAACGCAGTGGGAATCTGTAAAAAAAGCAGGAATCGACGGGTTTCTGGCAAAAAATGCGGATGAGCTTGGATTTCTGGAAGAAATGCAGGCGGATAAAACACGCTGTATCTCAGACCACAGCCTGTATGCTTATTCCGGCTATGCAAAAACAGCTTATGCAGCAGCCGGGTGGGTGTACGATACGGTGCCGCTTGAACTGAACAAAAAAGAGCTGCGTGCACGCGGCAATACACACAGCGAGCTGATTATTTACGGGCATCTGCCGCTTATGACTAGCGCGCAGTGCATCGAAAAAACGCTTGGCCGGTGCAGCAGGATGCGGGGGATCTGTTATTTAAAAGACCGTTATGCGAAAGAGCTTCCGGTCCGCAGCTGCTGCAGCGAATGCTATAATACGGTTTACAATGCACAGCCGCTGTCCCTGATTCAGCTGTCCGAAGAACTGGACTGCCTGCAGGCAGCATCCTTCCGGCTCTGGTTTACGATAGAGACAGAGGAAAAAACACGCCGTATTTCAGCGTGCTGCAGGGAAGCATTTCTGGAACATAAAAAGCCGGACATGCATAAGGCGGCAGGCGCTTATACGAACGGCCATTACAAACGAGGAGCACAATAGGAGGGCCGATGGAGAACCTGATTGTAGAACTGTCAAAATACCTGATAATTCTGTTGTTTGCATGCTATACATTTCTTTGTTATTACGTGCTCAATGGAAAAAAATCACCGAAACGGCAGAGAAGGCTTTTGCGCAGACAGACGAAACTCATATTTCTGATTCACCTGAATGCATTTGTGGTCATTTATACGGTCCAGAAATCTGTCAATGTACTGATTGCGTATGTGATGCAGGCGGCTCTTTTGAGCTGCATCCTTATTATTTATAAGTATATTTACAAGCGCGCATCCGGGCTTATAGTCAACAATATGTGCATGCTGCTTGCCACCGGGCTCGTTATCCTGTACCGGCTGGACCCGGATAAGGCGCTGCGCCAGTATGAGATTGCCGTGGCTGCGGTGGCAGTCACGCTTGTCATACCGTTTGTCATCCACAAGCTGCACTTTTTAAAACATCTGGCCTGGGTGTATGCGGCTGTCGGGATTGCACTGCTGCTGGCAGTCGCCGTCCTTGGTTCTGTCAGCTATGGCGCAAAGCTTTCGTTCAAAATCGCGGGAATCGCAGTCCAGCCTTCGGAATTTGTCAAAATCATATTTGTCTTTTTTCTGGCGTCCATGCTGCAGCGTTCGACCGGATTTTCCCAGGTTTTCAAAACAACCCTGGCAGCAGCTGTGCATGTGCTGATTCTGGCAGCGTCGAAAGACCTCGGGGCGGCGCTTATTTTTTTTATGACCTATCTTGTCATGCTCTATGTGGCGGCACGCAATCCCCTGTATTTCCTTGGCGGCCTGGCCGGGGGCAGCGTGGCATCCGTGGCGGCGTACAAGCTGTTTCGCCATGTGCGCGTGCGCGTTACGGCCTGGAAAGACCCGCTTTCGGTTATTGACAACGAAGGCTACCAGGTCTGCCAGGCACTGTTTGCCATTGGCACAGGGGGCTGGTTTGGAATGGGACTTTACCAGGGCATGCCGAAAAAAATCCCGATTGTGGAAGAAGATTTTGTATTTGCAGCAATTTCCGAGGAACTGGGCGGTATTTTTGCAGTCTGCCTGATTATGGTCTGTGCCAGCTGCTACCTGATGTTTTTAAATATTGCAATGCAGGTTCATGACCAGTTTTACAAGCTGACTGCACTGGGGCTTGGGACTGTCTACGGATTTCAGGTTTTTTTGACCATCGGGGGCGTGACCAAATTTATCCCGTCTACCGGAGTGACGCTGCCGCTTGTCAGCTACGGCGGCAGCTCGCTGCTTGGTACATTTATCATATTTGCCATTATCCAGGGAATTTATATTCTCAGGGAAGATGAAGGAGTGTCGGATGAAAAAAAGCCAGCAGGATTTGGAAAAAAAGGAAGAACGCCAGGAACGGCGCAGGAAAAAAGACGTCGGGAAATTTCTGGGTAAGGAAAACAGCCAGTCCGGCAGAACATGCAGAATGAAATCTGCGTGGGATTTTGAAAAAGAAGCAGCAGGAAAGCACAAAAGACAGCAGGCAGATACGTTTCTGTCTGCTGCAGGTACCGCATCAGGTGAAGAAGAAATGATGAAAAATTCAGACAGGAACCGGGAATTTGCCGTTGTGGCTTATTTATTTCTGGCAGTTTTTCTCGGAATGATTGGCTATTTTGCCTATTTTCAAGTGGAAAAAAGCGAGGCATTTATCAACAGCCCGTATAATGCGAGGCAGGATGCATTTGCACAGCGTGTCATACGGGGCGATATTGTGTCGGCACAGGGAGACGTGCTTGCGGAGACAAAGATTGCTGCGGACGGCACGGAAACAAGAAGCTATCCATATGGAAGGATGTTTGCGCATGCAGTCGGGTTCAGCACAAACGGAAAATCCGGCATTGAATCGTTTCAGAATTTCCAGCTGCTGCGTTCACACACATTCTTTCTGGAAAAAATCTGGAATGAAATCAACAGCCAGAAAAATCCGGGCGATACGGTTGTCACGACGCTTGACGTCCGTGTGCAGAAGGCTGCCTATGAAGCGCTTGGCAGCTATCAGGGCGCGGCAGTCGTAATCCAGCCTTCGACCGGCAGAATACTTGCCATGGTCTCCAAGCCGGATTTTGACCCGAATACGATTGCAGAAGACTGGGACAGTATTGTTTCGGGAGGATCCGGCTCGTCTGTACTGCTCAACCGCGCCACGCAGGGGCTTTATCCGCCCGGCTCGACGTTTAAGATATTTACGCTGCTGGAATTTATGAAAGAAAATAAAAACTATAAAAACCATGCATACACATGCAGCGGCAGGCTGGAAAAAGACGGAAATGCCATTCACTGCTTCGGGAACGCCGTCCATGGGCAGGAAGATTTAAAAACCGCTTTTGCAAAATCCTGCAATACGATGTTTGCCGGAATCGGGCTGGAACTGAACCTGAAAAAATTTGCCCGGACAAATGAGGACATGCTGTTTAACTCGCAGCTTCCATGCGAATTTCCTTATAAGCAGAGCAGTTTTTCCTTAAAGCCGTCTGATTCCTCGTGGGAAATCATCCAGACATCCATCGGGCAGGGAAAAACGCTCGTTACGCCTTATCACCTGGCACTGGTCATATCGGCCATTCACCAGAACGGCGTGCTGATGAAGCCGTATATTATTGATAAGGTGATAAATGACAGCGGAAACGAGGTCAGTGTGACAGAGCCCGAAGAATACGCACGCCTTCTGACCAGTAAAAAGGCACGCACGCTGAAACAGTACCTGCGGGCCGTCGTGACAGACGGGACAGCCACGGCATTGAACGGGCAGGCTTATACGGCAGCGGGCAAAACCGGCTCGGCAGAATTTACAAGCGCAAAAGACAGCCATGCGTGGTTTGCAGGATATGCTTCCGGGGAAGGAAAGGAAGATATCGCAGTTGTGGCTGTGATTGAAGGCGCAGGAACGGGCGGGGCTTATGCGGTTCCGGTGGCAAAGGCAGTGTTTGAGGCGTATTTTTAGAAAGCGCGCCTTCCAAAGCCTGACGGCATGTGCTATAATAACTGCAGAAACATGACAAAGAATAAGAGAGGTGTCTGGAATGCTGGTCATAAATGCAACAAAAGAGCAGAAACAGGTGTTTAACAAGCTGATTGAGGACATGCAGGCGCGTGTTGTCTGGAACGGGCGTTTTATTATTATGGGCGACCGGCTTATACTGGAAGGACTTGTGCAGTCCCTGTTTTTTCACCTGGATATACAGAAAGCAGAAGCAGAATTAGCGGACCTGCCAGAGGACGGGGAAGAACTGGAAATGGCGGATTACCCGGGACTGGAAGACCTGATTACGATGGCGGTCTATGCGTTTCATGCGTTTGGGGTTATCAGGGGAATCCATGCAGAATGGGATATTGCGCAGCTGGAGGAAAAATTCCGGGAAATTTTGCGTGCATACCAGCTGGATTGCGCTTTTTCCGAAGAAAAAATGGAATTTTACAGGCAGGGAATGCGCATTACATATGAGGATGTACTGGAAGCTGCGCTTGCCCTGCCGCAGACGCAGATACAGGTTCCGGTGCTGAAGCTGCCGTCTGCGGAGGCTCCGGTGCCGGAACAGGCTGCTGCAGGCGTGCACGAAAGCACGCAGGGACAGGCAGGAAGAAACAGCCAGGCAGCAGCGGAGCGGATAGAAAAATACCATGCCAGAATCGGCGTGTTAGACCGCCTTTCGGATTTGCAGCGCAAGGCACTGGTGCGTGATATCCGCGGGGATAAGCTGTTAAGCGAAGAAGAAAAAGAAGAACTGTATGCGCCGATACGGGATTTTGAATCGATGCAGCAAGATGCGCTGGAACAGGCGGTGCTTGCGCGCTATTCCAGGGATGCGGCTTCGGACACGAATGCGGAAGCAGCAGGACAGACAAAAGCCCCGGCCCAGAATGCAGCAGCACAGGAATCAGCAGGAAGGAACAGCCAGGCAGCAGCGGAGCGGATGGAAAAATACCGGGCGCGGATTGGCGTGTTAGACCGTCTTTCGGATTTGCAGCGCAAAACGCTGCTGCGGGATATCCGTAACGACCGCCTGTTAACAGAAGCGGAAAAAGAGAGCCTGTATTATCCGATACAGGACTATGAGTATCAGGAGCTGATGCAGAAGGCAGAGGAAGAATTAAAGGATTCTGAAAACAGGACATTTGCGCATGTCTGCCAAATGATAGAACGGATTGAAAAAGAAGATTTGTTTGAAAAAACAAAAGAAGCAGTTCTGGAAACGCTGCGCGACCTCTCGGCACAGTACGGCGCGCAGGAAGTACACCAGATTATGGAACATGTGCCGCAGCATGTGGAACGCTCCGAATACCAGGAGCTGATGGAAAAACTTGCGCCGTATCGTAGCATAGACCTGTCTGCCTATCAGGTATCAGCTTATCAGGAACAGCTGCGCCGGATGCGGGAAACGCTTGAAATCAAGGAAATCAGTAACATGCTGATGAATTCCCCGAAAAAAAACCGCAGGGATTACATGAAGCTGCTGCGCCGGATTGAGGAACAGGGATTTGCAAAAGAAAACGCGGCTCCTTATATCGAACGGATTTTGGACTGGGTAAGCGAATTGGACACCGCAAGGCTCAAAGAGCTGCTTGCCGGTGTACAGTCCATGGATTTTGATGCGGCGGCTTTGGCATATGAGACCATCCGCACCGAAAGCTTTCTCCCAGGGCTGCGGGAGAGCGCGCTGTCGGCCGTTTCCAGAAGGCTGGAAGAAATCCGGCTTGCGGAATGCAGGCAGCTGGTGCAGGCATTACGCAAAAATATGGAAGGCGTTATCAAAGAAAATCCAAGGCACCATTTTTATCCGGCCGCGGACATCCTGTCCAAAACAGCTGTGCCGGAAGATACGCGCCTGATAGACAATGCTGTTTCTGCATATGCAGAGCACAGGGGTCGTTTTGAATATCCGCTGTTTATGGCAGATACTTCCAAAGAAGGAAATGGGCGCGACGGCATGCTGCTCACACCGGAGCACCTGTTTTACAGCTCGCGCATGAACGGCTACCGGATAGACGTATCGGCAGTGAAATCCGTGTATATATCATCGGGCCTTCTGAACCACAGGGTACTGACCGCAGAAGAAGAAAACGGCGTCCGGCATAAGCTTCCATATGCCGTGGAACCGGATGAGATGAAAAACTGGGCGAAAGTACTGGATTTGTATATACGGTTCCTGAAAAAAAGAGCCGTATCCGGCAGGCTGTCCAGTGAGTCCGCACAGGAGCAGGAAGAAATGTCCTGCAGGCGCTGCGGCTGTGTATATCAGGAGAAAGGTGCCTGTCCGGAATGCGGGTATCCGGGGGCATAAGCCTTTGACAGGTTACAGGCTGTTTTTAAGATTTCAGGATTTGCTTGCATGTCTCCATAAATTGGGGTATACTACTGTTTAGTTATTTGTTTCGGGCGATAGAAAAGGGCCTTATGCCCTGTTTTCTGTTCCTGTTACAAAACCACATCAGGAGGTGCTGTCATGATAGAAGCAACCAGCTGTGGTGGTGTGGTAATATTCCGCGGTAAAATCCTGCTGCTCTATAAGAACTACAAGAACAAGTACGAGGGATGGGTTCTTCCAAAGGGAACTGTTGAGGAAGGCGAAGACTATAAGGAAACAGCAGCCCGCGAGGTTTTGGAGGAGACCGGCGTGAATGCGGCGATTATCAAATATATTGGTACAAGCCAGTATTCCTTTAATGTACCGGAAGATACGGTGGAAAAAGAGGTCCACTGGTATCTGATGATGGCGGACAATTATTACAGTAAGCCACAATGGGAGGAGTATTTTGTGGATTCCGGTTACTACAAGTTTCATGAAGCCTATCATCTGCTGAAATTTTCAAACGAAAAGCAGATTCTCGAACAGGCTTATAATGAATACCTGGGTCTGAAAAAAAGTAACCTGTGGGGAAGCAAAAAGTATTTTTAAGCGGCGCTGCGGCATTCTTTCTGCATGGCAGGCAGCATGCCCGCCAGGTCTGGCGACTATTGCAAGGAGTATGAATGATTTGGTATGAACATTTGTATCTGGGGGAAAGCATCCCGAAAAAAAATGCAAAAATCAGGCGTTTAAAATGGAAAATCAGCCACAGGGCATTTCTGGGCAATCTGTATCTTATTGTACTGTGCAGGTACGGTACCGGCCTGCTGGAAATTATTCCGGCAAGGGAGCTGAAGCAGAAGTGCTATCCCAGGCAGAACCTGTATGTTGCAGGCCTTGCGAAAGGCTATCAGGAAGCGCTGGAAACAGCAGCAGCCATTGTGGCAGATGTGTATAAGAATACAGGCGGGGTAAAGAGCTTTTTTGGGCAGCATAAAAAGGCAGGTGACGGTATATGATAAAAACAATCGGACTGTTTTTACTGATGCTGCTGAAAATATGCGGGTGGCTGCTTCTGGCAGCTGTCCTTCTGCTTCTTATCGTGCTGCTGCTTGTCTGCTTTGTGCCTGTACGCTATGATGCGTCTGTGGAAAATGACAGAATTATGGACGGCAGCGGCGGTCCGTTCAAAAATATCCGCATGCGGGTAAATGTCAGCTGGCTGCTGCGTTTTATCCATGTATCAGCAGGTTATGGCCCAAACGGGCTGGATGTGGATATCCGGACAGCCGGAATTCATGTCCAAAAGGCACTGGCCTGGCTGCAGGGAAGAAAAAAGGCAAAGCAGGGCCGCAGAAAAAAGCACAGCCAGGACACAGGTTCCAGCGAGCCTGCTGCAAAACCGGAAGCTTCCGAAACGCCGGGGCTGGAAAATCAGGAACCAGAACTGCGCGCAGCTTCGATATCCGAAAATCCAGAAAGCCAGGAAAAACTGCAGAAAGCTTCGATATCCGAAAATCCGGAAAGCCAGGAAAAACTGCAGGCGGCTTTGGAACCTGAAAATCTGGAAAAATCATCAGAAAAGCAGGAAGCTTCGGTTTCTGAAAAAATGGAACAGGCAGCAGATTTTGAAAAAAACAACGCAGAATATACAGCAAAACCAGCCGGAAAAAAGAAAAAGCAAAAAAGGGCGTTCCAGAAAAAAACGAAAGTAAAACGGGAGAAAAAAGAGCCCGGTTCTGGAGCATTTCATAAAATCCGGGATAAATACAGGCAGTTTCGAAAAGAATATACCGACGAAACAAACAGGCATGCCGTGAAATGCTTATGGAAAGAGCTCTGTTTTCTGCTGCGCCACTATAAGCCGCGCAGGATGGAAGCCGATATCGAATTTTCACTTGCAGACCCGGCGCGGACAGGCATGGCCGTGGGCATGTTCAGCCTGATTCCAGTGATATACCGTTATCCATGCAGCATTGTTGCGGATTTTTCATCAGACAGGCTGTACGCAGAGGGCCGTTTTTTTGTAAAGGGAAAAGTAACGGTATTTATATTTCTGTTAAGCCTGCTGCATCTGATTCGCGACAGGGAATTCCGTAAAACAGTCCGAAGGATGTTAAAGCGCGGCTGACAGGGGCAGCGTCGTATGATTACGGTACCATAAAATCCGGCCATGCAGCCGGAAGCCGCTGCATTCGCATGGAAGGAGCAGCACAGCAATCTATTTTTGAGAAACAGGAGGAAAAACAGATGTCAGATAACAGTTTCAGCTCTACAGTTGCATCTTTATTTAAGGGGATGGACAGCTTTATTACGACAAAGACGGTCGTAGGGGATGTCGTGCACATTGGCGATACCATTATCCTTCCGCTGGTAGATGTTACATTCGGCCTGGGTGCAGGTGCATTTTCCTGGGAGAATAAAAACAACGGGAGCGGCGGCCTGGGCGGAAAAATCACGCCAAGCGCTGTGCTTGTCATTCAAAACGGCACAACCAAGCTGGTCAATGTAAAAAATCAGGACGGCATTACGAAGATACTGGACATGATACCGGATTTTGTAAACAAGTTTACATCCAAAGACAAATCCCAGGAAATCGACCCGCAGGCACAGAAAAAAGCGGCAGAAGAACTGGAAAGCCAGCTCGGCCAGTCTGTGGAACATGTATCAGCAGAATAGATGCCGGAAAATAAATACCAGAAAGAAGCAGCGCTGTTTTTACGGATGCCGGACGGGCGGCGCTGCACGCTGCGGATGTTCCCTGCCTGGAATGCCGGTACCGTCAGGCTGCTGGCCCTGTATGCGGGAAAAGCTTTCTATAAGCGGAGCACCCTGTGCAGCGCGGCCGTCCCGGCATTCTGGCTGTTATCCGCAGAACAGATTATATCCGCATATCAGAAGGCACGCGATAATTGCGCCTGCAATCCAGACGCTTTCCAGCAGCATCATAATTACCATTCCGACTGCAATCCAAAACATTGCAAATCCGCATATCTTTTTCATATATCCACTTCGATTCTGTCAAATTTAACCCCTGCCTGACGGCACAGGGTACCTTATATTATATGAGGCGGGATTCCATTTAGTCCACAAAAAAAAGCCGCCAGTGATTTTCGGTTTTCATCACTGACAGCCTGTTCTTCGGACTATGCCCGTTCAACTTTACCAGATTTTAAGCAGGAAGTACAAACATACAGCTTCTTTGTAGCTCCGTTTACTTTGCATCTGACAGATTTAATGTTTGGTTTAAACATTCTATTTGTCTTTCTATTGGAATGACTCACATTGTGACCGAAAAGAACGCCTTTCCCACAAACTGAACATTTTGCCATCGTAACACCTCCTTGCATCTGCGAGTGTTCAAAATCCCGGCCTGACGCGTATTTCAGGCTGGCAACATGATTATTCTATCAGAAGCAATGCATAAATGCAATACGAAAATTCATTTTTTTCGAAAATGTAAAATTATAGTTTTCTTTTTGCGAAAAAGCGGTTATAATATCTTTTAACTGGAAGAATATGATACAAAAATGATTGGAGGTATGCTATGAAAGGGCAGTTTGAAAATGAATATGGCAGGGTTGTCATTGGAAGCGAAGTCATTGCAACCTATGCAGGCTCCGTAGCGGTCGAGTGCTTTGGCATCGTCGGCATGGCTGCTGTCAATGTAAAAGACGGCATCGTAAGATTACTGAAAAAAGATTACCTTACCCATGGTATAAATGTAACCATTGATGAGAACAATGAAATTACGATTAATTTTCATGTTATTATTTCCTATGGCGTAAGCATCAGCACGGTGACAGACAATTTAATCGGCACCGTAAAGTATCGTGTAGAAGAATTCACAGGAATGCACATCAAAAAAATCAACATTTTTGTTGAAGGCGTCCGCGTGATTGATTAAGGAGGATTTGAAGGTGGAAATCAATTCGATAAATTCGATAAACGCTGCGGTTCTGGCTAAAATGTTTTTAAACGGCGCAAAAAACCTGGATTCCAAAAAGGAATGGATTAACGAGCTGAACGTATTTCCGGTTCCGGACGGTGACACCGGCACAAACATGACCATGACGATTATGTCGGCGGCAAAGGAAGTCAGTGCGATTGAAAACCCGGATATGGCATCGATTGCAAAAGCGATATCGTCCGGTTCCCTGCGCGGGGCAAGGGGAAATTCCGGCGTTATTTTATCACAGCTGTTCCGCGGTTTTACAAAGGTGATTGGCAAAGAGAAGGAAATCACAGTGCCGGTTCTTGCTGCGTCATTCCAAAAAGCCGTGGAAACGGCATACAAGGCTGTTATGAAGCCGAAGGAGGGCACGATTTTAACCGTTGCAAGGGGCGCTGCGGACAAGGCAGCCGAGCTGGCGGAGGAAACGGACGACCTTGTTTATTTTCTGGAAGAAGTCATAAAAGAAGCGGAGCTTGTGCTGAAAAAAACGCCGGACATGCTGCCGGTATTAAAACAGGCAGGCGTGGTGGATTCCGGCGGGCAGGGGCTTGTTGTCATTTTGCAGGGGACGTTTGACGCGCTGCTTGGAAAAGAAATAGACTATACCATCGAGGCAGATGCTTCTTCACAGGTACGCAAAATTACAAAAGAAACCGAAGCGGAAATTAAATTTGGCTATTGCACGGAATTTATTATTGTATTGAACAGGCCGCTTTCAGATAAGGAAGAACACAAATACAAATCATTTTTGGAATCCATTGGTGACTCAATTGTAGTGGTAGCAGACGAGGAAATCGTAAAGACCCATGTACATACCAATGACCCGGGACTTGCAATCCAGGAAGCGCTGGCACATGGTTCTTTAAGCAAAATCAAAATTGACAATATGCGCGAGGAGCATCAGGAACGGCTGATAAAAGACGCCGAAAAACTGGCGGAAAAACAGGCGCAAAAACGGCAGCAGGAAGAAGCGCCGCATAAGGATATCGGATTTATTGCAGTTTCTGCCGGTGCGGGATTGAGCGAGGTCTTTCAGGGGCTTGGCGCGGATTATATGATTGAAGGCGGGCAGACGATGAACCCAAGCACGGAAGATATTTTAAATGCGGTCAGCAGGGTAAATGCAGACCATGTCTTCGTGCTTCCAAACAATAAAAATATCATTCTGGCTGCAAACCAGGCCGCTGCTTTGTCCGAAGACAAAAAGGTGCATGTGATTCAGACCAAAACGATTCCGCAGGGAATTACAGCGCTTATTAATTTTATTCCGGAACAGACGGCAGAAGAAAACGAAGCCCGCATGGCCGAAGAAATCCAGAACGTAAAAACGGGCCAGGTCACGTATGCCGTCCGCGATACGGTCATTGACGACCGGGAAATTCATCAGGATGACTATATGGGAATCGGGGATAAGACGATTCTGGCTGCAGGACGTGATTTAGAGCAGGTGACGCTGGAAATGGCAGAATGCATGATTGATGAGGAATCTGCGATTGTCAGCATCTATTACGGCGAGGATGTCAGCCAGGAAGCAGCAGAAGCCATCGCGGAGAAAATATCCGAAAAGCATGCTGAGGTCGAAGTCGAGGTGCACAGCGGCGGGCAGCCGATTTACTATTACCTCATTTCTGTAGAATAGCCGGGAGGGTTTCCATGGATATTTCATCACCAATCACAGGCGTGAAAGGGGTGGGAGCTAAGACGGAACAGCTGTTTCAAAAAACAGGAGTATACACCGTGGGTGATATACTCCTTCGTTTTCCGCGCGAATATGCGAAATTTCCGGCTCCCGCTGAAATCAGCAGTGCCCGTGCCGGACAAAAACAGGCGCTGCTTGTGCATGTGGACGCGCCTGCTGTCGTAAAGCGCACGCGCACGATGCAGGTAACGGTCTGTACCGGAAGGCATCTGGAATCACAGATGGAATTTTTGTGGTTCCGGATGCCTTATGTACGAAATACGCTCCAGAAAGGACAGACGTATATCCTGTATGGGATGGTGCAGGAAAAACGCGGGCAGCTGTCTATGGAGCAGCCGGCCATATATACCCCGTCCCAGTATGAAGACATCTGCGGCACGCTGCAGCCGGTATATGGCCTGACAGCCGGGCTTTCCAACAACCTGTACAAAAAGACGCTGCGCCAGGTACTTGAATCCGGCCTTTTGATACCGGAATATCTCCCGGCATGCACAAGACAGAAGTACGGGCTGTGTGAATATAATTATGCCGTTTCGCAGATTCATTTCCCGTCAGATTTTGATGCACTGACACAGGCGAGAAAGAGGCTTGTATTTGATGAATTTTTCCTGTTTGTGCTCTGCATGCAGATGCAGAAGGAACAGGGACAGAAGATAGAAAACCAGTTTCGGATTGCAAACGGGCATCTGTTAGGGCCGCTTTTGGAAAAGCTGCCATACCGCCTGACCGGCGCACAGCTGCGCGTTTTGGAGGAAATCCAGCACGACCTGCAGGGGCCGCATATAATGCAGCGCCTGATACAGGGAGATGTGGGCTCCGGAAAGACTATTCTTGCATTTTTTACGATGTACCTGGTTTCACAAAGCGGCTGCCAGTCTGCCATTATGGCACCGACCGAGGTGCTGGCGGTGCAGCATTACGAGACGTTTTCACAGTACATAGAGCTGCTTGGCATTAAGGCGCATCTGGTACTGCTGACAGGCTCCATGACAGCCCGGGAGAAGCGCCGGGCTTATGAACGCCTGCAGCTTTTTTCCGATGCCATGGTAATCGGCACCCATGCGCTGTTTCAGGAAAAGGCGGTCTATGACTGCCTGGCGCTTGTTATTACCGACGAGCAGCACCGTTTTGGCGTCAGGCAGCGGGAAACCTTTGCCTTAAAAGGCGAAAGCCCGCATATTCTGGTTATGAGTGCCACGCCGATTCCGCGCACGCTTGCGATTATCCTCTACGGCGACCTGGATATTTCTGTCGTTGACGAGGTTCCGGCGAAACGGCTTCCGGTTAAAAACTGCGTTGTCGGCACGGGATGGCGGCCGAATGCCTATGCGTTTATCCGCCGCGAAATAGAAGCCGGGCATCAGGCTTATGTTATCTGCCCGCTTGTCGAGGAAAGCGAGCATGCGGAAGGCGAAAATGTCATCGATTATGCCGCGGCATTAAAGGAAGCCCTGCCGGAGCATATCGAGGTGGCTTTCCTGCATGGAAAGATGCGCGCGGATATGAAAAACCGGATTATGGAAGAATTTGCCGCCAATAAAATCCAGGTGCTTGTTTCTACGACTGTTGTCGAAGTCGGCGTGAATGTGCCGAATGCAACCGTTATGATGATAGAGGATGCCCAGCGTTTCGGCCTGGCCCAGCTGCACCAGCTGCGCGGACGCGTCGGGCGCGGGGAAGCGCAGTCTTACTGCATTATGGTAAATACCTCAGATTCCAAAAGCGCCGCAAAAAGGCTGGATGTGCTGAATAAGACAAACGACGGGTTTCAGATTGCCAGCGAGGATTTGAAGCTGCGCGGGCCGGGGGATTTTTTCGGAATCCGACAGAGCGGGGATATGGAGTTTCAGCTTGCGGATATTTACCAGGATTCGCGCATCCTGCAGCAGGCGTCTGAGGAAGCACAGAGAATCCTGACTCAGGACCGGGAGCTGGAGCTGCCGGAGCATTGGGAGCTGCGCAAAAGAGTCCGCAGCCAGTTTGACGGACAGGCGGAGCTGCTCAATCTGTAGCAGTTATCCGTTTGCGGCATGAAATATGGGCCGGAAAGAAGACTGGTGCACCCGGGAAATCCCGCGGCACATCAGCCTTCTTTCCTGTTTCATCAGCCTTTCTATGCAGGAGATACTGCAATCCGGCTTATTCCAGCCTTCCTATGCAGGCAATGCTGCAAATCCGGCTTTTCCAGCCTTCTTATACAGCTTTCTGCAATCCGGCTTTATCAGCCTTCCTGTGCAGTATTCTGCAATCCGGCTTCCGGCAGCTGCCAGAGAAATGTTATTCCATGATTTCGTCTCCGCCAGCCATTTGTCTTTCCTGGGCTTCAATCATCTTTTTCACCATATAACCGCCCACGGAACCGTTCTGGCGGGAAGTCAGGTCACCGTTGTAGCCTTCTTTTAACGGTACGCCGAGCTCGTCTGCGACCTCGAATTTAAAACGGTTTAATGCTCCCTTTGCCTCTGGTACTGCGTTCTGATTAGAATGATTACTCATAGTGAATTGCCTCCTTTATCTTGAGTGGTGTTTGTAAACTGTTTTTGTTTACGGGATTATTATGTCCGTTTCTTTTTTTCTTACACTGGTAACTGCTGCCAGCACAGGCAGAAAGTGGATGATATAATCTGACGTATTGCTATTTTTCTGAAAATTGTATATAATATAAAGGAACCAGGAGTTCTCCGTTCATGACGGTAAGAATATCATGAACGTGTATGTCTGGCTTCCGCAAGCGACGGGGTGCTGCAAAGCGCAGAATATCGCTTACTTGTAGAAGGGCCTGCCATAAGGCAGGCTTTTTATCCAAAATAGAAAGTCTGTGCAGCGTGTTTTTGGCTGCTTGCAGAAGGATAAGATTATATGAAGCTTGTTACGATAGATACGGTACTTTTTGATAAATAACTGTCAGTCTTTTCTGGATGCCTACGCAGATGGATATCATCCGTCATTTTCTACCGATATTGATTATCTGCTTGTTCAGCTGCATTCAGATTCTTAAATTTGATATTACACTTCTTACAGTTATCATTTCACAGCTTCTTTTCTGCATTTCAAAGCATTATCCTTGTTTCAGCACAAAAAAAGTGGTACAATACTGCTTTTCAGGAGGTGGTTCTATGATTCGCATAGCGGTCTGCGATGATGATGCATGCATGTCGGATGCAGTCAGGACAATGGCAGCCGGATTTTTCCGCAGAAAAAACAGGGAAGCAGCTGTCCTGCAGTTTTCATCGGGAAAAGAGCTGCTGGACTATGACAAGCCGGTGGATATTCTGTTTCTGGATATCCGCATGAAAGGCTTGGACGGCATGGAGACGGCAAGAAAGCTGCGCGAACGGGATTTCAAAGGATTTCTGATATTTATCACAGTTTTAAAGGAAATGGTATTCCAGTCCTTTGAGGTACAGGCATATGATTATCTGCTGAAACCGCTCCGGGAAAAGCAGTTTGAAAAAACAATGGAGCGCCTGTATGCTTCCATGTGCAGTGCCATGCACGAAAGCCTGCTTATCCAGAAGGGCTATGACAGCAGAATTATTTTATTTGATGAGATTGTATATGGCGAGGTTATTGACCGGAAAATATATCTGCATTTAGTTTCATCGGAAATTGTGGATTTTTATGAACGGATTGAAAACCTGCAAGCCAGGCTGGATGGCAGGTTTTTCCGGTGCCACAGAAGTTTCCTGATTAACCTGAAATATTTAAAAAGCTTTCAAAACGGGGCGGCCTTAATGGAAAATGGCAGGGAAATACCGGTGTCCCGCCTGCGCAGGAAAGAATTTTCCAGTGTCATTCTGCAATATATGAAAGAATGGGGGATGTGAAATGGATGGTGTGATGGACCTTTTCAATACCTATATTATGGGACTCATCCAGATGCTGACAGGCTTTTATTTTTTTGTAAAGTTTTTTCAGAAGAAAATAAAATGGTATTTTTATTTTCTGTTTGGACTGGCTTCGATTGCTATGATACGGTTTCTTATGCCCGGGAGGGTATCTGGCTTTGCGGCATACGGCCTTCTTCTGGCCGCGGCCGGGCTTATGGATTGGAAATCTGTGATTTTATATGACGCACTTACCATCGAAATCATGCATCTTTGTTACGGACTGACGGATTCGCTTCTGAGCGGTTTCTATCCGGCCATTGCATCCCTTCCGCATAAAACCGCCGGCGTTTTATTTATTCTGCTCGGAAACAGCGCCCTGATACCGGCTGTATGCTGCTTCCATATCGTGTGCCGGTATTTTTCCTGTTATGAAGCTGCCCGAAAGCAGTATGTGCTTATGCTGATAATACCGGTACTGATGATATTTTTTGCAGGAGAGTATATCAGCCTGGTTATCAGTGAAAACCTGAACGCTTCCGGGAGCTTGGGAATTCCTGAAAATATGCATTACCCGCAGATTTTTTCCATACAGCTTCTGGGACTGGCAAGCCTGTTTTGCGTGATGGCTGCGTATAAAAAGCTGATGCAGAATGTGGAGCTTGCCACACAGCTGTCCCTTCTTGAGCAGGAAGAACATTCGCTGAACCAGTATGTAACAGAAGCAAAGGCCCGTTATGAAAAAACAAGGTCTTTCCGCCATGATATCAAAAACCATATGACGGTTATCCGGGAATATCTGAAACATGCAAAGCTTAAGGAAGCGCTGCAATATATGGAAGATATGGAAGCTATGGCAGATGAACTGTCCTTTTCCTGCAGCACAAACCATCCAATGGCAGACATTCTGATAGGAAACAAGCTTGGGATTGCAGAAAGCATGGGAATCAATGCCAGCTGCTCCCTGGTGCTGCCATACCCCTGCTTCGTGCGTGATATTGATTTTGGCATTATCCTGTCCAATGCCCTGGATAATGCCATTCATGCATGTGAAAAAATGGATGCCAAAGCAGAAAAATATATTTCGGTTACCGGACATATGCAGGGCGATTTTATCCTGCTGGAAATCGAAAACAGCTTTCAGGGAAACGGCCAGCCGGTAAAGGGAACGGGACTTTCCAATATCCGCACGGCAGTGGAAAAATACCAGGGGGCAGTCAGCATCCATACGCAAAACGGCGTGTTCCGGTTAAGCGTGCTTTTGATTATTCCACAGCATTCAGAGAACATTTCACAGCAGCCTGCTTTATCCGCGGTTTCGGACAGCCGAAAAAGAGAATGGAAGGCAGGGCTGCAGGAATGCGGATGTCCTGCAGCTGGAACGCCTGGCCATATCGAGAAAAGGAGGAAGAATTATGTCAATGGAAATTCAGGGAAGCAGCCGTTATGACAGGACCGGCTATGCACAGCAGTTAAAAGAAAAACAGTTACTGGAGCAGTCGCAGCAAGAAGGCGGCGCACAGAAAACGGAAAAAAAGCAGGAGCATGCAGGATTATCCGGTGAAAAGCCTGTCCGGCAGGATGCATATATCAGCAGCGGACAGTCAGGTGCGAAACCAGCAGGACTTTACCGGATAGGACAGGATGAACAGGGCAGGCGGAAAATCTTTTATGAGAAACCGGAAAAATCCGGCGGGGACGCACAAAAGCCGCAGGAAAGTGCGGATGCTCCAAAAAAAGACGGGGATAAAAAGCCGCTGGAGGCATCTGGAGAAAATGAAGGAAAGCCGGCAGAGATATGCATTGGAAATACGGATAAGCCTGACCGGGAAATTAGGAAGCTGAAAGAGAAAGAAAAACAGCTGGAGCAGCAGATAAATGCAGCCGGAGACGATGAGAAAAAAATCCGGGAACTGGAGAAAAAGCTGGCACAGGTGCAGAGTGAATTAAGCAGAAAAGATAACGACACATACCGGCGCCAGCATACCACTTTTACCAGCTGATCCGTACTGTTTTAAAAATGGATTTTGCGGCATACAGGAAGGAGGGATTGTTCATGCATGTGAAAACAATGGAAGGTCTTGCAGGAGCAGATACAAATATGAAACTTCTTCAGACACCATTCCGTGTCTATAAGGATGCAAGGCGCAGGGGTGATACAGCCGTTATGGAACGGGCCATGGAATATGTCGGTGATTTTTCAGACAAAACAGAAGAATATCAGGAAATCGCTGATAAAGGCATGGAAGAAGACGCAAGGCAGGCAAAAGAAAAAGCAGAAGCAGACCGTGAGGCTGCCATTCAAAAACGCAGGGAAGAACTGGAAGAACTGGAAAAAAAGACAGGGGAAAACAGAGATGAAAACGCAGACAGTATAGAAATCAGCGAAGACGGCAGGGTGCTTCTGAAAGAAAACGGCGGCTCAGACAGTACGGTTTTAGATGTAACAGCTTCCGATACGGTTTCGCCAGAGCCTGTCATTTATACCAAATCGGCAGGAGCGGCAAATAAGCCGGAACCGGGCATGCATATTTCTGTTTCTGTCTGAATTTTGTTACTGTTCACAAACCCCTTGCGGTATGTTTCAGGATGCGGTACAATTCCGTAGAAAGGAGTGATTTATCATGGCTTTTGATGGAATTGTAATTGCAGGGCTCGTATCGGAGCTGAACAAAACCGTGCTGCATGCACGTATTAATAAAATTGCGCAGCCGGAAAAAGATGCGCTGCTGCTGACACTGAAAGGACCGGACGGGCAGAAGCGCCTGTTTTTATCGGCCCCCCTGCCGCTAATTTACCTGACACAGGCAAATAAGCCGGGCCCGCTGACTGCGCCGAATTTCTGCATGCTTTTAAGAAAGCATATCGCAAACGGGCGCATCGTAAAAATCTGGCAGCCGGATATGGAGCGCATTATTCATTTTGAAATCGAGCACCTGGACGACCTTGGGGACGTGCGCAGGAAAACACTGACCATGGAATTGATGGGAAAGCACAGCAACCTGATTTTTGTGGATGAAAAAAACATGATTATCGACAGCATCAAGCATGTTCCGGCGCAGGTCAGCTCTGTGCGGGAAGTCCTTCCGGGGCGCGATTACTTTATCCCGACCCAGGGAAAGAAAAATCCCCTGCTGGCAGACAAGGAGGAATTTCTCACACAGGCGCTGGCCAGGCCGGTAACAGCTGCGAAAGCGGTTTATGGCACTTATACCGGCATCAGTCCCTGTGTGGCAAATGAAATCTGTTACCGCAGCGGGATAGATGCTGATACGCCTGTGGCAGGATTGAGCGAACAGGAAAAACAGCATCTTGCCAATCATTTCCTGTGGCTGATGCAGGATATCCGGGAAGAAAAATTTACGCCGAATATTGTAATGGAAGACCGAAGGCCCATGGAATTTTCGGTTATCCGCCTGAGCCAGTATGCCCATCTGGAATGCATGATGCAGGAATCGGTTTCGGCTGTACTGGAAACGTATTTCGCCGCGCGTGACACCTATACCCGCATCCGCCAGAAATCCGTGGATTTGCGCAAAATCGTTTCGACAGCATTGGAGCGCACGCGCAAAAAATACCAGCTTCAGATGAAACAGCTCGAAGATACGAAAAAAAGAGAGAAATACAAAGTATACGGGGAGCTGCTCAATACTTACGGCTATGGGCTGGAAGAAGGTGCCCGGGTGCTGGAAGCTTTGAATTATTATACCAATGAAATGATTCAGATTCCGCTTGATGCACAGCTGTCTGCTTCGGAAAATGCCAAAAAATATTTTGACAGGTACAGCAAGCTCAAGCGCACGAACGAAGCCCTGACGGAGCTCACCGCCCAGACGAAGTCCGAAATGGAGCATCTGGAGTCCATTGCGTCGTCTCTGGATATTGCATTAAAGGAAGACGACCTTGTGCAGATTAAAGAGGAATTGAAGGATTACGGGTATATCCGGCGCAGGGGACATGAGAAAAAACAGAAAGCAAAAAGCAGGCCGTTTCATTACCGGTCTTCGGATGGATTTGATATTTACATTGGAAAAAACAATTACCAGAATGAAGAACTGACGTTTAAAATGGCAAACGGCGGGGACTGGTGGTTCCATGCAAAAAAAATGCCGGGCTCCCATGTGATTGTCAAGACAAACGGGGCAGAGCTGCCTGACCGCACGTTTGAAGAAGCTGCGATGCTGGCCGGGTATTATTCGCAGGGGCGTGATTCTGAAAAGGTTGAGATTGATTATCTGCAGCGCAGGAATGTGAAAAAACCGAATGGCTCGGCACCGGGGTTTGTAGTTTATTATACGAATTATTCGATGGCGGTGCGGCCGGATGTGGAAGGGATTGAGCTGGTGAGTGATTAGGCACGGGCTGGCCGGACGGGTGCCGGATGGCTTTGAAGAAGAATAGTCATGGAGGAAAAAATGATTATCAACACAGGAGAAAGGACAGGCTTTGATAAAGCTGTCTGAACTTGTGGGAAAACAGTTTGTTTCAGAAATGGTATTTTTATCCAGACCTGCAGGACAAATGGCGGTTTTTCCCGTTACCATATCCATGCGTCCGGCTGCACGACACTTGCCGTTTTGGGAAATGCCAATGGCATTTTATTCAGGGCTTTAAAACACAAAGGAACAAGACAGGGCTTTTCTATTTCCGTGTTTTTAAAATCTTTATTCGACAAAATGAAGGAAATAGGTTATACTCGTATCTGCGGAATAAGATTAACGCAAAAGAAAGGCGGCGGGCCATTGTCCAAAAATAAGTATCAGTTTGAAAGTAAAATCCATGTGTACAGAGCCACAAAGAGAATGACGCAGCAAGAACTTGCTGATTTGGCAGGTGTCTCAAGACAAACAATTATGCAGCTTGAACGAAACCGCTATAATCCCTCTATGATGCTGGCGTATAGTATTTCAAAAGTATTTGATGTAACGATTGAAGATTTATTTGACTTTGCGGAGACAGAAAAGTGATTGCGGTACGAAATGAGCCTGCCACTGAAATGGCGGGCGTTACTGTTCACTCTGTGACCAGTAACTGGAGGGCAGTATTTTTGGGTTAAAAAGCATGAAATAGTTGATATTTAATTAAAAATAAAGTATACTTTATCAGAGAATAATTTTGATTTTTAATTTGACACGCCCATGAAAGGAGCATTCCAATGGACAGGCATAGCGAAAATGAAAATTTTGAAGAAATCAAAGCACAATTACACAAACAGGGTTATCATGAAAAAGATGTTACGATTACCTCTGGAAAGGCAATGATTTCAGGTGCTGCTTATGCGCTTCCATTTGTAATCGCTTTTGGCCTGCTGTACCGCTTTTTGCTGATTGAACGGGCATATTTGCTGGAGGCAAGCGGTCTTTCCTTTTATATTATATTTATAGCGATTATTGCAGTTTCAGCTGTGATACATGAATTATTACATGGTGCTGGCTGGGCGGCCGCAAGCGGAAAAGGCTGGAATGTGGTTCGCTTTAATATTAACGCAATGATGCCAAGCTGTGCCTGCAAAGTGCCGTTAGAAAAGAAAGCATATTTATTTGGCGTTTTAACTCCTTTTGCAGTATTAGGGGCTGGCAGCGTATGTTTCCTGTTTCTATATCCGGGTACCGTGTCTTTCCTAACGATGATTGTGAATGTTATTTCCGCAGGAGCTGATTTATTGATTGCATGCAATGTATTAAAAGAACGGGATGTCCTGATTGCAGACCACCCAACAGAAGCCGGTTATATTGCGTTTTACAGATAAAATCTGTTTTACAGATAAATTCCGCTTTATAGAACTGCTGCCATTTAAAAACAGAATAACCGTCTTAGCACAGAACGAAACACCAGGACAGGAAATCAGGAAAAGGTTTCCTGTTTTTTTGCACTCATTTTTGGCATACAATTGCATCCTGGCACAATATTTAGTATAATAATACTAAAAAATCCACACATTTCTTGCAAAAAGGGGGAAATTAACATGAAAATTCTCGTAATCGGCGGCGTAGCTGCCGGTACAAAGACAGCTGCAAAATTAAAAAGACAGGACCGCAGCCTGGAGGTTACCCTGATTTCGAAAGATACGGAAATCTCTTATGCTGGCTGCGGGCTTCCGTATTATGTGGGCGGCCTGATTGCGCAGCCGGAAGACCTGGTAGTCAATACGCCGCAGAAATTCGCTGCATTGACAGGCGTGGAAGTGCTGACAGAAAAAGAAGCAGTCCGGCTGGATGCCGGCCAGAAGGCGGTACATGTAAAGGATGTAAAAACGGGACAGGAAGAAGTGTTCCATTATGACAAGCTGGTTATTGCCACAGGCGCATCTCCGGCTGTGCCGCCGGTTGCCGGGATGGATTTAAAGGGTGTCTATACGATTCGTACCCCGCAGGATGCCATCGGGGTGCGTGCCTATGCAGAAGAACATGACGTAAAGAAGGCCGTTGTGGTAGGCGCCGGGTTTATCGGGCTGGAAATGGCAGAAAACCTTCAGCAGAAGGGCATTTCTGTTACAGTCATCGATTTTGCACCGCAGATTCTGCCGAATATTCTGGATGCTGAAATGGCGGAATATGGGAGAAAGCACCTGCTTAAGCAGGGCATCCATATCATCACAGGCACGAAGGCAGAAGAAATTACCGGGGAAGGCAGCGTGTCAGCAATCCGGACAACCGCCGGCACATTCAGCTGCGGCCTTGTAATTATGGCAGCCGGAATCCGTCCGAATACAGCATTTTTAGAAGGAAGCGGAATCCGGTTAAACCGCGGCACGATTGCTGTCGATAAAACAATGAAGACAAGCCTGCCGGATGTCTATGCAGCCGGAGACTGCGTGCAGGTGACAAGCCGTATTACGGGCAATCCGCAGTGGTCCCCGATGGGTTCCTCTGCAAATATGCAGGGCCGCACGCTTGCACAGATTCTGACCGGGGTACAGAAAGAATACCCGGGCGTGCTTGGTACAGGCGTTGTCAGGCTGTCGGGATTAAACTGCGGGCGCACCGGGCTGACGGAAGCGCAGGCAAAAGAGGCCGGGTATGATGTGGAAACAGTTCTGGCGGTTACGGATGACAAAGCACATTACTACCCGGATGCGTCTTTCTTTGCCACAAAGCTGATTGCAGAAAAAGCGAGCCATAAGCTGCTCGGCATGCAGGTATTCGGGCCGGGTGCGGTGGATAAGATGACAGATATTGCAGTGATGGGAATCAGCATGGGTGCCAGGCTGGAAGACTTTGAAAATGCGGACTTTGCTTACGCACCGCCGTTTTCGACCGCGATACATCCGCTGCTGCAGGCAGTTTTCATCCTGTTAAATAAGCTCAATGGGGATATGGCGAGCATGACCCCGGCAGAATATGCAGCCGGAAAAGCAGACGGGTACCGGGTGCTGGATGTGGCCCCGGCGCCTTCCATCCGCGGTGCGGAATTTGTGGAGCTTGCAAAAGTAAACGGCGAACTGCCAGGCATTGCAAAAGACGAGAAGCTGCTGCTTGTCTGTGTCAAGGGAAAACGCGGCTATTTCCTGCAAAACCGCCTGCGTCATTTTGGCTATACAAACACCCTGGTGCTGGAAGGCGCGTCGTTTTTTAATGACGTAAAAGTAAAGCAGGCATCCGGTCAGGTTTCCAAAGAGGAAGAAACAAGGGTCAAAGCGCTTGGATTTTTGAAGGATAAACGCACGCCGGATAAATTTAACGGGCGCGTCATTACCAGAAACGGAAAAATTACAGCCGATGAAGCAAGAGCCATTGCAGAAGCAGCAGAACGGTTCGGCAGCGGTGAAGTTACGATGACCTCGCGCATGACGATGGAAATCCAGGGCGTTGCGTTTGAAAATATTGACGGGCTGCGGGAGTACCTGCAAAAAGCCGGGCTTGAAACAGGCGGCACCGGTTCAAAGGTACGCCCGGTTGTGTCCTGCAAGGGCACGACCTGCCAGTACGGCCTGATTGATACCTTTGCATTGTCGGAAGAAATCCACGAGCGGTTTTTCCATGGCTATGCTTCCGTAAAGCTTCCGCATAAATTTAAAATCGCCGTCGGCGGCTGCCCGAATAACTGCGTCAAGCCGGATTTGAATGACCTTGGCATTATCGGCCAGCGCATCCCGCAGCCAGACCTTTCCAAATGCCGCGGCTGCAAAACCTGTCAGGTGGAAACAGGATGTCCGATAAAAACAGCATCCGTAAAGGATGGCAGGCTGGTTATCCAGGAACAGGAATGCAATCACTGTGGCCGCTGCATTGGACAGTGCCCGTTTGGCGTGATGGAACATGCCATAGACGGCTATCGTGTATACATAGGCGGGCGCTGGGGCAAAAAAGCAGCCCAGGGAAGATACCTTGATAAAGTATTTACCGATAAAGAAGAAGTGCTTGCCGTTGTGGAAAAAGCTATTTTGCTGTTCCGGGAACAGGGCATTACCGGGGAGCGGTTTGCCGATATGGTAGAGCGGATTGGCTTTGAGGAAGTGTACAGGCAGCTTTCCGGCGACGCGCTGCTGGCACGCAAAGAGGAAAATATCGCAGCTGTAAAGCATATGAAAGGCGGAGCAACCTGTTAAAAGCGTAAAAATTCCGCGCTGAACGGTTACCCTAATTCGTTACTATTTACAGCCAATTTACCCTTGACAGGATTTTCAGGATATGAGCCTGTAAATAGTAACATTCGCAGGCCCATAGGAAAAATCTGCCTTGCAGATTGGCGCCTGCCACCCCTGAATCAGCCTGGCAGCTGCCTGAACAGCAAGGTATTCAGGCAGCTGTGAGCAGTAACCCTTATTCTAACATTTTTTCAGAAAGAAATTGACTAATACACATAGAAAGTCTATAATGAATACATCTATGCATAAATTACCAGCCGCAATGCCAGCCATGCCAGCAGAATGCCCCATCATAACGGGATAGCAGAACATGTCAAAACATATCAGGCCAGGCAGGACAAGAATGGATGGCAGCAGGACTGCAGCACAGCTGGAGGAATAAGAAAGATGATAAGAAGCATGACAGGCTTTGGCAGATATGAAGCTGTCAAGGACAAGATGAAAATTACAGTAGAAATGAAGGCTGTCAACCATAGATATCTGGATATCAGCATCAAGATACCAAAGAAACTCAGCCACTTTGAAAGCGCCATCCGCACCATCCTGAAGGAATACGTGCAACGCGGAAAGGTGGATGTTTTTGTAACCTATGAGGATTTTTCGCAGACAGACTGCTGCCTGCATTACAATGAAGCCATTGCGGCAGAATATTTGGCATATCTGCGCCGGATGGCAGAGACCTTCCAGCTTTCTGACGATATTACCGTCAGCACGCTGGCCCGGTTTCCGGATGTATTTACGATGGAGGAGCAGGAATCTGACGAAACCGAATTAAAAGAAGTGCTGGAAGAAGCAGTACGCGGCGCGTCGGAGCTGTTTGTGGATTCCCGCATCCGGGAAGGGGAAAACTTAAAAAAAGACCTGACAGGCAAGCTGGATGAGATGCTTGCAAATGTGTGCTTTATTGAAGAACATTCCCCGCAGATTATCGGGCAGTACCATGAAAAGCTAAAGGCCAAGGTGCGGGAGCTTTTGGCAGACAAACAGCTGGATGAAGGCCGCATTGCGGCAGAGGTAACGATTTATGCAGATAAAATCTGTGTGGATGAGGAGACTGTCCGCCTGCGTAGTCATATTGAAGCGGTGAAAAAGGAGCTTTTAAAAGGCGGCAGCATTGGCCGCAAGCTTGATTTTATCGCACAGGAAATGAACCGGGAAGCAAACACGATTCTGTCCAAGGCAAATGACCTGGCTGTTTCCGATACCGGAATAGAATTAAAGACATCCATTGAAAAAGTCCGGGAACAGATTCAGAATATTGAGTAATTGCGGCGTGCAGGCACGGCACCTGGTTCACTGTCCGCGAAATTAAAGGGGATAACAGATGTCGAAGCTTATGAATATCGGATTTGGGAATGTGGTCAATACAGATAAAATCCTGTGTATCATTACCCCGGATTCCGCGCCCGCAAAGCGGCAGATTCAGCGTGCCAGGGAAGAAAACCGGCTGATTGATGCGACGCAGGGGCGGCGCACGCGCGGGGTTATTTTTACCGTAAACCAGATGGTCATTATATCCGCACTGCAGCCAGACACGCTGGCAGGGCGTTTTGGCGTAAAAGAACAGGCTTTGGAGTGACCATGCGAAAATAAACAGGACTCGAAAGGAGAACCATTTCATGATACATCCATCTTATGTAGAATTAATGCAGGTCGTAAACAGCGATCAGACGGAAATCGGGGAAGAACCGGTTATTAATAGCCGTTATTCGATTGTGATTGCGACAGCGAAACGGGCCAGGCAGATTATCGGCGGGG
>CAJTSV010000022.1:33970-36132 GCA_910579075.1 uncultured Eubacterium sp.
TGCAAAGGCAGGCGGGCGCAAGCCGCTGTCTGCTGCCGTACAGGAGCTGTACGAGGGAAAGGTAAAAATTGTCGGCCAGGATGACACGATTGACGAAATGAAGGATAAAAAAAGGCTGTCTGAAGCAAGGGCAGACAGTGTAAAGGAATCCGGACAGGACACGCAGGATAATCAGGAAACGGGAGACCTGGATGAGATGGCTCAGGCAGATGAAATGGAAGAAATGAGCGAAATGTAACCATAGGAAGCAATGGAGCATGAGGCTGTGCCGCTGCACAGCCTCTTTTACAAGGAGAAACCATTTCATGGAAACAGGTGCAAAACAGATATTTTTTATGTCACTCGGATGTGATAAAAATCTTGTGGATTCCGAATTTATGCTTGGAATGCTGCAGGAAAACGGATATACGGTTACGGATGACGAAACGCAGGCGGATGTTATTATTGTCAATACCTGCTGTTTTATCAATGATGCAAAGGAAGAAAGCATCAATGCCATTCTGGAAATGGCGGAATATAAAAAAAACGGAAGGTGCAGCACGCTTATCGTGACCGGATGCCTGGCACAGCGCTACCAGTCCGAAATCCGAAAGGAAATACCCGAGGCAGATGCTGTCCTTGGGACAAATTCCTATGACGATATTGTGCATGCGTTAAAAGAGGCACAGGCCGGAAAAAAATATGAAAATTTCCATACGCTGGAAGGGCTTCCGCATACAGGCACAAAGCGCAGCATTACGACAGGCGGGCATTATGCGTATCTGAAAATTGCAGAAGGATGCAGCAAGCACTGCACGTACTGCATTATTCCGTCTATCCGCGGCGCATACCGCAGCGTTCCGATGGAGGAGCTGCTCGCCCAGGCGCGCGAACTGGCCGGCGCAGGCGTAAAAGAGCTGATTTTAGCCGCACAGGAGACGACGCTGTATGGCACAGACCTT
Source organism: uncultured Eubacterium sp. (assembly GCA_910579075.1). Taxonomy (GTDB): domain Bacteria; phylum Bacillota; class Clostridia; order Lachnospirales; family Lachnospiraceae; genus Eubacterium_J. The sequence continues at coordinate 34,912 of CAJTSV010000022.1, forward strand.
TACGGGGAAAAATCGCTGTACCGCCTGCTCGATGAGCTGAACCAGATTGCGGGGCTGCGCTGGATCCGCATTTTGTACTGCTATCCCGAGGAGATTGACGATGGCCTGATTGCAGCGATAAAGCGCAATGACAAGGTCTGCCATTATCTGGACATGCCGATACAGCATGCAAGCGATGAAATCCTGCACCGCATGGGACGAAAGACAAGCCAGCAGGATATCCGCGCCATTGTTTCAAAGCTGCGCCGGGAAATACCGGATATCTGCCTTCGCACAACGGTTATCTGCGGCTTTCCGGGGGAAACAAAAAAGCAGCACGAGGAACTGATGTCGTTTATCAATGAACTGGAATTTGACCGCCTGGGTGCCTTTGTGTATTCGGCGGAAGAAGGAACGCCGGCGGCCGGCTTTGCGGGCCAGTTAGACGAAGAAACAAAACTGGACTGGCAGGAAGAAGTCATGCAGCTGCAGCAGGAGATTGCGTTTGACCAGGCGGCTGCCATGAAGGGACAGGAAATCTGGGCATTTGTCGAAGGAAAGCTTGCCGATGAAAATGCTTATGCGGCAAGGACTTACCGCGATGCGCCGGATATCGACGGCTATGTATTTGTGTCCGGCACGGAAACAGAATTTATGACAGGCGACTTTGTCAGAGTACGGATTACCGGTTCGTTTGAATACGACCTGACGGCGGAAGCCATCCTGCAGTAAAAGGAGAATTGTATGAATCTGCCAAATAAACTGACTATGTTCCGGGTAATATTAATCCCGTTTTTTGTATTTTTCCTGCTGGTTCCGTATTTTCCGGACAGCGGAAAATATATTGCTGCGTTTATTTTTATCATTGCAAGCCTGACCGATTTGTTTGACGGGAAAATTGCGCGTAAATATAACCTGGTGACAAATTTCGGGAAATTTATGGACCCGCTGGCGGACAAGCTGCTTGTCTGCTCCGCCTTAATCTGCCTGACTGCCATGGAGCTTTTGGAAGCATGGATTGTCATAGTCATCATTTCGCGGGAATTTATTATCAGCGGATTCCGCCTGATTGCAGCGGAACAGAAGATTGTCATTGCAGCCAGCTACTGGGGCAAATTTAAGACAACCTTCCAGATGCTGATGATTATTGTGCTGATTCTGGATATCCATCAGGCTGCTTTTCAGGCGCTGGGCATTATCCTGACCTATGTGTCGCTGGCGCTGACCGTGATATCGCTGGCA
>CAJTSV010000022.1:36142-39833 GCA_910579075.1 uncultured Eubacterium sp.
TTATAAAAATAAAGATATTATCAAAGAACAGCACTGATATCAAATTCAGATTTTATTGTGAATGAAGGGAAAAGAATCACATGGACAAAACATTTGAAAAAGAGCATTCACTCGAGGAACGTGCTGCACAGCTGTTAATCCAGCGCGGATTTACGGTTACCACAGCAGAATCCTGTACCGGGGGACTGCTGGCCGGGCGGCTTTTAAATGCTGCCGGCATTTCAAAGGCCTACCGGGAAGGGTATATCACGTATTCCAACGAAGCAAAAGAAAAGCTGCTTCAGGTATCACACGAAACGCTGGAAGCATACGGCGCAGTCAGTGAGCAGACGGCAATGGAAATGGCAGAAGGCGCTGCGAAACAGGCCGGGGCACAGGCAGCGCTTGCGACGACCGGGATTGCGGGGCCGGACGGCGGCACGCCGGAAAAACCAGTCGGGCTTGTATATATCAGCTGCTATGTCAATGGCGTAACGATTGTGGAAGAACATGTATTTGCAGGCGAACGCGCACAGGTACGCAGCATGTCAGTAGAAGCGGCACTGCATATGCTCGTGCAGGCGCTGCAGAGTGTCGGCTGAGGCTGAATCATGCATGAGGGAGGCAGTGGGATTATATGAGAATTATTGCTGGCACGGCAAGGAGCCTGCCGCTGAAAGCACTGGACGGAAAAGATACAAGGCCGACGACAGACCGCATCAAGGAAACACTGTTTAATATCCTGCAGTCCGGCATTTCCGGGTGCAGGTTTTTAGACTTGTTTGCAGGAAGCGGGCAGATTGGGCTGGAAGCACTGAGCAGGGGAGCGGAATATGCCGTATTTGTGGAAAACAGCAAAAAGGCCTGCGCGGTGATTGAAGACAACATCCGTTTTACAAAGTTTGGGGATAAGTCCAGGCTGCTTGCCATGGATGCGCTGTGTGCAGTCCGTTCGCTGGAAGGGACAGGGGCATTTGACTATATATTTTTAGACCCGCCGTATGCTTCGGGCCTCGAACAGGAGATTCTTGCTACGCTGGCTTCTTCGGGCCTTTTAAAAGAAGACGGCCGGATTATTGTGGAAGCGTCAAAGCATACGGATTTTTCCTATGCGGCGCAGCTTGGCCTTGCCATAACAAAGGAAAAAATTTACAAAACAAACAAACATCTGTTTTTCGCAAAAGAGGGCTGATATGAAAAGAGCAATTTATCCGGGCAGCTTTGACCCGGTTACCAAAGGCCATTTGGATATTATCGCGCGTTCGTCCAGGCTGGTGGACGAGCTGATTGTCGGCGTGCTGAACAATCGTGCAAAAAATTCGTTGTTTTTCACAGACGAACGTGTTAGTATGTTAGAAGAACTGACTTCAGAATTTAAAAATGTCACAGTCGGCTCCTTTGACGGGCTGCTGGTAGATTATGCCAAGCGCATGGATGCTGCTATTGTGATACGGGGGCTGCGGGCGGTGACGGATTTTGAATATGAGCTGCAGATTGCACAGACCAATCATGAAGTATATCCAGACATAGAGACCGTTTTCCTGACGGCACGCCTGGAATATGCCTATTTGAGCTCAACCATGGTAAAAGAATTTGCATCATACGGGGGAGACATTTCCCGTTTTGTACCGCAGCAGATTATAAAACGCATTTATGCGAAATATGGCATGGGATGACGGGGCAGAAAAAAAAGTGTTAAGGAGTGTTGCCGCATGAACAGCAGTATAGACCAGATAATAGAGGAAATTGAAGATTATATTGAGAGCTGCAAATTCCAGCCTCTATCCAGTACAAAGATAATCGTAAATAAAGATGAAATCCAGGAACTGATTGCAGATTTGCGTCATAAAACACCGGAAGAAGTCAAGCGCTACCAGAAAATGATAAGCAACAAGGAAGCCATTTTAGCCGATGCGCAGGCAAAGGCCGATACTATCATTTCCCAGGCGCAGATTCAGAAGAACGAGCTGATAAAAGAACATCAGATTATGCAGCAGGCTTATGCGCAGGCAAATGAAGTGGTGACAATGGCGCAGAAACAGGCGCAGGAGATTATGGACCAGGCGACCAATGATGCGAATGAAATCCGGTACGGGGCAATCGCATATGCAGACAGCATGTTAAAAGCAATTGAAGACCTGCTGGAAGGCTCGCAGAGCATCTTTAAAACGAACTTTGCACAGTTAAGCTCGTCCATGCAGAAAACACTTGAAATTGTCAGCGCAAACCGTGCGGAGCTGGCTCCGTCCGAGATTTTCCAGGACGCAGCCGAGGAACAGGTACTTGAAGCAGATATGATGCCGCAGGAACAGGAAGCGGAGCAGAGTCCTGAATAATCCCATACCGTTTGGCACGGGGCTTTACGGCATGGAAATCCGGGTTAAAAAATGCAGGCTGCAAGCAGTGCGCTTGCGGATGCTGTCACCAGGCGGAATACCAGGTAAAAGCGCATGGAAATCCCGCTTCCCTTGACCATGGATGCTGTCTGCGCAAACCCGCTCAGGCCGCCAAAGGCCGTAAACCCGATTATCATGGGATATTTCAAAGCCATGGCGCAGGACGTGCTCTGCGCAATGATATGGATGCCGTTTGTGATTTCGGTCATTCCGGTCAGGCACATCAGGGCCAGCTCATTGGTTCCGGCCGCACGCATGCACATCTGTGTCATCAGGGAAAACAGCATGATATATCCGCCCAGCTTCAGCAGTGTTTCAAATCCATTCATAATTCCGGCATCAATGATTTGAAAATTCAAATTCGACCTTGATGCCGTATTTTTTTTGGCTGGAAGCGCTTTTTGCCTGCGCAGCAGGAACAGTCCGCCGAAAAGCGGCGGCAGGTATAAAACCGCATATGTCATCCATGTCCATCCGGAAAGCCCGAGGGATGCAGACAGCAGGTAGCTGCTTACAAATACGGGACTGATATTGTTGCACATGGCACATAAAATATCTGCTTCCCGCACCGTAAGCTGGCCCTGGCGCAGCAGGTCGGCAGTCGTTTTGCTGCCAATCGGAAATCCAAATAAAAATCCGGCGACAATCGGATAAGCAGCCTGCGGATGATGGAAAAACAGCCGGCCTAAAAAGGGGCTGCATACACGTATGATATCATTCAGGTAACCGGACTGGATAAGTATATTGGAAAATATCGTAAAGGGCAGCAGCGCCGGGAGGATATTTTCATACCATAAAACCAGCCCGTTTGCGGCAGCAGCGACACAGTCAGCCGGATAAATTAGTATGAATAGGATAAACAGCATGATAATACATATAGATAACCTTTTTTTCATGGCAGCACGTATTTTTTTTATCAGTATACGCGCGTGCGGGAGGAAACATGAATCAAAAACGTATCTTTTGCATTATCCTGCTGTTTATGATTGCGAGCCTGGATATCTGCCTTATCCAGAACCTGGAACAAAACCATGGCTTTGGAACCGGGGAAGCACAGCTGGCCAGCCAGGAGGAATCGCTGGCTGTGCTGCGGGCGCTGGAGCTGCCGCAGGATGCATATGAACAGCTGGCAGAATCCGGGGAAGGAAAGGAGCTGGATGAAACAGCAGCCGAAAGCCTGCTGGCCAGCCTGTTTTGCAAAACGTATGATAAAGCAGATCTGAAGCAGTGGAAGCGGCGGGAAAAACCGGCTGCGCCAAAGCGAGATATGGTTTTGCATTACCTTTGCCTGTGGTATCCAAAAGAACATTCTGCAA
>CAJTSV010000022.1:39901-40429 GCA_910579075.1 uncultured Eubacterium sp.
TCGGAGCGCACGTATGGCGGCGCAAGGGGCCATGAAGGATGCGATATTATGGCGGATATCCAGCAAAGGGGCTATTATCCGGTTCTCAGTGTCAGCGACGGTGTCGTGGAAAAAATGGGCTGGCTGCCGCAGGGCGGCTACCGGATTGGCATACGCAGCAAAAACGGGGTGTATTTTTATTATGCACATCTGGCGGAATATGAGGAAAGCATGGCAGAAGGGCTGGAGGTTGCAGCCGGACAGCTTATCGGGTATATGGGAGATACCGGGTACAGCGAGGTCGAGGGCACGACCGGGAATTTTCCGGTGCATCTGCATTTTGGGATGTATCTGGATGATGAGGATGGGAATGAGGTCAGCTTTAATCCTTATTTTCTGCTGAAGATTCTGGAAGGGAACAGGCTGGTGTATGCGTATCAGGCGGAGCAGGGATAAGGGATTAGGGGTGGAATCCCGGACGCTGGGCAGGAATGCATGGCCTGTCTCGTCTGGCTGTTCCGGTTCCAGAATGTAAGAATCCCTAAACAT
>CAJTSV010000023.1:0-36695 GCA_910579075.1 uncultured Eubacterium sp.
GCAAGACCTTTACCATGGCCAACGTGATCGCACAGCTTAACAAGCCGACTTTGGTAATAGCGCACAATAAAACCTTAGCTGCACAGCTCTATGGTGAGTTCAAGGAATTTTTCCCGGAGAATGCCGTAGAATACTTTGTGTCCTATTACGATTACTACCAGCCCGAAGCCTACGTCCCGTCTTCTGACACCTATATCGCCAAGGATTCTTCGGTCAATGAGGAAATCGACAAGCTGCGCCTGTCTGCGACAGCGGCACTGTCAGAGCGCAGGGACGTTGTGGTTATTTCGAGCGTGTCCTGTATTTACGGCCTGGGCAGCCCGGAAGATTTCCTGAATATGATGGTATCGCTGCGTCCGGGCATGGTGCGTGACCGGGATGATGTTATCCGTGACCTGATTGATATCCAGTATACAAGAAATGAAGCCGATTTTCACCGCGGCACATTCCGCGTGCGGGGCGACGTGCTGGAAATAATTCCGGCAAACAGCGCGGAGCGTGCCGTGCGCGTGGAATTTTTCGGGGATGAAATAGACCGGATTACAGAAATCGATGTGCTGACCGGGGAAGTGAAGGCTGCACTGGAGCATGTGGCGATTTTTCCGGCATCCCACTATGTCGTGCCGCAGGAAAAAATCAATCAGGCATGTGTAGAAATTGAAAAAGAGCTGGAAGAACGCATCCGGTATTTCAAAGGCGAGGACAAGCTGTTAGAAGCACAGCGGATTTCGGAGCGGACAAACTTTGATATTGAGATGCTGCGGGAGACCGGATTTTGCAGCGGCATAGAAAACTATTCCAGGCATCTGGCGGGGCTGGAGCCGGGGGCAACGCCGCTGACCCTGATGGAATATTTTAAAGAAGATTTCCTGATTATAATTGACGAATCCCATATTACCGTGCCGCAGATACGGGGCATGTATGCCGGCGACCAGTCCAGGAAGACAACGCTTGTCGATTACGGCTTCCGCCTGCCGTCTGCGAAAGACAACCGCCCGCTGAACTTTGAAGAATTCGAATCCAAAATCGACCAGCTGCTGTTTGTATCTGCAACGCCGAGTGTTTACGAAAAGGAGCATGAGCTGCTGCGCGTCGAGCAGATTATCCGCCCGACCGGACTGCTCGACCCGGAAATTTCCGTGCGCCCGGTAGATGGCCAGATTGACGACCTGATATCCGAGGTGCATAAAGAAACCGCACAGAAGCATAAAGTGCTCATTACGACACTGACAAAACGGATGGCAGAAGACCTGACGGCTTATATGCAGGATGTCGGAATCCGGGTGAAATACCTGCACTCCGATATCGATACGCTGGAACGGGCCGAAATTATCCGCGATTTGCGCCTGGATGTGTTTGATGTGCTCGTCGGCATCAACCTGCTGCGTGAGGGCCTGGACATTCCGGAAATTACGCTGGTGGCGATTCTGGATGCGGACAAGGAAGGCTTCCTGCGTTCCGAAACCTCGCTGATACAGACCGTCGGAAGGGCTGCACGCAACAGCGGGGGCCATGTTATCATGTATGCGGATAAGGTGACGGATTCCATGCGCATTGCAATCGAAGAAACAGGGCGCAGGCGCAAAATACAGCAGAAATATAACGAAGAACACGGCATTACGCCAAAAACGATACAAAAAGCCGTGCGCGATTTAATCAGTATTTCCAAAAAAGTAGCGGCAGAGCAGCTGAACTTCGCAAAAGACCCGGAATCCATGAACCGCAGGGAGCTTGAAAAGCTGATTGCACAGGTAAAAAAGAAAATGGAAAGCGCAGCTGCGGACCTCAATTTCGAAGCTGCCGCCGAACTGCGTGACCAGATGATAAATTTGAAAGAAATGCTGCGGGATGCGCAGAAATAACAGGTACAGCGGTAAACAGGGATGAAAGAAAAATATAGAGAGAAGATTCAAAATGAGCAGAGAAAGAAAATATATCAAAATACGCGGAGCAAACGAGCACAATCTGAAAAATATTGACCTGGATATTCCGAGGGACGAGTTTGTAGTTCTGACCGGACTGAGCGGTTCCGGGAAATCCTCACTGGCATTTGATACGATTTATGCAGAAGGCCAGCGGCGCTATATGGAATCCCTGTCTTCCTATGCAAGGCAGTTTTTGGGGCAGGCAGAAAAACCGGATGTGGAAAAAATCGAGGGCCTGTCCCCGGCGATATCCATTGACCAGAAATCAACAAACCGCAATCCGCGTTCGACCGTCGGCACGGTAACGGAAATCTATGATTATTTCCGTCTTCTTTATGCGCGTATCGGAATTCCGCACTGCCCGAAGTGCGGCAAGGAAATCAAAAAGCAGACGGTAGACCAGATGACAGACCAGCTTCTGTCGCTGCCGGAGCGCACCAAAATCCAGCTGCTGGCACCTGTCGTGCGCGGCCGCAAAGGGACGCACCAGAAAATGCTCGAGCAGGCAAAGCGCAGCGGCTATGTCCGGGTCATTGCTGACGGAAATATGTATGAGCTGACCGAAGAAATCCCGCTGGAAAAAAATAAAAAGCACAATATCGAGATTGTCGTAGACCGCCTGATTGTCAAAGAAGGCGTTGACAAGAGAATGACCGATTCCATAGAAAGCGTGCTGGAGCTGTCCGGCGGGCTTTTAATGGCGGAAGTCCACAGGCCGGATGAGGATGAGCCGCAGATGATGCAGTTTTCAGACAGCTTTGCCTGTCCAGACTGCGGCATCAGTGTGGATGAAATAGAGCCGAGAAGCTTTTCTTTTAACAATCCGTTCGGTGCCTGTCCGGACTGCTTCGGGCTGGGCTATAAAATGGAGTTTGACGAGGATTTGATGATACCGGACAAATCCTTAAGCATCGCAGACGGCGCAATACAGGTGATGGGCTGGCAGTCCTGCACCGATCCGTCGAGCTATACCTATGCCACGCTGCAGGCATTGTCCGAAGCGTATGGGTTTGACCTGGACACGCCGTATGAGGAGCTTTCGCAAGACGTCCGCAATATGCTGGTGAACGGGGCAGACCGGGAAGTAAAGGTTCATTATAAGGGGGTGCGCGGCGAAGGCATCTATGACGTGCTTTTTGAAGGACTGATAAAAAATGCAGGGCGCAGGTACCGCGAGACCGGTTCTGATACGATGAAGCAGCAGTATGAGGAATTTATGCGCGTGACGCCGTGCAAGGCCTGCGGCGGCCAGCGCCTGAAAAAAGAAGCGCTTGCCGTAACCGTATGTGACAAAAATATTTATGAAGTGACCAATCTTTCGGTGAAAAAGCTGAAGGAATTTATGGGCAGCATGAGCCTGACCAGGCAGCAGGAGATGATTGGCGCGCAGATTATCCGGGAAATCCGTGCCAGGGTCGGTTTTCTTGCAGAAGTCGGCCTGGATTACCTGTCACTGGGCCGCGGCACAGGCACGCTGTCCGGCGGCGAGGCTCAGCGCATCCGCCTGGCGACGCAGATTGGCTCCGGCCTTGTGGGCGTTGCCTATATTCTGGATGAGCCAAGTATCGGGCTGCACCAGCGTGACAATGACAAGCTGCTTGCTGCGCTGCGCAACCTGCAGAACCTGGGCAATACGCTGATTGTGGTCGAGCACGATGAAGATACGATGCGTGCGGCCGATTTTATCGTTGATATCGGGCCTGGCGCAGGAGCGCACGGCGGCGAGGTAATCGTAACCGGAACCGCGGAAGAAATCATGGCAAACCCGGATTCCATTACCGGAGCTTATCTGAGCGGGCGCTTGAAAATCCCGGTTCCGCAGCAGCGCAAGGCTCCGTCCGGCTGGCTGACAGTCAAAGGGGCAAAAGAGAACAACCTGAAAAATATAGACGTGAAAATTCCGCTCGGCATCATGACCTGTATTACTGGCGTTTCCGGCTCGGGAAAAAGCTCGCTGACCAATGAAATTTTATATAAGGCCATGGCGAAAAAGCTAAACCGTGCCCGGTGCATTCCTGGCAGGCATGACAAAATACTCGGCCTGGAACAGCTGGATAAGGTGATTGACATCGACCAGTCTCCAATCGGGCGCACGCCGCGCTCCAATCCGGCTACTTATACCGGAGTCTTTGACATGATACGAGACCTGTTCGCTGCTACGCCGGATGCAAAAGCACGCGGCTACAAAAAGGGCCGTTTCAGCTTTAATGTCAAAGGCGGGCGCTGCGAGGCATGCGCCGGGGACGGGATTTTAAAAATCGAAATGCACTTTTTGCCGGATGTCTATGTGCCGTGCGAGGTGTGCCAGGGCAGGCGGTATAACCGCGAAACGCTCGATGTGAAATACAAGGGAAAGAGCATTTACGATGTGCTGAATATGACCGTGGAAGAAGCGCTCGGCTTTTTCCAGAACATCCCGTCCATTGAGCGCAAAATCCAGACACTGTACGATGTCGGCCTTTCCTATATCAAGCTTGGCCAGCCGTCCACGGAGCTGTCCGGCGGAGAAGCGCAGCGCATCAAGCTTGCCACGGAATTAAGCCGCCGCAGCACCGGAAAGACCGTGTACATTCTGGACGAGCCGACGACCGGGCTGCATTTTGCGGATGTGCACAAGCTCGTTGAGATTCTGCACCGCCTGTCTGACGGCGGCAATACGGTGATTGTCATTGAGCACAACCTGGATGTGATTAAGACAGCGGATTATATTATAGACATGGGACCGGAAGGCGGCGACGGCGGCGGAACGGTCATTGCGCAGGGCACGCCGGAGGAAGTAGCGCAGATACCGGAGTCTTATACCGGACAGTATGTAAAGAAATACCTTGGGGATTGTATATAAAAGGAAAATCCAGAATTCCCCATTGCATTTCCAGCCGCAGGGCTCTATAATAGAAGCAGTGTTCCGGCAGAATATCTGTTTTCATCTTATATTTGCTTTTCGGATTAGAGAATTTGCACAAAATAATTTCGTGGAAATTACGAAAAAATTAAAATTGTGTGAAAAATAAAAAAGTGCTATGAAAAATGGAATTTATTGTATATAATAGGAGATAATATGGCAAAATAGCTAATAGCATACCCGCAGGAACCAATGGAATATCCATGGGCCTGATACTATAAATACAACATGCAAAAAGTAAGATGAAAGGGGATATCTGTACATGATGGGAGCAGATATTGGAATTGATTTAGGAACAGCCAGTATATTAGTGTATATTAAAGGAAAAGGCGTCGTATTAAAAGAACCTTCCGTAGTCGCATTTGACCGCGACACGAATAAGATTAAGGCGATAGGAGAAGAAGCCCGGCTGATGCTGGGGCGCACGCCAGGCAATATCGTAGCTGTGCGTCCCTTGCGCCAGGGGGTTATTTCCGATTATACAGTAACGGAGAAGATGATTAAATACTTCATCCAGAAAGCACTTGGCAAAAAAAGCTTCCGTAAGCCGCGCATCAGTGTCTGCGTGCCGAGCGGCGTAACCGAGGTCGAGAAAAAAGCCGTAGAAGATGCAACCTACCAGGCAGGAGCCAGGGAAGTCATGATTATAGAAGAACCGATTGCAGCAGCAATCGGGGCAGGCATTGATATTTCAAGGCCATGCGGAAACATGATTGTGGATATCGGCGGCGGCACGGCGGATATCGCGGTCATTTCGCTTGGCGGCTCGGTTGTCAGCACTTCGATAAAAATTGCCGGGGATGACTTTGACGAAGCAATTGTCCGGTATATGAGAAAGAAACACAACCTGCTGATTGGCGAGCGCACGGCTGAGGATATCAAAATCAAAATCGGTACCTGCTATCCGCTGGCACAGCCGGAAACGATAGACGTGCGCGGGCGCAATCTCGTAACCGGGCTGCCAAAGACCGTTACGGTATCATCCGAGGAGACAGAGGAAGCGCTGCGGGAAGCGACACTGCAGATTGTGGAAGCTGTCCACAGCGTCCTGGAAAAAACACCGCCGGAACTGGCAGCTGACGTGGCTGACCGCGGCATTGTGCTCACAGGCGGCGGAGCGCTGCTGCGTGGCCTGGAAGAACTGATTGAGGAAAAGACAGGCATTAATACGATGACTGCCGAGGAGCCGATGACCTGTGTTGCTGTCGGTACCGGCAAATTTGTAGAATTCCTGGCAGGAAAGCGCGACGATGATTAAATGCAGTTATCGGGATTACAGATGGGAAAGCAGGAAGGAAAAGGAGTATAGCATATGGTAAAGGGATTATACACAGCATGGACAGGAATGGTCAATGAAATGAACCGGCTGGATGTCATTACAAACAACCTGGCAAATGCAGATACGAACGGCTATAAAAAAGAAGGTGCTACAGCAGAGTCCTTTAAAACGCAGCTGGCTATGAGAATCAAGGATTCTTCTGTGCCGACCTGGCGTGCCAGGGCGATTGGCGATGTCAATATGGGTGTCAAAATCGGAGAGACCTATACCGACTATACCCAGGGCAGCTTCAAAGTGACAGATAATAAATATGACTGCGCCATAGACGGCAACGGTTTTTTTGCAGTTTCCTTTACCGATAAAGACGGCAATACTTCTGTGAAATATACAAGGGACGGTGCATTTACCATCAGCACGGACGGATTCCTGCGTACAAAGGACGGGGATTTTATCCTGAACCAGAACGGTGCACAAAACGGTGACCCGGGAGCAAACAATTATATCCAGCTTGACCCGAATGTGGATTTTACAATTGATAAAGCAGGCTTTATTTACCAGAATGACCAGCTCGTCGGACAGCTGGGGCTGGTGGACTTTGAAAATTATGACTTTTTATCCAAATATGGTGAAAATATGTATGACCTTGTGGACGGAGGACAGGTCATAGCTTCCAATGCGAATATTGAGCAGGGATATATCGAAGCGTCCAATGTGAAAGTCGTAGACGAAATGGTTACGATGATTACCGTTGCACGCGCTTATGAATCGAACCAGAAAATGATACAGACATTTGATACCATGATTGAAAAGGCTGTAAATCAGGTAGGCCGGGTAAACTAAGGAATACGGAAAACTAAAATCTGAATCCTAAAATCAAAATCAGATAAAAACCGCAGGAAATGCCTGGCAGATATTATGAAAACGGCACTTTCTGCCGATAACATATTTATGTGAACAGAGTTTGACCACGGAAGGCAAAGCAGGGCAAGGAGTGCCGTGGAAGGAGAATAACAGTTATGATGAGAGCATTATGGAGCGCAGCATCCGGCATGCGTGCACAGCAGTCGAATGTAGATGCGATTTCCAACAATCTGGCAAATGTCAATACAACTGGCTACAAAACGGAAAAGCCGGAATTCAAGACATTATTATATCAAACGATTCAGACAGAAACAACGACCGCAAACGGAGCACAGAAGCCGATTTCTGCACAGGTCGGACTCGGTACCAGGCTGGCGTCGGTGACATCCAATTTCCAGCAGGGGCATGCACAGGATGTTGACAGCAACAGTGCCGTTATGATAGAAGGCGATGGGCTGTTCGGAGTCAGCGGCAGGGACAATCAGGTTTATTATACAAGAAATGGTGACTTTTTCTGGAGCCAGGGGCAGAACGGCCTGACATTATGTACCTCGGAAGGATATCAGGTTATGGACACAAACGGCAATGAGATTATTCTTCCAGATGAAGTAGATGCAAGCCGTGTCATGATATCGACAGATGGCGTTGTCGGATATATGGACCCGCAGAATGAGTATGTGCCGCTGAACCAGACCATTGGGCTGTGGCAGTTTAACAACGACGCAGGACTTCAGAAAATTTCCGGTACATACTATCTGGAAACAGCAGCATCCGGCATGCCGATGAATGAAGCGACCACGCCGGGATTAAGGCGGAGCAGTGTCATTCAGGGATTTCTGGAAGGCTCCAACGTACAGGTAGCAGATGAAATGGTAAATATGATTGTGGCACAGAGAGCCTATGAATTAAACTCCAGGGCAATCACAACGTCTGATACGATGTTAGAGCAGGCAAATAACCTGAAACGATAGGGGGCGGGTAATTCATGAGCATAGGAATAAATGGACTGAATTCTTACATTGACCCGTCAGTGGCAGGTGCGGCTTCCGGCACAAAGCTGTCAGAAAAACTGGGAAAGTCAGATTCTGACACTTCCGCAGAGGAATTAAAGGAAGTCTGCCGGGAATTTGAATCTTATTTTCTCGAGCAGGTATACAAGGAAATGTTTAAAACAATTGGCAGTGAAGAAGGCGACGGGCCGCTGGGCTCGCTTGTCGATTATTTCAAGGACGGTGCAATCCAGTCGCTTGCTGCACAGACGACAGAACAGTCAGGCGGGCCGCTTGCGCAGCAGCTGTATGAACAGATGAAGCGCAACTACGGGATTACCGAGGAGTCATAAGCGGTTTTCGTATCTGCAGGCCGTCTGGCACAGGGAAGATACGCACAGCTTGGGCTGTATGGAAAAAGTATAGGTAGAATCAGGAATGCAGGATGCTGTCAGCTGCAATATACAGACAGTGTCCTGCATATTTTGTCATATAGAAAAAATACTTTGATGCAGGATGAAAGGCTGGCGGGGAGAGAACATTGGAAAAGGTTACTGGCTATATCGATAATTTTATTTACCGGAATCAGGATAACGGCTACTGTGTGCTGACCCTGAACACAGAGGACGGCGGTCTGACCTGCGTGGGCACGCTGCAAGGGGTCGTGGAAGGCATGAATGTCGAATTTACGGGCAGCTACACAGAGCATCCGTCCTATGGCAGGCAGTTTCGGGTCGAAAGCTATGAGGAAAAAGAACCGGAGGACGAATTTGCAATTGAGCGGTATTTAGGCTCGGGAGCGGTCAAAGGAATCGGTGCAGCGCTTGCAGCACGGATTGTGCGTAAATTTGGCCGGGACACATTCCGCATCATTGAGGAAGAACCCGAACGGCTGGCCGAAATCAGGGGCATCAGTGAGCGCAAGGCACAGGAAATTGCAGCACAGGTGGAAGAAAAAAGAGGAATGCGCCAGGCCATGATATTCCTGCAGCAGTTTGGCATTTCCCTGGCGCTGGCTGCGAAGGTGTATCAGGCCTACGGCCCGCAGATTTATTCCATTATCCGTGAAAATCCATACCGCCTGGCTGACGATATCCAGGGCGTGGGATTTAAAATCGCGGATGAAATTGCAGGACGTGCAGGAATCCGTGCAGATTCTGATTTCCGCATCCGCAGCGGCATTCTGTATGCCTTGATGCAGGCGGCACAGGACGGCCACACATATCTGCCGCAGGATGTCCTGACTGCACAGGCAGCCGGGCTGCTTGGCATTGAAGCAGAGCTGATTACAGGCCATTTTATGGAGCTGGCCATTGCCCGCAGAATTGTTATGAAAGAACAGGACGGACAGGTACAGGTTTATTCCGCTTCCTATTATAATATGGAGCATAATACAGCTTTTATGCTTCATGAACTGAATGTCCGCTCCCGGCTCGAAGGGCCGGATGCCATATCCCGGGAATCCCAGATAAAGTCTATCGAAAAACACGCGCATGTAGCTTTGGATAAATTGCAAAAGCAGGCGGTCTGCGAAGCGGCAGATAACGGCGTTCTGATTATTACCGGCGGCCCGGGTACCGGCAAGACGACCACGATAAACGCCATTATCCGCCTGTTTGAAATGGAAGGGCTGAATTTTGTGCTTGCAGCGCCGACCGGAAGGGCTGCCAAGCGCATGAGCGAAACGACCGGGTATGAAGCACGTACCATACACAGGCTGCTGGAAATCAACGGCGGCGTGGAAGGGAATGCCGGATTTGAGCGTAACGAATCCAATCCGCTGGAAGCTGATGCGGTCATTATTGACGAAATGTCCATGGTGGACATTGCACTGATGACTTCCCTGCTAAAGGCTGTCGCGCCGCCGGCCCGCCTCATACTGGCCGGAGACATTAACCAGCTGCCAAGCGTCGGGCCGGGCAGCGTCTTAAAGGACATGATTGACTCCGGTGCATACCGGGTTGTGCGCCTGACCAGGATTTTCCGCCAGGCCAGCCAGAGCGATATTATCGTCAATGCACATAAAATCAACCGCGGGGAGCCTGTCACGCTGGATAACAAAAGCAGTGACTTTTTCTTCCTGAAACGCTATGACGCAGATAAAATCATTAACGTCGTGCTCCAGCTTGTCGTGCAGAAGATGCCGAAATATGTCGATGCTTCGATGTATGATATCCAGGTGCTGACCCCGATGCGCAAGGGGCTGTTAGGCGTAGACCGCCTGAATACGGTATTACAGCAGTACCTGAACCCGCCGTCAGCGAAAAAGCAGGAAAAAGAACGCGGCGATACGGTGTTTCGGGAAGGCGATAAGGTCATGCAGATAAAAAACAATTACCAGATAGAATGGGAAATCAAAAACCGCTATGGAATCGCAGTGGAACGCGGCATGGGAATCTTTAACGGGGACATGGGCGTTATCCGTTCCATCCGGGATATTACCCAGCTTATGACCATTGAATTCGACGAAGGCCGGACTGTGGAATATCCGTTTAAAATGCTGGACGAGCTGGAGCTGGCATATGCCATTACCATCCATAAGTCGCAGGGCAGCGAATATCCGGCTGTCGTAATCCCCCTGCTGGGCGGCCCGAAAATGCTGATGAACCGCAATCTTTTGTATACAGCAGTTACAAGGGCAAAAAAATGCGTGACGATTGTCGGGGATGAGCGCACCTTCTGCGACATGGCGGAAAATGTGAGCGAGCAGAAGCGTTACTGCGGGCTGAAGGCCCGGATTCTGGAACAGGAAGAAGGGAGTGAAATATAATCAGAAACAAAACCGTTTGCCATCCGCGGAATATCGCAAAGGTTATTCTGCGCCAGCTCTATCCCGATCGCTGCCCGGTTTGTGACCGTGTCCTGCATGACGTGCTTATCTGTCCTGGATGTGCAGCAAAGCTGGCATATGTTTCACAGCCTGCCTGTTACCGGTGCGGCAAGCCCTTAGACAATGAAAGAACTGAATACTGCGCAGACTGTGCAAAAGAACGGCATGAATTTATCCAGGGGCGTGCGGTATTCCGCTATGAGGGGCCGCTGCGCGGGCTGTTATACCGCTATAAGTATGCAAACCGCAGGGACTATACCGAATTTCTTGCCACGCAGGCAGCCGGCCGGCATGCTGCGTGGGCGGTAAAAATCCAGCCTGACCTGGTTATTCCGGTTCCGCTTGCGAAAAAAAGAATGCGCCAGCGCGGCTATAACCAGGCGGAGCTGTGTGCCAGGCGTTTTGCACAGCTTGCCGGACTGCCGTTTGATGCCGGGCTGCTTGTGCGGACACGCAATACCGTGCCCCAGAAAGAGCTTTCTGCAAAGGAACGAAAAAATAATCTGAAAAATGCTTTTAAAATAAACAGAAATGTAGTAAACTTAAAAAGAGTCCTGCTCGTGGATGATATTTATACGACAGGCAGCACGATAGATGCGGCAGCACTCGTATTGAAGCAGTCGGGAGTAAAGGAAGTATATTTTCTGTGCATCAGTATCGGGCAGGGACAGTGAGGAACCACGCAGAATAACCTGTTCGCAAAACCGGGCGGGCTGTTTTACGGCAGTTCCTGGAATCTGATTCATAAAAATGGAACATATAAGGAGGGGGCGTTCAAATGGACGTAAGGACGTGTAAAAGCTGCAAGCGGCTGTTCAATTATCTGTCAGGACCGGTAATCTGTCCGTCGTGTGTAGAAAAACTGGAGGAAAAGTTTAAGGAAGTAAAAGATTTTATCCGTGAAAATCCGCATTCATCTTTGAAAGAAGTTTCCGAAGCGAAAGAAGTTTCCGTAAAACAGTTAAAGAACTGGGTACGTGAAGAACGCCTGAGATTTGCAGATGATTCGCCGGTAGGCATCGAGTGCATGAACTGCGGCGCCATGATTAAGTATGGCAAGTACTGCGAAGCCTGCAAGGGAAAAATGATTAATAATTTAAGCCACGCAGTGGAAGAAGAACCAGTAAGGCGTCCGGAACCAAAAAAATCGGACGGAAACAGGATGCGGTTCTTAGATACCTGACAGACTGCAGGAGCAGAAAACGCAAAAGAGAGTGCAGACCGCATTCTCTTTTTTTGTAACAGTTCAGGCAGGCTGAACTGTTACTTGCAAAAATCCATTGAAAATCGCTTCGCGATGGGATTTTTGCACACCTGAATCATGTTCTTACGGTCTTTGCAGCAAGATGCAAAGACCTGCCTGAACTGTTTTTTTCATACTTTTTTCACGGATGCGCCGACAAAAAATCTTTTCATATACAAATGGCTGTGTTATAATAAAAATAATATTGTGGTAAATCAGGCATATTTTGGAGGTAATATGATAGATACAGAACGTGTCCGTGAGATGACAAAGCTGTCTGCTTATGAAACGCATGAGGGAAAACAGTACCGCCAGGCTGTACGCTATTTCCGCAGCGATTTTGTTGGAATCCATGTGATAAAAGGCTTTTTCAGCGGAACAGCTGCATTCGGCATCTGCCTGGTTATGTGGGGGGTTTATCACCTGGAAGAACTGATTGCAGGCTTAGGCAGCATGGACCTGATACAGCTTGGAACTGACATACTGGTAAGGTATCTCTTTTTTCTGACGGTTTATCTGGCAGCCGTTGCAATATATGCAAATGTATACCATGCGGCTGGCACAAAAAACATGAAACGGTATTACCGCCGGCTGAAACGCCTGGGACGGCTTTACGAAGAACAGGAAAGCCGTTCAGCGCCGATGCGGCGATAGGAGGAGCGTATGACAGTTTTATTGGAATTCAGAGAGGGAATCCGCAGTTTTTATGGAAAATATGAGGCTTATCTGCTGCCGGCAGTCAAATTTCTGCTTGCGTTTACGGTCTTCTTCCTGATTGACTATAAAATCGGGTATATGGAACGGCTTAACAGCATGGCGCTTCTGCTGATTCTCGCACTGGCCTGCTCGATTCTGCCGATGGGAGTCATGCTTCTGGCAGCCGGAGTGCTGCTTACGCTGCACTGCTATGCTTTATCGATGCCGGTAGGTGTTATGATGCTGGTGATTTTTGCCATTATGTACCTTCTGTATTTCCGGTTTGCGCCGCGCTGTGCATGGAATGCGCTGCTGTCGCCCATTGCATGCATGCTTGGCATACCATATGTCATGCCTGCTGCAAACGGGCTGCTCCAGCAGCCGCTGGCTGTGATTCCGACCATCTGCGGCATCATTACCTTCTATTTCCTGGATGGCGTCATGGCAAATGAAACAAGCCTTGGCGTTATCGGGGAGGATGAGGACTTTATCAGCAAATTCCGCGAAATTATCAGCCAGTTTGCCGGAAACCGCGAAATGTACCTGGCCATTGGTGTTTTTGCCGTGACGGCGCTGATTGTTTATGTTATCCGCAGGATGTCTGTGGATCACGCGTGGACGATTGCAATCGTGACCGGAATGCTGGTCGAGTATCTGGGATTTTTTATCGGGTATACGCAGATAGGCTTAAGCAGCATGACCGTCCGGCTGACAGGCGGCTGCGCAGCCAGCGTGCTGATTCTGCTGGTTCTGCAGTTCTTTTTCTTTAATCTGGATTATTCCAGGACAGAACGCGTGCAGTTTGAGGACGATGAATATTATTATTATGTCAAGGCTGTGCCGAAGCGCTATGTGCGCGCAAGGGAAAAGACCGTGAAAAAAATCAGCGGAAACAGCCGCAGCCGCAGATATAACCGGGACGGCGTGACCCGGGAAGAACTGATGGAAGACATGAACCTGTTGGAAGATGATGAGGAAAACCAGCGTTACTGAGGCAGAAAAATAAGGGATAAAAGAAGGAAGGATGTGTGAACGTGCAGACATTTATCAGTACAATGCAGAGATTTGCGGAAAAGTATATGTACTGGATTACACCGCAGAAAATAAGGTCGACAGATGTAGTAGAGATATTTATTATTGCATTTTTGTTATATCATGTGCTGGTATGGATTCGGGGGACCCGTGCATGGATGCTGTTTAAAGGAATCCTTGTTATCCTTATCTTTATTCTTGCAGCGGCTGTATTCCAGATGAATACCATTCTCTGGCTGGCGAGCAGGACTGTGAATGTTGCCCTGATTGCCCTTGCGGTTATTTTCCAGCCCGAACTGCGCAAGGCTTTGGACCAGCTTGGCCGCAAAAAATTTGTGACGGCCTTGTTTGATTTCGGAATGTCGCAGGACAGCGGAAGGTTTGGCGACCGCACGATTAACGAGCTGGTCAAGGCTTCCTTTGAAATGGGCAAGGTTAAGACCGGAGCGCTGATTGTCGTAGAGCAGGATATTGTGCTTTCGGAATACGAGCGTACCGGAATCGAGCTGGATTCCGTTCTGACAAGCCAGCTTCTGATTAATATATTTGAAAAAAACACCCCGCTTCATGACGGGGCCATTATTGTCCGGGGAGACAGGGTTGCGGCGGCGACCTGCTACCTGCCGCTTTCTGACAGCATGACAATCAGCAAGGAGCTGGGAACCAGGCACCGCGCGGCTATCGGCATCAGTGAGGTCAGTGACTCCCTGACGATTATTGTATCGGAAGAAACAGGGGCGGTTTCCACTGCAAGGGGCGGAGTTATTCAGCGGAACCTGACACAGGACGGACTGCGTGAGGAACTGAAAATCATTCAGAATGCAGAGTCGGAAGAAACCCGCCTGCAGTCACTGCAAAGGAGGCTTAAGAATGCTAAGAAACGCCGTAAAAATGCTGACTAGGAATCTGGGCCTGAAGCTGCTGGCACTCCTGTTTGCAGTGGCGATGTGGATGGCAGTTGTGAATCTGGAAGACCCGGTGATTAACAAGCGGTTTACCGTTGCTGTTACGGTAGAAAATGATGAAGTCATTACAGCAATGAATAAATACTATGAAATAGAAGCGGAATCGGCAAACGTGACATTTAGCGTGCTTGGCAGCCGCAGCGTGGTTGATACGTTAAGCAGCCTGGATTTTAAGGCAACCGCAGATATGAGCCAGCTGATTCAGAAAGAAGATGGAAATGTCGTTCCGGTAGAAATAACAGCGCTGCGCCATTCCAGCCAGCTGACGATTTCCAAGCGTACCAGGGAGCTGAAGGTTACGCTGGCAGATTTGATGCGCCAGGCATTTATGATTCTGCCGAACCCGCAGGGGGAGCCGGCAAAGGGATATGCGCTTGGCACGCTGTCCGTGGAGCCGAACCGGTTATGGGTTTCCGGGCCGAAGGAAGTCGTTTCACAGATTGATTCGGTCAAGGCTTCCATTGATGTATCGGACATGAGCACGGATATATCCGACAGCGTGGTTCCGGTTCTTCTGGATGAGCGCGGAGAAGAAGTCGATACGACGCGGCTGGATCTGAGCCTGGAAATTGTGACGGTAAAAGCAAATATCGTGCCGAAAAAAGCAGTTCCGGTCAAAGTAAATTACAGCGGCAGGCCGGCAGAGGGCTTTGAAGTCATTTCGGCAGATACAGACCCTGCAGAGGTTACGATAAAAGGCAGGTCTGAGATTTTGAATGCCATCAGCGCCATTACCATACCGGAAGATGTCATCAGCGTGGAAGGCGTGGATGAAAAATTTGAACAGAAGGTAGATATTAACCAGTATCTGCCGAGCGGGGTATCTTTGGAAAATTCAAAAGAAGCAACCGTAACGGTCAGGATTGATATTGAGCAGCTGGAACGCAGGGTATTTACCATTCCGGTGCGCAATATCCGGGTGGATGACCTGCCGGAAAAATACAGGCTGGAATATAACGAACGGAATGCAGAGATTGAAATATATGGACTTACCGATGATTTGGACCAGCTGACAACGAATGCACTGCGTCCGGTACTGGCTGTGAGCGGGCTTGCACCTGGAAGGCATGTAAGGCAGCTGCAGCTGACACTGGATGAGAAATATGTGGTAGGGGAAAATGTAATTTCTTTTACGATTTACTCTGAAAACAGTGAAGATGATTCCGAAGGGGATGAACCAGACAATCCTGCGGAGGGCGGTTCCGGAGCCGGAGAAGGCGACGGCGGTACTGCGGCGGACCAGGAAGGGGAAGGTGAGCCGGATGCAGGCACGCAGCCGGACGAAAGCCCGGACACGGGAGACAGGGAAGCCGAAGCAGATGAACAGACCACGGCAGACAGTGAGTATACAGGGGAAAGAGAAGATTTGGGGGAAAATGAAGATTCAGGACAGAATGAAGGTTCAGGACAGAATGAAGATTTGGAGGAATGAAAAGAATGGGCAGAATGTTTGGAACAGATGGCGTCAGGGGTGTTGCAGGAGCAGAGCTTACCATTGAGCTGGCCACGCAGCTTGGCCAGGCAGGGGCATATGTGCTGACAAGGGAAAAGGAACACCAGCCGACACTGATTGTAGGGTGTGACACCCGCATATCCGGCGGGATGCTTGCCAATGCACTGATGGCCGGCATCTGCTCGGTAGGGGCGAACGCAATTTTTGCGGGCGTGCTGCCGACCCCTGCGGTTGCTTACCTGACAAGAAGGCATAAAGTAGATGCGGGCGTTGTGATTTCTGCGTCCCACAATCCGATGGAGTTTAACGGCATTAAGTTTTTTAACGGGGACGGATATAAGCTGTCAGATGAACTGGAAGATGAAATCGAAGCGATGATTAAAAATCATATGAAGGATGTCACGCTTCCAATCGGTTCCGGTGTCGGCAGGATTGATTACCGGTTTGACATCCGGGATGAATATGTAAAATTTATCAAAAAATGTGTCCCGGTGGACCTGACAGGCATGCGCATTGTTGCAGACTGTGCAGAAGGAGCGGCTTATTATACATCTGTAAAAGCGCTGCGCGAGCTGGGCGCGGAGCTGATTCCGATTCATGTGCGCCCGGACGGCACCAATATCAACGCTAACTGCGGTTCCACGCATATGGATGAGTTAAAGGCACGGGTTGTCTACGAAAAAGCAGATATCGGCCTTGCATTTGACGGTGACGCAGACCGCCTTCTGGCTGTGGATGAGCTGGGAAATATTGTCGACGGCGACCAGCTGATGGCTGTCTGTGCCAATTATATGAAGCAGAAGGGGACACTGAAAAAAGATACGGTGGTCATTACCGTGATGTCAAATCTCGGATTCAGCGTAATGGGCAGGGAGAATGGCATCCATGTCGAGAAAACAAAAGTAGGAGACCGCTATGTGCTGGAACATATGCGCGAAAATGGGTATAATATAGGCGGAGAGCAGTCCGGCCATATTATTTTCCTGGATGACAACACGACGGGAGATGGCCTTTTAAGCGCGCTGCATGTGCTGCAGGTTATGACTGATACCAAAAAGAAGCTTTCGCAGCTGGCATCCGTTATGGAGATTTATCCGCAGGCGCTTGTAAATGCAAAGGTTCCAAATCACAAGAAGGAACATTATATGGAATATGCGGAAATTGCAGAAGCCATAAAAGAGCTGGAAAAGAAGTTCCATGGGGAAGGAAGGGTGCTTATCCGCCCATCCGGCACGGAACCGCTTATCCGGGTAATGATAGAAGGAAAAAACCAGCAGGAAATTGAGCAGGAAGCAGAAAAACTGGCAGGACTGATTACAGAAATCATGTTATAGGGGTAAAGAGAATATGGTAAGTCAAAAGGTAAGGATAAAAAATCCTACGGGCCTGCATTTACGTCCCGCAGGGGTTTTATGTAAGAATGCGATTGAATATAGTTCTGTAATTACGTTTAAATACGGCGGGGAAAATATTGCCAATGCAAAGAGCGTATTAAGCGTACTTGGCGCCTGTATCAAGAGCGGGGATGAAATTGAACTGATTTGCGAAGGCGAAGACGAAGAAAAAGCACTGAAAGATATCATAGCGCTGATAGAATCAGGATTAGGAGAATAGAATGAAAAAACTGCTGATTACAGGCTGTAATGGACAATTAGGACGGGCGCTGAACCGGGAATACCGGGACGCCCGGGCAGAACTCATCAACCTGGATTCCCAAAAGCTTGATATTTCAAGCCTGGATTCCGTGATGCAGGCAGTCCGCAGCTGCAGGCCTGATGTGATTATCAACTGCGGTGCCATGACTGCGGTAGACCTGTGCGAGACCGAACGTGACCGGGCATTTCGTATCAATGCGCTGGGGCCGAGAAACCTAGGTATTGCGGCAATGGAGACAGGAGCAAAGGTATTTCAGATATCAACGGATTATATTTTTTCCGGGGAATCAAAGCGGCCGTATATCGAGACCGATACGGCGCATCCGCAAAGTGTTTACGGGCAGACAAAGCTGGAAGGAGAACAGTTTATCCGGGATTTTGCGCAGCGATATTTTATTATCCGCACGGCATGGATGTATGGAGACGGCAAAAATTTTGCTGCCACGATGCTGCGCCTGTCCCAGGCGAATGATACGGTGCGGGTAGTCGGTGACCAGACCGGGACGCCGACGAGCGCCGCAGAGCTGGCAAAAATGATTCACGTGCTTGAGCCGACCGAAAATTACGGAGTGTTCCACGGCACCTGTGAAGGAGCATGCAGCTGGGCGGAGTTTGCAGAAGAAATTTTCCGCCAGGCCGGGAGAAAGACTGCTGTAGAGCATATTACAACCGAAGAATTCGCAGCCCCGGCAAAGCGTCCGGCTTATTCCGTGCTGGACAACCGCATGCTGCGGCTGACAACGGATTTTCGGATGATGGAATGGCGCGATGCATTAAGTATCTATATGAGGGAAATACTGTAAGCAAATCCGCAGAAAATCCGGTACCGGGACGTCTGTCTGAAGCATGCAGCATCCGGGCGGGATGGGCGGACAATCAGAATAAGGAGAAATAAAACTATGAGAACGTATCTGGTAACAGGCGGGGCAGGATTTATCGGCTCAAATTATATTCACTATATGTTCCGCAAATATGGGAATGGCATCCGCATAATTAATCTGGACGCACTGACCTATGCTGGCAACCTGCAGAACCTGAAGGATGTGGAAGGCAGGGACAATTACACCTTTGTGAAAGCCGATATCTGTGACAAAGAAGCAGTCTCGGACATTTTTGAACACAATGATATTGACCGCGTGGTGCATTTTGCGGCAGAATCCCATGTAGACCGCAGCATCCGCAGCCCGGAAATCTTTATCCAGACAAATGTCATGGGGACGGCAGTGCTGATGAACTGTGCGAAAAAGGCATGGGAGCTGGCAGACGGCAGGTATCAGGAAGACAAAAAATTCCTGTATGTGTCGACCGACGAGGTCTATGGCTCCCTGGACGAAGACGGCGGCTATTTTTATGAGACAACCCCTTATGCGCCGCACAGCCCGTACAGCGCAAGCAAGGCAGCAGGCGACCTGCTTGTAAAATCTTATATCGATACCTATCATTTTCCGGCGAATATTACAAACTGCTCGAATAACTACGGCCCGTACCAGTTCCCGGAAAAACTGATTCCGCTCATTATCAACAATGCGCTGCACGGACGGAACCTGCCGGTATACGGAGACGGCAAAAATGTGCGTGACTGGCTGTATGTCGATGACCATGCAAAGGCTATTGACATGGTACAGGAGCAGGGACGCCTGGGGCAGACGTATAACATCGGCGGGCATAACGAAAAGCAGAATATAGAGATTATCCATATTATTCTGGAAACGCTGCAGGACATGCTTCCAAAAGACGATGCACGCAGAAATCTGGTCAGCAAAGATTTGATTACCTATGTGGAAGACCGCAAGGGGCATGACCGCCGCTATGCGATTGCGCCGGATAAAATCAAGGCAGAAATCGGCTGGGAACCGGAAACGATGTTTTCAGAAGGCATCCGCAAAACGATTGCCTGGTACTTTGAACACGAAGACTGGATGGCAGATGTTACCAGCGGTGATTACCAGAAATATTATGAAGAAATGTATAAAGGAAAATAAGGGCTTTGCCTATGAATAACAGTAGATTTGTAGTACGCGAGGGACATTTTCATATTGCAGACAAAGAAAGCTATGTGCTGACTGGCTGGTTTGAAGGTGCCGGCATGCCGCAGGAAGAACCAGCCGGCAGCCTGTTCGAGGCATTTGCTGACCGTGAAAGGCTGCGGATAAGCGTGCTCTGCTTTCAGGATGAAGCTGCGCGGCAGAAATACGCAAAATATGATATGGAAGTGGCTGCGGAATATGTCATTATTGCAAAGCTGCCGCCCAGCCTGTCCAGATACCGCCGCCTGACGCTGCGCCTTGCGGACGGAAGGCTTGTCTATGAGCGGCGGATGTCGCAGCTGCGCCGCCTGCAGGGGCAGCTGAATTACCGGATTACCGGCATTCAGACTACGGGAGCGGGCTGTATCGTCAGCGGCTGGGCTGCTTCGATAAAGCCGATTAAGATAAATGTATTTGACAGGGCAAATGTACCAATGAAGTGCGAAGTCAGTCATTTTCCAAAACCGGATGTAGCGCTGGAATACCGGGAAGCAGAGCAGCTGTATGACAGCGGGTTCAGCGTCACCGTTCCGGTGAGCGGCAGGAAGAAAATGGTACTGCAGATTACAAACGGGGAAGCGTCCGTGATGCGGACGTTCCGCGCAGCCGATAAGACAAAGCTGGCCTTTTATTTAAAAAAAGCGCATTATTTCCTCAAACGCAACGGTGTTAAAAAGGCATTTATCCGCGCTGTCAATGAATTGTATGAGCTGATTGGCGACACCGGCAATTATATGAAATGGCGAAGGCGCAATACCACGCCCGAAAAGGAGCTGGAACGGCAGAGAACACAGCAGGGAGAAGACGGCCCGTTTATTTACGTTGTGACGCCGTATCAGGATTTCCATCATTTTACGGCGGCGGCTGTTTCCATGAAAAAGCAGACATACGGGAATTGGAAATGGGTGATTGCCTGCAGCCTGGACGAAGAAGAAAAACTAAAGGAACGGCTGCGTTCCCAGATACCGGAAGACAGGCTGCTTTTCGCCTGTGCGCAGGGCATGGAAAGCATCCAGCAGAAAACAGCCCGCGGCATCCGCGAAGCAGGAAGCCGGATGCAGGAAGCCTGCGAAAATCTGGCGTGGATGACTATTTTATCCCCGTCTGATACGCTTGAGCCGGATGCGCTTTACAGCTTTGTGCAGCTCTGCGGACAGCATGCGGACATGGACATGTGCTATACGGATGAAGACCAGATATCTGAGGACGGGCAGCTTTACCATGACCCGGTTTTTAAACCGGACTTTAATATAGACATGCTGCGGGCTGTGAATTACTTCGGGCATCTTGTATTTGTGCGGCAGGACCTGCTGCTCGGGCTGGATGGCTGGAATCCGTCTTACGGGGAAGATGCTTCGTATGATTATTACCTGCGTGCCGCAGAGGCTGCCGTGCATATCGGGCATCTGCCGCGGGCTGTCTGCCATGTGCGCGAGGGCAGCCGCCAGACGCGCCATGCCGGAGATGTGATATTAAATGCACATTATAAAAGGCAGAACATTCCTGCATCTGCAAAGCCTTCTGAGGTTCCTGGTGTTTATCATACGGTATATGCATGGGATGAAAAGCCGATGGTCTCTATTAACATTCCGAATAAGGACCATATTGACGACCTGGACACCTGTGTGCAGTCTGTTTTGAAAAATTGTACTTATCCAAATTATGAAATCGTAATTATAGAAAATAACAGTACAGAAGAAAGCACGTTTGCATATTACAAAAAGCTGCAGGAACAGGACAGCCGGGTTCGTGTGATTGAATGGAAAGATACATTTAATTATTCCCGGATAACCAATTTCGGTGTCGAAGCGTCCAAAGGCGATTATATTCTTCTGATGAATAACGATACCGAGGTAATCACGCCGGATTTTATAGAAGAAATGCTTGGCTACTGCATGCGTGAGGATGTAGGCATCTGCGGGGCAAGGCTGTTTTATTTTGATGATACGATACAGCATGCCGGGGTGATTATTGGCCTTGGCGGCATCTGCGGAGAAGCTTTTCAGGGATTTCCAAAAGAAAACGGCGGCTATCAGAACCGGATTGTTACCCCGCAGGATTACAGTGCTGTGACGGCGGCATGCCTGATGACGAAAAAAAGCGTGTTTCTCGAGACGGGCGGCATGGACGCGGGCCTGCAGGTAGCTTACAACGATATCGATTACTGCCTGAAGGTCAGGAGCACGGGCAGGCTGGTTGTATATAATCCGTTTGCAATGCTGCACCATTATGAATACAAATCGAGGGGGGCAGAGGACACCGCAGAGAAGCTGGCCCGTTACCAGCGTGAGGTGGAGCGTTTTACCGGAAGGTGGGCTGAGATTATCAGCACAGGCGACCCGTATTACAATCCAAACCTGACAAGGCGCTATCAGGATTTTTCGCTGCGGAGAATAGAGCTGCTGAAATAATAAAAAGACAAAGGGAGAAGCTGAAACATGAAAGGAATCATATTAGCCGGAGGTTCGGGCACCAGGTTATATCCTCTGACAAAATCGATATCGAAGCAGATTATGCCGGTATATGACAAGCCGATGATTTATTATCCGCTGTCTACGCTGATGCTGGCAGGCATCCGGGATATTCTCATTATTTCTACGCCGAGGGACCTTCCGGTATTTGAGGATTTATTTGGCGACGGCAGCCAGCTGGGGCTGCATATGTGCTATGCCGTGCAGGAAACGCCGCGCGGGCTTGCAGATGCATTTCTGATTGGGGAATCTTTTATCGGAAATGATACCGCTGCGCTTGTGCTCGGCGATAATATTTTCTATGGACAGAGCTTTTCCCGGGTATTGCAAAACGCTGCCGGCATTCAGGACGGGGCAGTTATCTTTGGCTACTATGTCAAAGACCCGAGGGAATACGGAGTGGTGGAATTTGACGGGAATGGAAAAGCGCTTTCGATTGAGGAAAAACCGGCGCGGCCAAAATCCAACTATGCGGTACCTGGCTTATATTTTTATGACAATGATGTTGTGGAAATTGCAAAAAACGTAAAGCCTTCTGCAAGGGGCGAGATTGAAATAACATCCGTCAACTACGAATATTTAAGACGCGGCAAGCTGAAAGTAGAACCGCTCGGACGCGGCTTTGCCTGGCTTGATACAGGGACGCATGATTCCCTGCTGGATGCAGCCGATTATGTGTCTGCGGTTCAAAAGCGCCAGGGGCTGTATGTTTCCTGTATTGAAGAAATTGCATACAAGCGCGGCTTTATTACGAGGGAACAGCTGGTTTCACTCGCGCAGCCGCTTTTGAAAACCAATTACGGAAAATACCTGATGGACATTGCGCAGGGGCTTTAACAGACAGAAAGCACCTGTAAGGAGGAAATGAAAGATGGGTAAAATAAACGTAACCACATGTGAAATCGAAGGGCTTTATGAGATTGAGCCCGCAGTATATGGGGATGCACGCGGCTATTTTATGGAAACATACAACGAACAGGATTTCCGGGAAGCCGGTATCGATGCGGTTTTTGTACAGGATAACCAGTCGGCTTCCAAAAAAGGCGTCCTGCGCGGGCTTCATTTCCAGTACGAGCATCCGCAGGACAAGCTGGTGCGGGTGCTGCGCGGCGAAGTCTTTGATGTGGCGGTCGATTTGCGCAGGGGCTCTGCGACTTATGGAAAATGGCACGGCGTGCTGCTTTCGGCAGAAAACAAAAAGCAGTTTTTTGTGCCAAAGAACTTTGCACACGGATTTCTGGTGCTGTCTGATTATGCGGAATTCGCATACAAATGCACGGATTTTTACCATCCGGAAAGCGAAGGCGGCATTTTATATAACGACCCGGAAATCGGAATTCAATGGCCGGTGCCGCAAGGCGTGGAGCTGATTATGGCAGAAAAAGATAAAACGTGGGGTACATTCCGCGAATTTACCGAAAAAAATAAAATATGATGCAGAAAGAAAAAATAGGAAACGTATGGTTTTATTCCGAATCAGGGGAAACGGCAGACACAGCCATGCCGCCGGATATACAGCAAGCTGCCCGCCAGATGGAAGAAATCATCCGTTCCTGCAAAGAGGAAGATTACCATGCGCAGATTACAGAGCGCAGAAATTATACGGTAATGTACCAGCTGGCAGAATCCAGGGCGAATATTGTCGAATGGCTGCATATTCCGGAGCATGCAAAGGTGCTGGAGCTTGGGGCAGGGTGCGGTGCGATTGCTTCTGCGCTGCTGAAAAAGGGAGCCGGCGTAACCTGTCAGGAAGAAAATCCGGCCTTTGCCAGGCTGAATGCCCTGCGCCACCAGCGGCTGGAAGACGGCCGGCTGACGGTATATGCAATGCCGTATGAACAGTGTGAGCCGCATCTGGCTGACGATTATGACATGGCAGTCCTGGTGCAGCTGCCAGCTGCACACGGGGAGGCGCAAAATCTGCTTCGGAATCTGCGCAGGCACTTAAAGCCGGATGGCATTCTCGTGCTTGCGACAGAAAATAAATTTGGATTAAAATACTGGGCTGGCAATAAGGAGCCCCATACGCACCGGTATTTTTCCGGCCTGGAGCAGGATGGCGTGTGCCTGTATTCCAGAACAGGCATCCAGAAGCTGCTGGCATCCGCAGGATTTGGCTGGCAGGAATTTTATTACCCGTACCCCGGCCATTTGTTTGCACTGGATATATTTTCGGACAGGCATCTGCCAAAAAAAGGAGACCTGGCCTATTCGATAGCAAATTATGAAGATGACCGCCTGATTCTGTTTGACGAACAGAAGGTGTTTGACAGCATCATAGAAGAAGGGCAGTTCCCGTTTTTTTCCAATTCGTATCTCTGTCTGGCAGGCATGGGAAGCCCGGATAAACAGTGCCAGGAGACGGTTTATGCCCGGTATGCGGCAGACCGCAGCCGGAAATTCGCAGTCCGTACCGGGATTGCGGGTGGCAGGGTATGGAAATATCCCATTTATCCGGAAGGCGCAGCGCATATCCTGCATATGGAACAGGCGTATCAGCAGCTTTCCAGACAGTATGCGCATACCGGATTGAAATTTAACCGGTGCATCATGCACACAGCTGCCAGCCAGGCACCGGATGGGAAAGCTGTGGCGGCGGAATTTGAATTTATCCATGGAGAAGCCCTGCAGGAGCAGGC
Source organism: uncultured Eubacterium sp. (assembly GCA_910579075.1). Classification (GTDB taxonomy): domain Bacteria; phylum Bacillota; class Clostridia; order Lachnospirales; family Lachnospiraceae; genus Eubacterium_J. The sequence continues at coordinate 24,968 of CAJTSV010000023.1, forward strand.
CAGGCAGGCCATTGCGGCTGGCAGCCTGAAAAAAGTCTTTGACATCCTGCACCAGATGGTGCAATATATCAGAAACGGCAGAAACAGCAGGCCGTTTGAGATGACACCGGAGTTTCGAAGCGTATTTGGAGAGACTGCGCAGGCATCTGTCCTGGAGCATGCCGCATGCAGCGGGGTGTCGGACATTGACCTGATACTGCCGAATATTCTTGTGGCAGATGACGGGACATGGCATGTCATCGACTATGAGTGGACCTTCTTTTTTCCGGTACCGCAGAATTTTATGATATACCGGACGTTATTTTTCCTGCATCAGGAAAACCCGCAGCACAAAGAGCTGTCCATGGAAGCGCTGCTGCAGGAAACGGGCATTCCGGCTCAGGAAGCACAGGTATATGAACAGATGGAACAGGGATTCCAGCAGTATGTGACGGGCGGCCTTGTGCCTTACCGGGAAATGGTAAACCTGCTGGAACGCAGATTTATGAATATAGCGGCGCTGGAAGCCGAATATGACCGCGTGATGGCGGAAAATGAACTGTTAAAAGGAAAAGGAATCTGGAAAGCAGCCAGAAAAATCAAAAAAAAGCTGACAGGGAACTAAATTATGAAAGCAAATTCAAAAGAGCAGTACAAGCGGTTTATCATGCTGCTTGGAACGATATTGATTATTGCAGTACAGACAGCCATGTTTGCCTGTTTGTGGTATAATTATTATGCGAACCGGGAACTGACAGGCATGCGGAAATATTTCAGGTATTTCTATTATTACAGGCGGGGGCACTGGACCGTCATTATTCTGTATGCAGTGGTGCTTGTCCTGTTTATGAAGGTGCTCGGCGGATTCCGGGTTGGCTACCTGCGCAATCTGGATGTGCTGTATTCACAGATTCTGTCAGTGTGCGCGGCGAACGCCGTGGAATACCTGCAGCTGGCGCTGATTGCAAAAAAATGGAAATTCCTTCAGTTTTCGACGCCGATTCTGGTACTCGCAGTGCTGCAGATTATTGTCGGCGTAATCTGGATTGTAGCCATGCGTGGCATCTATGCCAGGCTGTACCCGCCGCATGAAATGCTGCTTATCTATGGGGACATCAGCCCGAAGGCGCTGATACGCAAGCTCCAGTCCAGGGGGGATAAATACCGTGTCAAAGAAACGGTTCACCTGAAAGAAGGCGTGGATAAAATACTCGGGATGATTACCGGATATGAATCGATTATTATCGGAGATATCCCGTCCCATGAACGCAACCTGTTTTTGAAATACTGTTTTGAAAAAAATATCCGCTGTTATTCGGTGCCGAAGATTTCGGACATTATGATAATCAGCGCATCGGAAATTGATTTGTTTGATACGCCGCTGCTGTTATCCCGCAATCAGGGCATGACCTTCGGGCAGAGCTTCTGCAAGCGTGCGATGGACATTGTTATCGCGCTTGCCGGATGCATTCTGGCTTCCCCGGTTATGCTGCTGATAGCGGTAGCGATTAAATTATATGACGGCGGCCCGGTCCTGTATTCGCAGGAGCGCATTACCAAAGACGGCAGGCCGTTTCAGATATACAAATTCCGCAGCATGATTGTGGAATCCGAAAAACGCGGCGCAAGGCTGGCAAGCGCGCATGATGACCGGATTACGCCGGTCGGAAGGGTCATCCGCAGACTGCATGTGGACGAGCTCCCGCAGCTGTTTAATGTGCTTGCCGGGGATATGTCCTTTGTCGGGCCGCGTCCGGAACGGGAAGAAATTACAAGGGAATACGAACAGAGCATACCGCAGTTCCGTTTCCGCCTGAAAATGAAAGCGGGGCTGACCGGATATGCACAGGTATACGGCCAGTATAATACAGTGCCGTATGACAAATTGAAACTTGATTTAACATATATCGAGAACTATTCGCTCTGGCTGGATATAAAGCTTATCCTTCTGACCGTTAAAATACTGTTCCAGAAGGAAAAATCCGAAGGCGTGGCCGACAGCCAGAAGACAGCGTTAAAGACCGAAAACAGGACACATATATGAATCCGAATATGAAAAAACCAGTGATTTCAGTAATTATGCCAGCCTATCAGGCTGCACGTTATATCAGCCAGGCAATCGCATCCGTGCAGAGCCAGAGCTGCAAAGAGCCATGGGAGCTGCTCGTTATCGATGACTGTTCCACGGATGCCACGGCAGATATTGTCAGGAAGCATGCGGCATCCGACAGGCGCATACGCTATATCCGCCAGAACCGCAACCGGGGCGTTGCAGCGGCGCGCAACCGTGGCATTCAGCTTGCCCGCGGGACTTATGCAGCCTTTCTGGATGCGGACGACTGGTGGGAGCCGGACAAATTAAAGCTGCAGATGGCGTGCATCGCACGCACGGGAGCCGTCTTATGCTGCACGGCCAGGGAGCTGGTAAACCCGGACGGGACGCCGCAGGGGCGGGTAATTCCGGTACCGCAGCGTATCACGCATGCCATGCTGATGCGCACCAATGTCATCCCATGCAGTTCTGCCCTGCTGCGCACAGATATAGCCAGGGAATTCGGCTTTGTCTGTGATAAATATCATGAAGATTATATTTTGTGGCTGCGCGTGCTGGACAAGTATAAAATGGCTGCGGGCGTCAATGTTCCGGCTTTAAAATGCAGGCAGAGCGAGGGCGGCAAGTCCAGAAACAAGCTGAAATCTGCATACATGCATTATGGCTCTTACCGTTTTCTTGGATATGGGCGGCTGAAGTCACTTTATTATATGCTGTTTTACACATTAAACGGATTTCTTAAATATCTGGGATAAGTGGAGGGAAACATAATTGAACCAGTTTATCAGCGATATGAAAAAATACCAGAAATATACGATTTATGCTGCAAAATCGGAATTAAAATCAGAAGTTGCCAATTCCCATTTAAGCTGGCTCTGGTGGATTTTAGACCCGCTGCTGTTTATGATTGTCTATTCATTTGTAGCGGTAATCGTTTTTCAGAAAAGCGAGCCGTACCTGCCGGTATTTATTTTTATCGGCTACAACAGCTGGAATTTTTTTTCCGCCTGCCTGAGACAGAGCGTCAAGCTGGTAGCGGCAAACAAGCCGATTGTATCAAAAGTATATATACCGAAATTTATCCTTATTTTTATAAAAATATTTTCCAATGGATTTAAAATGCTTATCGCGTTTTCGATTGTGGTAGTTATGATGATTGGCTACCGTGTCCCGGTAGACTGGAAGGTGCTGCTTATGCTGCCGTTATTTGCGGTGCTGCTTGTCGTGACCTTTGCGTTCAGCAGCGTGCTGCTGCATTTCGGCGTTTATGTGGAAGATCTGGCCAATGTGGTGACGGTCGTCTTAAAGCTGCTGTTTTACCTGACCGGAATTTTTTATTCGATTCAAAAGCGTGTGCCTTATCCATACAGCAGCCTGCTGCTGAAATGCAATCCGATGGCGCTGCTGGTAGATTCCATGCGCCGGGTGCTTATATACCAGACAATGCCGGACTGGGCGCCGGTTCTGGCATGGCTTGCAATCGGAATCGTGCTGTCTGTTGTCGGTGTACATAATATATACCGTCATGAAAACAGCTACGTCAAAGTCATGTAGGATGCAAAATTTGAAATAAAGAAAGCAGAGTGAAATGCCATGGTGACAGGGAACGAACTTGTAAAAGAAGATACAAAGGAATATGCAATTGAAGTATCGGACTTAAAAATACGATACAAATGCCTGAATAAAATATCGATTAAAAAAAGCCTGTTCAGCCTGAAAAAAACAGAGATAGATGTATTCGAAGCTGTCCGCGGCATTTCCTTTAAAGTCCCAAAGGGCGAAATAATGGGAATTGTCGGCAAAAATGGCAGCGGCAAATCAACGATGCTGCGGGCGGTCGCCGGAATATTTGCGGCAGACGAAGGCACGATAGACCTGCACGGGCATACGGTATCGCTTTTGTCTATCGGCGTCGGGTTCCAGAAAAAGCTGACCGGCAGGGAAAATATCTTTTTAAGCGGCATGCTTTTGGGATTCAGCGAGTCGCAGGTACAGGAAAAGCTGGATGAAATTATCGAATTTTCCGAGCTGGAAAACTTTATTGATAAACCCGTGCGCACCTATTCGAGCGGCATGTATTCCAAGCTGGCATTTTCGATTACAGCCATTCTGGAAACAGAAATCATGCTTATCGATGAAGTACTGAGTGTCGGGGATGTACGTTTTAAGAAAAAAAGCTATGCCAAAATGAAGCAGCTGATTACGAATGAAGACCGGACGGTGATTATCGTATCACACAGCACGGAAACGCTTGAAAAGCTCTGTGATACGATATTATGGCTGCATGAAGGAAAAATCAAAATGCAGGGAAGCACGGCAGAAGTGCTGCCGCTTTACAATGATTACATGTCATGACGGTGTGTCCTGCAAAAATAAAATCAGCAGAAAAATAAAATTATCAGAAAAAAGGAGTGCGCCATGCATTTATTTCTGTGCGCCGGCATTCTGATTCTGACAATACTGGCATATTACATTCTGGGCAGGGCTTTCTGCATCAGGTGCGGCTGCCGCCCGGTTATCCCGGAGACTGTCTGCCTGGGATTTTTCCTGTACTATGCCGTATTTCAGGCTCTTGCAGTGCCGATGATACTGACGAAACAAAAACTGCATATACTGGGCATCACATGGGCAGCTGTCCTGGCAGTCCTTCTGGCAGGTGCAGTGTATCTGATTCTGCAGGAGAATAAACGAAGCCGGCCGGCATATGACAGCGGTGCCAGACAAAAATACGGGAAAATAAATCATGCCATGCAGGCTGGCCGCAGCAGGAAGCAGGAAGAACGAAGAATCCGGGATGCAGGTCTCTGGCTTCTGACCGCGCTGATGGGATGTGCCATTTTCTGTGAATGTGCCTCAGCCGTCCTGATGCAGCGCAATATCGGCTGGGATTTTGCATATTATATCGGAAACATGGCCACGTCCGTGGCGACGGACACTATGTATGTATACGATGGCAGCAGCGGGCTTTTGCGGAATACAATGGAGCTGCGCTATGCACTGTCTTCTTTCTATATGAATACAGCATGCATCAGCCAGGCGACGGGCATTTCCGCGCTTGTCCTGCAAAAATATGTATATGGCATTTTATGCGTGCTTTTAACAAATGCCATTGTATACAGCTTTGCCATGAAGGTATTCCGGGGGGACTGCAAAAAGACAGCGGTGCTTGTTACCATTACCATTGTCATGACTATTTTCTGGGATGTATACGATACGAGCGGGCAGTTTCTGCTGCTGCGTAATTATGAAGCCAAGGCGTACTGCGCCAATGTCGTCGTGCCGATGACCGGCTATCTGCTTTACCGCCTGTGGACAGGCATCGGGGAAAAAAGCAGCTGGGCAGGGCTGTTTCTGACGGCATTTGCAAGCGTGGCTGTCTCCATGTCGTCCCTTGTCATCGTCCCGGTCATGATTGTAATTATGCTTCTGGCACATATGGCAGTAGAAAAACAGCTGGATTTTGCAGTAATCCGGCGCGGATGCTTTTGTCTGCTGCCAAATGTATGCTATATGGCTGTATTCTTATGTTATACTAAGGGGTGGCTTGTCATCCGGATATAGGCATTGGGGAAAAAGCAGCCGGGCAGGAAACGTCAGATGCGTTCTGGCAGGGACAGGCCGGGTGGTAAAAAATTGCGGAGGTATCAGGCATGACAGGCGTACTGAAACAGTATAACGGGGATTCCCTGTATCTGGCAGCATTTGCAGGAAGCCTCGTGCTTTTGTGGCTGAAAGAGAGGAAAACAGGACAGGGAAACACTGGAAAAAAGGCCGCAGCCGCAGTGCTGCTGTCTGTTGTCTTTATATTTAATGAATTTGCATACCGGATTATGGGGAAACTAACGGATATTACGACCTATTACCGTTTTTTCTGGATGCTGCCGGTATTGTTTGTGACAGCGTATCATCTGACAGAAGCATTTACCGGAAGAAAAAAAAGGCAGATATGTGCCGCTGCACTGATATTTGCAGTCTGCCTGGGATTTGGGGCAAATTTCTTTTTCCTGAACCGGGCCAATATAAACCGTCCGCAAAATATTTACGGACTCGACCCGGATGCGGTGGCTGTCGCAGAGGCAGTCATGGCAGATTGGGGAAGTACAAAGGAGCAGCCTGTGGCAGCATTTGATATGTATCTGGAATATCAGGTACGCACGTATGAACCGCGTATTTTATGGGGGATTTCCAGAAAAGCATATCTGTATCAGGCAAAACACGGATATAATCATAAAAAATATGTCCGCCAGCAGCATATTATCGCGGCGGTCAATGAAGGAATACAAAACGACAGCAGGGCTTTAAGGCGCAGCCTGGATAAAACCGGCGTGGATTATCTGGTTATCCGTACGGAATTTGACATGGACAGCTACCTGGCACAGATTTTGGTCGTGCCGGCTGCGCAGAGTGAGCATTATACAATATACAGAGTCAGATAACAAGGCTTTTCATTTTTATGCGGGAGCTGTAAAATAAGTAAGAGGTGGTTAAAAAGACTGCGCGCACATACTCTTGCGCACAGAACGGGCAGTGTGGGCTGTCTGGATATAAGAATTGGGGAAAGAAAGGGTAAGAAATGATAAAAGTTTATATTTGTCCGAAATGTGGCTGGATGAGGACAGTTTCCCGCAGAAAGCTTGTGGAGTGCTACAAGTGCGGGGAACAGGAAATGTTTCAGGCACGGCTTACATATGACAAATACAGTGAAATGACGTTAAAGGAGAGGGAGAATTATGCAGACAGCTGGCTGTATATTCACCTGAGAAACTTAAAGGAGCAGCATGTATAGAAAAGAAAACGCTGGCTGGGTCAAGCATCTGGATTTTACAATTCTGGACATTTTATTGCTCCAGCTGGCCTTTATAACCGGATATATCATGCGGCATGGCTGGATGAACCCATATGCCAGCGAACCGTATTTAAGGCTTGCAGTCATACTTGTCCTTCTGGATTTGTGTGTTGTGTTTTTTAAAGAATCCTATCATGATATTATCAAACGCGATGCGTTTGTGGAACTGGAAGAAGTGGCGGCTTCCTGTACGATTATTTTTGTCGGGATGCTTGTATATCTGTATGCGGCAAAAATGTCGGCCGTATATTCCAGGGAGAGCCTGTTTATGTTCTGGATTCTGTCCGTGATTTATGAATACATTGTACACTGTATTTATAAACAGGCCTTGCGTAATTATATAAAGAAGAAACGAAGCAATGCGGTCATGATTATCCTGACGGTTGACCGTTATGCCGAGGAATGCGTGCGGGATTTTGAACATGACACGTACCGGGATTTTGAGGTCAGCGGCATTGTCATTGTCGATGTCCCGCGAAAAGGCGAAACGGTGCGCGGTGTTCCGGTTGTTGCGAATGCAGATGATTTTTATGAATATGTCAGGACACATGTGGTAGACGAGGTTTTTATCAATGGAAATACAAGGGACTCCAGCGAAGCGCTGGCGAACCAGCTAATCGAATATGGCATTACCGTGCATTTTAACCTGATACCCCAGACGGCGCTTATGCCAAACAAGGTGCTGGAAAAATGCGGCAATTATATGGTGCTTACAACGAGCATGCATATCGCATCCCCGCCGGAAATGTTTTTCAAGCGGGTTATGGATATTGCGGGCAGCCTGATTGGGCTGGTGCTGGCAGGGATTGCGCTGCTGGTATTTGCCCCGGCCATTAAAATGCAGTCGCCCGGGCCGGTTTTGTTTTCCCAGCAGCGGGTAGGCAAAAACGGGCGTATTTTCCGTATTTACAAAATCCGCTCCATGTATATGGATGCCGAGGAGCGTAAAAGCGACCTGATGGCACGCAATGAAATGGAAGGCCTGATGTTTAAGATGACGGATGACCCGAGGATATTTCCAATCGGGCATTTTATCCGCAAGTACTCGATAGACGAGCTGCCGCAGTTTTGGAATGTGCTAAAGGGCGAGATGAGCCTGGTCGGCACGCGTCCGCCAACCGTGGACGAGGTGGAGCACTACCAGCTGCACCACAGGGGCCGCCTTGGAATCAAGCCGGGGCTGACCGGGATGTGGCAGGTCAGCGGGCGCAATGATATTACGGACTTTGAGCAGGTTGTGGCATTAGATACCCGGTATATTTCCGAATGGTCACTGAGCCTGGATTTAAAAATCCTGTTCCGCACGATTCAGGTCGTGCTGTCGGGAGACGGGTCAAAATAAGAGTCCTGAAAATCATATAATCAAAAAAGGAGGAAACCGTGAAGCGCATTTCCGTGGCAATGGCTGTATATAATGGAGAAAAATACTTAAAGGAACAGCTGGATTCCATTCTGATGCAGCTGAATGAAAAGGATGAAGTAGTCATATCGGACGACGGCTCCACCGATGGGACAGCCAGCCTGATACAGGCTTATCAGAAGTGTCCGGGCGGGCCGCAGATTCGCCTGGTAAAGGGCCCTGGAAAGGGAATCAAGCAGAATATTGCCTGTGCGCTCGGACATGCCAGAGGCAGGTTTTTGTTTCTGGCAGACCAGGATGACGTATGGATGCCGCATAAGGTCAGGCGCATGATGCAGGTGTTTTACAAAGAGAGATGCCATGCCATTGTCCATGACTGTATTGTGACAAAAGAGGATTTGAAAGAGGTTATTTATCCGTCCTTTTTTGAATACCGCGGGTATGGCGGCGGGATGTGGCGCAATATCTGGAAAAACAAATATATCGGATGCTGCATGGCGATACACCGGGACCTGCTGCCATATATCCTGCCGGTGCCGGACGACATTCAGATGCACGACCAGTGGATAGGCGTCATCAATGACATGCACAGGGGAGGGACAGTTTTTTTGAAGGAACCGCTGCTGTATTACCGCAGGCACGATGGAAATGTGTCTGACTTTGATATCAATACCGTACCAGTCATGATTAAAAACCGGCTCTTGTTTATGCGCCGGCTGATAGAAAAAGAAATTACAAATGCAGAGAGGGGCAGAATATGAGTGCATCAAAAAGGAGAAAGAAAAAGGGCAGGATTATCATTTTTGCAATCGAAATTATCCTGCTGCTGGCCGCGCTGGCTGCACTGTTCGTCTGGTCCAAGTATCAGAAGCTGGACCGGCAGCCGGACATGATAGGAACTGAGGATATTATGAACGAAGACATGGACGAGTCCGTGCAGGAGGTGTTAAAGGGCTATACGAATATCGCGTTATTTGCACTGGACAACCGTTCGAACGGCAGCTTTAGTGCCGGAAACAGTGACGTGATTATGATTGCCAGCATCAATAACGACACGAAGGAAGTCCGGCTTGTTTCGGTATACCGTGATACATTTTTAAATGTCAGCGGCGACGGTTCCTTTAATTTCCGCAAAGCCAATTATGCGTATAACAAAGGCGGTGCCGAAGAAGCGGTGAGGATGCTTAACCGCAACCTGGATTTGGATATTCAGGATTATGTAGTTGTCGATTTCCAGGCAGTGACCGAAGCCGTTGATTTGCTGGGCGGCGTGGAAGTCGAAATCGATGCGGCCGAAGCGAAATGGATGGACTTTTATATTAACGAGACGGCGCAGGTAACCGGGAACGAAGCACATTCTATCACCCAGCCGGGTGTGTATACACTGGACGGCGTGCAGGCGACCTCTTACTGCCGCATCCGCTATACCGTCGGAAATGATTTTAAGCGTGCGCAGAGACAGCGCGAGGTGCTGTCTAAAATGGTGGAAAAGGCGAAAAAGGCAGATATCCTGACGATTAACAAAATTATTGATTCCGTATTGGATGATATCAGCACAAACTTTACAGCCGGGGAGCTGATTTCCCTCGCTTCGCAAATGATGAATTATGAGCTGGCAGACACGACGGGATTTCCGTTTAAGCTGACCAATGCTGACCCTGGAAATAAGAAGGGCATGGTAGTCGTTCCGTGTGACCTTGTGACAAATGTTACAGCCCTTCACAAATATTTGTTCAATGAGTATAACTATACACCGTCCAATACGGTAACCAGTTACAGCCAGGCGATTGTCGACGAGACTGGCAAAGGGCTGGGCGATGAAGAAGAAACCGGCGTGGAAGCTGACCGCTATACAAAGAGCAGCCAGGCGGCCGCAGAGAATACGGACACAGCCGCAGAAGATACAGGCACAGAGGCGGAAGCTGCGGGCACGCAGTAGCCGGGACAGTCCGGATAGCCGGAACGGTCCGGGTGCTGCCATGATAAGACGCGTCTGGCGGAGAGGACAGGAATATTGAGTACAGAAAAGAAACGGAAACGAAGAAAACGCAAGCTGCTGATTCTGATTATTGAACTGGTACTGCTGCTGATACTGCTGGCTGTGCTGTTTCTCTGGTCAAAGTACCAGAAAATCAACCGGGCCGAAAATATAAAGGCTGAAGATGTCGTAAATGAAGACCTCGGGCAGACGACACAGGAAGTACTGAGCGGGTTTACGAATATCGCGGTCTTTGGGCTGGATAACGAAAAAAAGGGCGTGTTTACGTCCGGCAACAGCGATATGATTATGATTGTCAGTATTAACAACGATACGAAGGAAGTCCGGGTCGCATCGGTATACCGTGACACGTATTTAAATGTCGGCACAGAAGACGATTATTATCTGTGGAAGGCGAACTATGCATACAATCATGGCGGGCCGGAGCAGGCAGTGCGCATGCTCAACCAGAATCTGGACCTGGATATTGCTGATTATGTGGCGGTGGACTTTTATGCAATCTGCAAGGTGATTGACCTTCTGGGCGGGCTGGAGATCAATGTCGAGGAAGGTGCCATGATGGAAGAAATCAATATCTATATTGCGGAAACAGCTGCTTATACCCAGCTTGAGCCGCATATGATAGAGCATCCGGGCGTGCAGACACTGGACGGCGTGCAGGCGGTGGCATACTGCCGCATCCGCCATGACAGCAGCGATTTCCGCCGTGCGCAGAGACAGCGCGAGGTACTGTCGAAGATGGTTGAAAAGGTTAAATCATCCAGCATTTTTACGATTAATAAGATTATTGATGCGGTTTTGGAAGATATCAGCACCGACCTTACCGAAATGCAGATGATATCCATGGCATCCCAGCTGCTCAATTACCGGCTGGCTGCAACGACCGGGTTTCCGTTTGAACTGTACGTGTTTGATTTATCCAGGAAATATATCGTTGCACCGTGCGACCTGGAGAAAAATGTCCGGGAGCTGCATGCGTGGCTGTTCGGGGATTATGAATACCAGCCGTCCAATACGGTATTAAATTACAGCAAGGCAATCCGGGAAGATACCGGCAAGGGCCCCGGGGATGAGCAGGTGACGGGCATCGAGGAAGACAGTTATGTGCAGGAGCCGGACAAATCCGGGAACGGGAAGGAAAACTGACGGGAAGAATTTATCAGAGGATTATCAGAATGGACAGAAAAAAAAGTCACATACAGCATGTATTTATCATAGGATGTAAAGGAATCCCTGCACAGTATGGCGGGTTTGAGACGTTTGTGGATAAACTCACCGAATACCAGAAATCCCCGGATATCCGCTACCATGTCGCCTGTGCATGTGAGCCGCAGGACTTTGAGCCAGGGCGTGCCCGTTACCGGCATCATCATGCAGCCTGCACCGTATTCCCCTGGCGCAGAATCGGCCCGGCAAGGGCTGTTGCGTATGATTTGGAAGCACTGCATTATTTTGTGCGCTATGCAGAAAAAAAGCGCCTGCGGCAGCCGG
>CAJTSV010000023.1:36705-39906 GCA_910579075.1 uncultured Eubacterium sp.
TTATATACTGGCCTGCCGCATCGGGCCTTTTGTTTCCTATTATAAAAGACGCATTCATGCCATGGGCGGGCGTCTGTATGTGAATCCGGACGGGCATGAGTTCCTGCGGGCAAAATGGAGTGCACCGGTGCGCCGGTACTGGAAATATTCCGAAAGGCTGATGGTAAAGCATGCAGGGATGCTGGTCTGTGACAGCCGTACCATAGAAGCGTATATTCACGATGAATATGCTGTGTATCACCCGCAGACGGTGTTTATTGCCTATGGGGCAGAAACGGCACCGTCTGTGCTTTCCGATGAGGATGCGCAGCTAAGCAGCTGGTATGCGGCACACGGGCTTGCAAAAAAGGAGTATTATCTTGTTGTGGGGCGTTTTGTGCCGGAAAACAACTATGAAACCATGATACGGGAATTTATGAAATCTGATACCCGCAGGACGTTTGCACTGATTACCGATGTGAGTGAGGAATTTCTGGAAACGCTGCGGCAGCGGACGGGATTTGACAGCGACCCGCGCATTCACTTTGCCGGGACGGTATACGACCAGCAGCTGTTAAAGAAAATACGGGAAAATGCTTACGGCTATCTGCATGGGCACGAGGTCGGCGGCACAAATCCAAGCCTTTTGGAAGCGCTGGCAGGTACGGATTTAAACTTGCTGCTCGATGTCGGCTTTAACCGGGAAGCGGCTCTTGACAGTGCGCTGTACTGGACAAAGCAGGACGGAGACCTCGCAGCGCTCATAAACCGGGCGGACGGCATGGAAGAAGAACAGAGAAAAGCGCTTGGCGCACAGGCACGGGAGCGGATAGAAACCTGCTACAGCTGGGAGTATATTACACAGAAATATGAACAGCTGTTTTGCAGCTGAAAGCAGGCATTACGCAGGGCTGGATTTTAGAGGAGGAGCATCAGGGATGTGTGGAATTGTAGGATATATCGGAAAAAAACAGGCGGCACCGGTTTTGCTGGATGGACTGTCCAAGCTGGAGTACCGCGGCTATGACTCAGCCGGGATGGCTGTTTATGACGGCAAAAAAATCCAGGTACAAAAAGCAGCCGGACGCCTGAAGGTATTGGACGAACAGACGCATAACGGAAATGCGATGCCGGGGACTGTCGGAATCGGGCATACCAGGTGGGCAACGCACGGCGCGCCGAGCGATGTCAATGCACACCCGCATTACAGCCAGGATGAGACGATTGCGGTTGTGCACAATGGAATTATTGAAAATTACTTAAAATTACGAAAAAAACTGCAGGCCAGGGGCTATCAGTTCCGTTCGGAAACCGATACGGAAGTAGTGGCGATGCTGCTGGAGCATTATTATAAGGGCGACCCGTTAGAAGCGATTGGCAAGGTTATGCACCGTGTTGAGGGCTCCTATGCACTGGGCATTCTGTTTGCAGACCATCCGGACATCGTCTATTCGGTGCGCAGGGACAGCCCGCTTGTCGTCGGGCAGAGTACGGATGGCAGCCTGATTGCGTCGGATGTCCCGGCCATTTTAAAATATACGCGGGAAGTGTATTTTATCCAGAATGAAGAAATTGCGGCGCTGACGGAAAATACAGTTACCTTTTACAATATTGACGGGGAAGAAATCGAAAAAGAGCCAAAAAAGATTGAATGGGATATCAATGCCGCAGAAAAAGGCGGTTATGAGCACTTTATGCTCAAAGAAATGAATGAACAGCCTAAAACCGTCAGCGATACGTTAAGCCCGCGCATCAAGGACGGAAAAATCGTGATTGAAGAACTCGGCATGAGCGATGAGGAAATACGGGCGCTGCGCAAAATCCATATCGTGGCCTGCGGCTCGGCCTATCATGCCGGCATGACAGGAAAATACGTGTTTGAAGGCCTTGCGCGCATTCCGGTCGAGACAGACCTGGCCAGTGAATTCCGCTACCGTGACCCGATTATCGAAGAAAATACCCTGGTTATTATTATCAGCCAGTCCGGGGAAACCGCAGATTCCCTGGCAGCACTGCGCGAAGCCAAAAGCCGCGGCGCACAGACGCTTGGCATTGTCAATGTCGTGGGAAGCTCGATTGCAAGGGAAGCAGACCGTGTGATGTACACATGGGCAGGGCCGGAAATTGCCGTGGCGACAACCAAGGCGTATACGGCACAGCTGATAGCAGAATACCTGCTGGCGGTAAAATTTGCCATGGCACGGGGCAGGCTGGGTGAGGATGCGTGCGCTTCCATGATTAAGGACCTGAAAGCGATACCGGCGCAGATACAGATGCTGCTGGCGAATAAAGAAGACATCCAGCGGTTTGCCAACCGGTATCTGGCAGCACGCGATGTATTTTTTATCGGAAGGGGCATTGACCATGCGATTTCCCTGGAAGGCTCCTTAAAGCTGAAAGAGATTTCCTATATCCATTCCGAAGCATACGCAGCCGGGGAGCTCAAGCACGGTACCATATCGCTTATTGAGGAAGGCACGCTTGTGACTGCGGTCGTGACACAGGATAACCTGTATAAAAAGGTTATGAGCAATATTGTGGAAGTCCGCACGCGCGGTGCTTTTGTAATGGCCGTGACCAATGAGGATAATACAGAAATTGAAAAAGTGTCAGATTATGTCGTGTATATCCCGAAAACGAACCGGTATTTTACAAATTCGCTGGCCATTATCCCGCTGCAGCTGTTCAGTTATTATGTGTCAGTGGGCAGGGGGCTGGATGTGGATAAGCCGAGGAACCTGGCGAAATCCGTGACCGTAGAATAAAGGGATGGAGCTCCAGCCCTGCAATAACAAATACAGCACATTCGAAACAGCAGACTGTCCGTTATCCATATTCCGGCCGTCTGCTGTTTTTTTAATTTTTAATATAGAAACTTGAGAGTAAAAAGTTCTATCAAAAAAATAACTCTTCCATATGGATTTATGGTATCTTTAAGTTACCACACTTAAGAAAGATACAAACACCACGGAAAGAGTTATTTCATGTGTGAGTTTACCATACTTTCCAGTGGTTGACCATACGATTATGATGAATTTTATTGAAATTGTTTTATGCCACTTTGAATCCTGTTTCTCCCGAAAAGCTGCTTTCCGCTGGTTTGTTACCATTACGGTCGGCTTTATGCTGCGTTCCGATAAACTTGGACTTACTTCTGTTATCCGTGACCTTGCCCTCAGCCCAGGTTCTTATGATTCCATGCTGCATTTTTTCAGGGCATCC
>CAJTSV010000024.1:0-14123 GCA_910579075.1 uncultured Eubacterium sp.
ACGATAACACAGATATGTCTTTCCCAAAATGCTGCCTAATATTTCAAGTTTATCCAAATGTTCCTTTACCTCTTCCTGAAAGCGGTCAGCCCTTGCTATCCCAAACTGCGCTTCTATATAATCTGCAATTTCGGCTATATCATAAACAGCTTCCCACGTTACGATAACTTTATACTTCTGCATTTCTCCGCCTGTTCCTTAATTCAGTAATTTTAGCAAAAGCTTCTGTTAAAGGCAATTCTCTCCCGGCTTCCATATCGTCAATGCCTCGGTCAAGCATTTTAAGCATTTTTTCGTAATTGATTGTTTCGTTCACTTTTTCATCTTGTAATGCATATGCCATAAACTCACCTGCTTTCTTCCTGGCATTGATACTTCTTAATTTAAGATACCATAGTCCCATCTATGAATCAAGTTCTTTCTCATTTCTATTCTGCCAAAACCAGTGTTTTTTATCCATGTGCAAAATTTTAAAAAAGTCGTTTACTTTTCCCGCAGTATAATGTACCCAAAGCAGAAACTGATTCCTGTCCATACTTCAACACTGGACGTGCCGAAAAACGCCCCAGATTCAAGAGCCGCTGTCTGTGAAAAGCCTGAAAACATTCAGACAGTTAAGGCTTGATTTCCAAAAAGCGCGGAAACCAAGCCCCTTACAATGATGCGGTTATCGGCTGGCTTTACACCAGACTATAAACCCCCACTTGCTTAGGCAAGTGCCTGTCGGTAAAGGGGTTGACAGTCTTCCCTGTCCACCCGCCGCTTCGTCATATCGACAGCCATTTTTAGCAAACTCACATGCGCATTCTACGCACTGCCAAAAAAATAAATGATTATACAAAAAGGCATATCAGATTTTTACTATCTGATATGCCCCCATATCTCTAAATTACTTTAATTATGCCTGGCAGTATGTCACAGACCCATCTCCAGACTGTCAGACAATGCCTGTCCTGTTAATATTTACTGTATATCTGCCCCCTGTTTCCGGCATCAATCACACAAATAATTAATTCATTATTGTTCACTTTATAAATAATCCGGTAATCGCCCACACGGAGCCTGTAAAGCCCCATGCTTTTCCTGCCTTTCAGACGCTTTATATCGTTTCCCGCCGGCAGTTCGTGAATCGCCCTTAAAACCCTTTCCTTATCCGGCTTTGGCAGTTTTATGATAAACTTTTCTGCCAGTTTTTCAATGATGATTCTGTACTTTTTCACAATGCAATCCCTTCCCTTGCCGCCAGTTCTTCAAGTGTAACTGTTTCATGCTTTTCTGGGTCCGGATTATTTAGATATTCTTCCACTAATTTTTCACAATACAAGTCATCCTCTATATCATCGTCAAACTGTATTCCCCTCAAAAAAAGAAGCAGACTGCTGATTTTATATTCCGGCAGTTTATCAATAATCTGTTTGGCTAACTCTCTTTCACTCATAACGAACCTCTCCTTAATATCGCAATTCCCGCACTTTGAACAAATACGATACAGTAACAGCTTTTTAACTTTCCTATACTTTTCATGCATAGTTTAGCACCTTTTCTATTGGAAATCAAGAACCGGATTTTGTCTGGTACGTTTTCGGTACGGTGGGCAGATGAAGCGCCGGAACCCTCCTTTTTTCAATGATTTTCAGCGGGTATGGGTTTTCAAGTACCATTTCACCGCCGCCAGCATATTTTAAAAGAAAAAGGTTTGATTATGTCACTTGAAACACTTGTTCCTGTTACAGGCACGATTATGAATATTGCACGGGGTAATGACTGCTGCAGCCAGATGAGTGCCCTGCGCACGGCCAATGGCATTGTAAATTTTGCCATAGATTCCAATACACTTGTGATTGACAGCCGGCAGCTGCGCACAGGCATGCGCGTAACGGCTTTTTATGACAGCAGCCTTCCGGTACCCCTGATATTTCCGCCCCAGTACCGCGCCCAGATTGTCACGGTGACCGGCCGGAATGAACAGGTAACGCTGAAGCATTTTAACCGCAGCCTTCTGGCCTCTGACCGCTCTTTACAGCTGAACATCGCAGACAGTACGATGGTACAGACTGTCAATGGCCAGCCGTTTGACTGCAGTCCCGGCAACCAGTTCCTGCTCGTCTATTATTCGGCAACGACCAGAAGCATTCCGCCACAGGCTTCTCCAGGCCGGATTATCGTATTCTGCTGAGAAAAGCTGCGTAACCCTGCAATGCAGCCGGCCCGGATTCTGCCTGTGAGAATCCGGGCCGGATTTATGCCCGTGCTACTGCTTATCCAGCAGGCTGCTCATGGCATCGTGTGCTTTTTTCAGGTCTTCCCGCCACGTTTCGCTGCCAAGGTACCAGAATTCTGTCACATACCGGCGGATGCCCAGCTCCCACGCTGTTTTTATGGCACTTTCAAAGTCCACATGGCCGTCGCCGTACATCATATCCCGGAATTTTCCCGGCATTGTCTCTTTTAAGTGCAGTGCAGCCAGATTTCCGCTGCCGCTCCTTAAGTCCTCCAGCACATCCGTTCCGGCTGCAACGGCTGCGTTGGTAATATTTCCAATATCCGGGTATACCTGCAGGTACGGGGATGCGATTTTACGGACATATTCCATGGCTTTGCCTGTCGTATTCATAAAATCTGTCTCCATTGTCTCAAATGCCAGTATCATGCCATGGCGTGCTGCCAGCTTCACAGCTTTTTCCAGGTTTTTCAAAAACCGGGCTGCCGTTTCCTCAGAGCCTTCCTCGTAATAGACATCATATCCGGCCAGCATAATCATGCGGATTCCCAAATCGTCTGCAAACTGAATGGCATCTTCCATAATCTCCATGCTGCGCTGTTCCGTCTGCGGGCTGCTGCTTCCCATCGGGTATTTGCGGTGGCCGCTTAAACACATCGAGCGGATTGGCATTCCAATCTCATGCATAAGCTGGCACAGCTTTTGCCGTTCTTCACCGCTCATTTTCAGCCGGTTTAATTTTTCCTCTGTTTCATCGATACTGATTTCAAAAAAATCATATCCGGCTGTCCTGGCAGCTTCCAGTTTTTCTTTCCATGACAGCTCATTTGGAACTGCTTTTTCATACATGCCAAGTGTATATGCTTTCATAAACTCCTCCTTCTTAAAATTTCCGATAGATAAAAATCCCGTTTGCGTGCGCATCCTGGGGAACTTTTTTATATCATAAGGAAAATCAGAGAACTTTCCGGATGATATAAAAATCCCGGGAGCAGGAACCGCCCTGTACGCAGTCCCTGTCCCAGGATATCCTACTGGTTTTTAAAAAACTGCCATGCACTGCCGAGACCTTCAATCACGCCCCGGTAAGCGGCATATTTTTGTTCGTAAATCTCTTTGTACTCTGTCCTTGGCAGGACGCGGTCTGTAATGGTGACCGTGCGCTGCACTGCTTCCTGATAGCCGCTGTAAATGCCAGCTGCGATGCCGGCTGCCATAGCCGCGCCCTGAGCGCCAAGCTCCTTATCCGAGATTGTCTCTACCGGAATCTGAAGCGCGTCTGCAAAAATCTGCACCCACACCCGGGAATTGGCCGCTCCGCCGGACAGGCGGATGGATGCCGGGATTTCGTGGTTTAACAGCAGCTTTTTGACATGTGTCAGGTGCGAGAATACAATTCCTTCATATACTGCACGCAGCATATGCTTTTTCGTATGGTATGCAGTCAGTCCTACAAACGTGCCCTTTGCAAGCGGGTCTTCGTTGGAACCGTTCAAAAACGGAAGGAAAACCAGGCTGTTGTCCTGCGGCTCAATCGATGCAGCCCATTCGTTTGTAATGTCATATACGGAGCCCTTCTGCTGTTCTGCTTCCTGTTTTTCATAGCCCATCAGATTGCGGACAAACCATTCCATATTTCCAGCCGAGGTCGGGCTGCTTTCTTCTACCAGATAATAGCCCGGGATGCAGAACATGGAATTTAATGCCACGGTGCCATTCGTTACCGGTTCTTTTGCAATAAACTCATTGATGCTCCACGTGCCTGCTATCATGCACATCTGGTTTTCATCTGCAAGGCCCGATGCAATGCCGCAGGCATCCACATCAAACATCCCGGCCGCTACAGGAATTCCTTCCGGAAGGCCTGTTTCCGCGCTCGCCTTTTTCGTGACATGTCCGCAGACATCGCTCGAATAGCGCAGCGGCGGAAGCTTTCCATATACTTCTTCGATGCCAAACAGCCCTAACAGCTCCCTGTCGTAAGCACCCGTATTCAGGTTTACGAGATTGGCACCTGTAAAATCCGTATATTCTGCGAAAGCTTCCCCGGTCAGCATATACCGGATATAGTCCTTGACTGCAAAAATATAACGGGTGTTCTGCAGCACCTGCGGGGCGTGGTCTTTCATCCAGGCCAGCAGCGCCACCGGCTGCATAACGAGAATATCCTGGTATGTTTTCGGATATACCTTCTGGCTCGTCCCGTCTTTGTGCCATTTTTCTATATATTCCCAGGCCCTGCTGTCTGTCGACAGAATGCCGTTGTAAGCCGGCCTGCCTTCCCCGTCCACCAGATATAAGCCTTTTCCGTGCCCGGAAAATGATACGCCCTTTATCTGCTGCGGGTCAATCCCGCTTTTTTCGATTGCGGTACGGACCGCTCTGGCATTGACCTGCCAGAGCTGCTCCATATCACGCTCTGTATATCCGGGTTTCGGGGTAATCGTTACGGTTCCTTCGCTGGCTACCGCAATCTGATTTCCATCCTCGTCAAAGACTGCCGCCTTTGAAAAGGTTCCTCCATTGTCTATTCCCACCAGATATCTCATATTGGAAACTCCTTATTATTCTTTCCATGCCCCCAGGGTGTCCAGTGTAAAGGTAGCCGGGTCTCCAAGGATAATTTCCTTGCCGTTAATCTTATGGCCTTCTGCCGGATATTCTGATACGCCTTCTACCTGTGTTGTGCCGGAAAGTGTCGATACATATTTATCCCCGGTAAGCTCGCCCTTTGCTGCTGCAACAGCTGCTTCTACTGCCAGATATCCAAGGTCATATGCCTGCCAGAGTACAACCTCTGTCATAATGCCGTCTGTCAGGTAAGATTCGCAGGATGCCGGAACTGCAATTCCGTTGAAAATACAGGTTTCCTGCATATTCAGGTCTTTAATGGTCTGTGCACAGGTATCAATAACGTTTGTTGTCAGGGAAACCAGTGCATTGATTTCCGGATGTGCTGCAACAACGCCAGGAATGATATCATTGCCGGAACCGTCGCCTGCATAAATAATATCGTTATCCGGGTTTACTTTCACATCCAGGCATGCATAAGCGTCATTTACCGTAAAGCTGCCGGATTTTGTATTTTCCTTGGAAGCATCAAAGTCAATGGAAACGCCGTCTGCTTCGGAAAGCTTGATTTCATAATCACTGTAATATACCTTCTTGATATATTCAATCCATGTATTCTGGTTCGGTGTTGTCGGGTTTGTTGATACAAGGTATACAACAGCCGGGTTTTCTTTGGAGAATTTGCCTTCCAGGTTCTTTACCAGGTCATCAAGGCAGGCTTTTGCAATACCTTCCGGGTCTGCCTGGTTTACGAACCAGTCCCTTGCTTCCGGGCCCGGGTCAGAGTCAAAGCCAACGACTGCAATGCCCTTGTTCATAGCTGCCTGCAGCACTGCGTCCGTGCTGTCCGCATCCAGTGCTGCGAAAGCAATGGCATCCACGCCGGACTGTGTTGCTGTCTCTACATAGGTTGCCTGGTTGGAAGCCGTATTGGAGCCAGCCGGGTCACCGTACATTTTCAGTTCTGCGCCAAGCGTATCTGCCGCACTCTGTGCGCCGCTTTCTACTGCCTGCCAGAACGCTTCGTTTCTCTCTTTCGGGATGTACGCAATGGTCAGCTTGCCATCCCCGCCGGATGACGGTGCAGGAGTATCTGCCTCTTTGTCAGAATCTCCGCCGGAAGCTTCATTCCCGGATGTCGTCGGTGTATTATCCGGTGTAGCGCCGCACGCTGCAAGAGAAAATGTCATGACTGCTGCCAGTACAAGTGCTGTTACTTTTCTTAATTTCATATCATTATCCTCCTATTTGATAAATTGTAATGATTATTCATCCATATTTTTAATTGCCATTTCACGGCTGACGATTTTCTTTTTCTTCTCGAGATATGCGAACATAATCAGCGATGCAATCAGCACGCCGCCAAGCACGAAGTTGTAAACATCCCCGCCAAGGCCCATCAGTGCAAGCCCTCTTTTTAACACGCCCACGATAAGCGCTGCAAACAGCGTTCCTGTCACGCCGCCGACGCCGCCTGCCGTGCTCGTGCCGCCGAGTACAACGAGTGCAATGACTTCAATATTCATATTGACAGCGGTTGTCTGGTTTACCTGCCAGCTTTTGCCAAGGTACATCATGGCTGACACAGAGCAGACAACGCCCATAATCATATAGGCAAAATATTTCATTTTGTTGGCATTAACGCCGGAATAGTTTACGGCATGCTCATTGTAGCCGATTGCATGAATGTAACGCCCGAAGGTAGTCTTTTTATCCAGGATATAAAAGACTGCAAACGAAATCAGGAGCACAATCAGCTGGTTTGGCACGATTCCGATGGTGCCGTAGCCAAAGTTGGTAATCGCATAGCCGGTGGAAAACGCATACGAAGTACCGAAAAACCAGGTAATACTCTGGAATATGTACATCGTGCTCATCGTAATCAGCCACGGGTTGATTTTTGTCTTTGCTGCAATCACGCCGTTAATGGAACCGAATACAAATCCGGATGCCAGGCAGGCAAGTACTGCAAACAGGATATGATAGCCTGTTGCCTGGTAAACAACGCTGAATACCATAGCCGAAGACACCATCATAAAGCCAACGGACAAGTCAATGCCGCTTGTCAGTATTACGAACGTCATCGGCATTGCCATAATGCCCAGGTAAGCAATATCCGATGTGGTTCCGAGAATAACAGCCGGGTCAAAGAAAATGCCGCCTGTCAGAATTCCAAACAGTACAATCAGTGCAGCCAGAATCAAAAACATGATGAATTCATAAGATATTTTCATTTTCTGTTTCATGATGCACCTCCTGCTGTCTTATTGGATTTGAAAATTTTAATATCAGAAACCGTTGCATATACGGCTACAAGCACAATCAGGCCATAGCTTAAATATACATACTGGTTTCCAAGGCCGAACAGCAGGCAGGCCCTCTGCAGCATTGCAATCAGGATTCCGGCTACCAGTATGCCGATCGGCCTTCCGGTACCGCCCATAATGCTGACACCGCCTACAACTGCTATCGGAAGGAAATACATTTCCATGCCGATGGTACCGCTCGGGATAACCTGTGTCTTTGGCAGCCAGTACATTACAGCTGTAATGCCTAACAGCGCGCCCGATATAAGGAACGTAATAAATGTCACGCGGTCTGAATTAATGCCTGCCAGCTTTGCAGATTCTTTATTACCGCCCACAGCATACACCTTGCGTCCGAATCTTGTATATTTCATAAACCAGCAGAAAAATACAAGCAGGACAAGTGCAAAAATCAGGATTACCGGAAATACGCCAAACAGCCTTGCGCCGCCGACATCCGATATATGGGACGGGATATTCGATACCCACCCGGCATCCGGCAGCAGCGGGAACAGACCGACATGCAGCTTTACCATAGCCAGTGATACAATCATGGACGGCACGCGGAACCGCACGGTAATAAATGCGATAACAGCGGAATTTATCATTCCCACGCAGACTGCAAGCAGAACGACCACAGGAATCGGAAGCCCCATTTTTAACGTCGTCCCGGTTACAAATCCGATTAACCCGAGAACCGTACCGGAAGAAATATCAATTTCACCCAGCATAATGACCATCATAAGAGCCAGGCCGCCCGCAATCAGGTAGGCAAGGTCTCTTAAGAAAATATACATACTTCCACTTAAGTTCGTTGTAAAGAAAAGCACTACAAACAGGATAGCAACAAAGATTGCCAGATATCCTTCCCGGGAAGTAAAGAATGCAGCGATTGGATTTTTTTGTGTTTTCATTCTTTTTCCTCCTTAGTTATAAAGCCATCTCAAGAACTTTCTCCTGCGAGAAATCTGCCCTGTCCAGCTCCCCTGTTTTGGTTCCGGCCTTGATAACCATCAACCGGTCGCTCATGCCCAAAAGCTCCGGCATGTCCGATGAAATCATGATAATCGAAAGCCCTTCCTTTGCCAGGTTGCTGATAATCCTGTGAATCTCGGATTTTGCCCCGACATCCACGCCCCTGGTCGGCTCGTCTAAAATCAGCAGCCTTGGCTTCGCGCACAGCGCTTTTGCCACAAGCACCTTCTGCTGGTTGCCGCCGGACAGATTCTCTACCACAAATTCCCGGTCCGGTGCTTTGACACGCAGCTTCTGCATATAATCATCCACAACCCGTTCTTCTTCCTTAAAGTCAATAAAACCGGTCTTGGATATTTTATAAAGAATCGACATGGTCAGGTTTTCTTTAATTGTCATAGGCACACTCAGCCCGTATTTCTTGCGGTCTTCGGAAATATAGACAAATCCTGCATCCACGGCATCCCTGTATGCTTTTGCATTCAGCGGCTTGCCGTAAAACTCCACATCGCCGGAATCGCTGTGCATCAGGCCGCTCAAGCATTCTGCCATCTCGGTTCTGCCTGCTCCTGCAAGCCCGGCTACGCCGAAGATTTCCCCCTGCCGGACCTCAAAAGAAATATTATTGAGCAGCCCGGCCTTGCACAGGTTTTTCACCTTCAGAATCGGCCCGCCAATCTCTACCTCTGCCTTCGGGTACATTTCATTCATCTCGCGCCCGACCATCCATGCAATCAGTTCTTTTTCTGTAACATCACCGATTGCTGCGCTTCTGACATACGAGCCGTCGCGGATAACCGTCACGCGGTCAGCGATTTCAAAAATCTCCTCCATGCGGTGGCTGATATACATCATGGAAATGCCGCTTGCCTTGAGCCTTGCAATCGTCCCAAACAGCGCGCGCACGTCCTTGCTCGTCAGTGCTGCGGTCGGCTCGTCGAAGATAAGGATATTTGCATCATAGGTCAGCGCCTTGGCAATTTCCACCATCTGTTTTGCCGCCACGCCAAGGTCATCCACCTTTGCGTCAAAGCTGATATCCTTGTCAATGCCAAGGAATTCAAATATCTGCTGCGCTTTTGTCCGCATAGCCTTGTAATCGATATTGTTAATGCCCCCAAAGACTTTCTTTACCGGCTCATGTCCCATAAAGATATTTTCCAGGACTGTCAGGTCTTTAAACAGGCTGGTCTCCTGAAAGATAATGGCAATCCCCTTTGCATAAGCATCATTCGGTTCCCTGATTGACACTTTTTCGCCATTCAGGTACATATTGCCGCTGTCTGCCTTGTACACTCCGGTGATAACCTTCATCATCGTCGATTTGCCGGCTCCGTTTTCTCCGCAGACTGCATGCATCTCACCCCTGGCCAGCTCAATCTGCATATGGTCCAGCGCCTTGACTCCCGGGAAACTTTTACAGATATCTTCCAGTTTTAAAATTATATCCATAAGAATACTTCTCCTTCCCTTTCAGATGCATTGCCTAGAATATGTAATCTTCTTTGTCGAAGCTGATTTCAAACGTTCCTGCAGCTTCTGCAAGCGTGTCCGCAGACTGTGCGCCATATAACGGCACGCACGGGAAATCCTGAACCGTGAAAAATCCAAGTACAATCTGTGTAATGGTCGCGTTGTATTTTTCTTTGAGCTCTGCCATGCGCTTTGCCATTTTCAGGTTGCCTTCTGTATAATACGGGCTGTTTTTGACTGCTTCTTCTCCCTTGCTGTCATATATATGGAAGAAACCGCTGCACACGCCCATATAAGGCATTGCCAGATTGCCCGGGTTATTCTTATGGTAAGCCTGCATTTCCCCGTCAATGGCACACATCGTATCGTCTGCCAGAGGATTCATGTATTTATATCCAAGGTTTAACAGTGCCTGGTTTGCTGCAAAGCTGCGGTACCCTTTTTCGGCACAGTATTTATCTGCTGCCATCATGCGTTCTGTTGACCAGTTCGAGCAGCCGTAATAGCGGATTTTTCCCTGTTTTACAAAATCCTGCATAACCTCAATCGTCTCCTCTGCCGGAATGGTCACATCATCCCTGTGGTAGAAATAAAGGTCGATATAATCCGTGCGCAGCTGCTTTAAGGACTCATCCAGGTCTTTGACCATATCTTCGCGGTGCATGCGGTTCATATGCGTGTCTGGATTTTCGCCGGTCATATCCGGATGGCCGCCCTTGGTAATCAGCACGATTTTATCGCGCTTGCCGCTTCTTGCAAGCCAGTCACCGATGACTCTCTCGCTTCTTGCTATCTCAGGCGGTACCCAGTCCGAGTATACGTGTGCAGAATCCAGCAGGTTGCCGCCGAGCTCTAAATATGTTTCAAACACGCGGTCTGCGTCTGCACCGTCCCACAAAAGGCCTGCGTCTACCGTGCCAAGCCCGAAAGGCGATACCGATAATTCTGTATTAGGGATTAAAATGTTGTTCATGCCTGTTTCTCCTTCCTGTCTGTTCGGATTAGTTGTATTTATCCAGCCAGCTGTTTCCGGCAACGCCTTCCATCTCGCAGAACATATCCCATACGAGGCCGAACGGCATGGATTTCATTTCTTCGCTGAGTGCCAGCCTTCTGGTCAGGTTACCCTCGCGTTCGATGCGGATCAGTTCCTCTGACGGCTCTAACAGTGCCAGCATCAGCGCTTTTCTCGCATTCCTTGCACCAAGCGCAGTTGCTGCAATCCGGTTAATGCTTGCATCAAAGTAGTCCAGTCCGATATGCACGCGGTCCAGTGCGTCGTAGCGTACAATCTCCTGCATAATGGCTTTTGTCTCGTCATCCAGCATCACGACATGGTCGCTGTCCCATCTTACCGGACGGCTCACATGAAGCATCAGTTCTTTTCCAAATACCAGGTAGGAAGAAATCTTGGCAGAAACCTGCTCTGTCGGGTGGAAGTGCCCTGCATCCATGCACACGATGCAGTTATCATGGGTCATGGCATAATTGGTATAAAATTCATGCGAGCCCGGCACATAGCTTTCGCTTCCAAGGCCGAACAGCTTGCTTTCTACCGAATCAACGTTATATTTACGGTCAATCGGCTCTGCAAAAATACGGTCCAGGGAATCTTTTAAAATTGCCCTTGGCTCCATCTTGTCAATCGTATGGTCTTTGTAACCGTCCCCAATCCAGTGGTTTGTAATGCAGACCTGTCCTAACTCTTTTCCGAAGTAAGCACCGATTTCGCGGCTTTTCTTTCCGTGCTCAATCCAGTACTGGCGGATTCCCTCATCCCGGCTGCAAAGTGTAAAGCCGGAATCTGACATCGGGTGGGAAAAATAAGTCGGGTTGTAATCAAGGCCGATATGCTTTTCCTTTGCATAATCTACCCAGCCTTTGAAATGCTCCGGGCCAAGGGCATTGCGCTCTACGCCTTTTCCTGTCTCATCCCGGTAAACGGCATGCAGGGCCAGCTTTGTTGCACCAGGAATCAGGCTTAACGCTTCATCCAGGTTTTTCATGTACTCCTCCCTGCTGCGCGGTTTTCCAGGAGCATTTCCAAATGCTGCAATTCCTCCCGATAGCACCGCTTCCGGATTTTCAAACCCCGTCAGGTCGTCAATCTGCCAGCAGTGTACAGAAATCGGCGTTTCTTTTAAGGTTTCCAACACCTTGTCCGTATCTACGCCCTTCTGCGCATACATTTCTTTTGCAATCTCATAGTTTTTCTCGATACTGCTCATTTTCAAACCTCCTCGTATTTGTTATTTATGAAAATCCCCGATGCGCAGATTTACGCAATGCCGGAATTTCATTCTGTTTCGCGGCTGCTGGCAGATGTTTTCTGACGGTTTTTCTTCCTATTATAAATAAGGCATATAAAATGCTGTTACCAGAACAGGTATTTCAGGCTCTCCCGGTTGTCCTTCACCGTGCTCTCCCGTTCAATAATCTGATGCTGCAGCAAAAGCACTTTGCGCTTCGGATATTTTTTTCCTTCCTCAATCGCTGACAGCACTTCCACCAGGCGCTTCATTGCCAGCGCTCCCATTTCGTACTTTGGCACATGGATAGACGATAAGCTTGGAGAAACAACCGATGCGACAAACACATCGTCATTTCCCATAATGGCCACGTCTTCCGGAATGCGGATATGCAGCTCCTCACATGCTTTTAATACCCCGACCGCCATCTGGTCGTTATCACAGAAAATTCCGTCAAAATCCCGTCTCTGTCCCGCAATCTTTTTGACTGCTTTATAGCCGGAATAAGAAGTATAGTCGCACTCCACTACATTTTCCTGCACGAACGGAAGCCCGTTTTCTTCCAGTGCGCGTTTAAAGCCCGCCATCCGTTCCTGTCCAAGGTAATGTTCAAAGGGAATGCATATATGTAAAATGTTTTTGCAGTGTATCTGGCGGATCAGATAGGTCACTGCTTCATAAGCTGCCTGTTCGTTGTCTATCGCTACTGCATCGACGTTTTTGTTATTAATCGGGTATTCCAGGGTAATCACCGGTATTCTGGCTCCCTTTTTATCCAGCTTGTCCAGCCCTTCCAGATATTTGCGGACCTTCAGCCCGTTCCCATAAGCACTGGATGCAAGGATAATCCCGTCCACCCACTGGGACACAAAATAATCTACCAGATACATTTCTTTTTCGATGCTGTCATATGTTTCCGCAATCACGACCGAATAGCCATGTTCCTCCGCCTCTTTGCTGATTCCTTCCAGCACATCCGTAAAAAACGTTCTGGAAATAGCCGTTATAATGACTGCGATATTTTTTGTCTTGGAAATTTTCAGTCCCCGGGCAATGCTGTTCGTAGAATAATTCGTTTCTGAAATCGCCCGTTCTACTTTTACTTTCAGAAGCGGGCTGACCTTTTTCGAACCGTTAATCACTCTGGAAACGGTGGATATGCTGACACCTGCACGGCTCGCCACTTCTTTGATACTCACACTCATCTTGCCACCCCCTGTCCTTTAATCTAACGGGGACAGGGTGATGTTGTCTCCAATAATGCCCTCATAAGCACCTTCACCAAGGGATTTTACATACTCCCCGTGCGCCAGGACCCATTTGTTGCGTTCCAGAAGATACCGGTCTGTCTGTATGCGCTCCTCACGCTTTGTTACCAGCGGTGTATTCGTCCCCGCTGCCTGGGCTACGACCTGGCTGACCCCTCTGCCTGTCGCCATCAGCGGCGAAAAATGGAGCGTTGTTGCATACAGTTCCACGCAGGTGTCTGCCGGTACATAGAACAGCTTCATCACGGAAGAATCCAGCTTATGATTTTTAATTTCCCATACAGAACCAAGCACGAGCACGGCCGGCTCAAACAGGACAAGCACCTCGCTGCATTTGTGGTATTCAACCGCATTCAGCTTTACCGCCCTTCCATGATAATATCCAATCTGGCAGTTTACCTGGCCAAACAGGTTTTCCTTGAAAACCCGGCTCTCCTCCATCTCCATCAGCTTATCTTCACATGGTATGTATAATTCTTCCGCATCCTGCGTTCCATGTGCCTGTACAAAAGCTTTCATTTGCGGGACTGCAACTCCTTCATGCACCATCCCATAAACGCCAAACTCTGGTGCTTCCACCGGCAGAATGTCCAGTGATGGATTTTTTTCTCTTAATTTTTCAAGCATTATTCTTCTCCTTATCATTTTTAGTAGTAAATTATAGCATATCATCAATCATATACATATTCCATACTAAAATGAGTGTGAGAATTGGGAAAACGTTTTCCCGTTTGTGTTTGTATATTATCACAGATTTATGTCAAAAGTAAATATCATTTTTATACAATATTGACACGTCAATTTTGTAACAATTGCTGATAAATATTTTTTTGTTGAAATACTGCCCTGCCATGTATATAATGAAACACGTATCAGAATATCATTGAAAGGAGGTCATTGCATGACAAAATACATCCCTGACTGCTACTGGCCGGAAACGGACAACGGCGCATATGTCAGCCACGAGGCTGTCTGTGTCTTAAACACAAATGCATCCCCGGCTACGGTAAATCTCACGCTTTTCTTTGAAGACCGCCCGAAAATGGCGGGTTTTTCGGTG
>CAJTSV010000024.1:14143-39712 GCA_910579075.1 uncultured Eubacterium sp.
CCCCAGCCATATCCGTCTGGACAGGCTCAAAAACGCAGACGGCGCATCCATTCCAAGAGGCGTTCCTTATGCCATGATGATTGAATCAGACCTGGACGTAACGCTTCAGTACACCAGAGTGGACACGACACAGCCGGAGCTTGCAATTGCAACTGCAATTATCTGATTTGATTCTTACTTTTTTTGGAAAATTTTGGAAAACGTTTTCCCATTATATGGAAAAACGAGAAACAGAAAAACCGGGCGTATCAGCATGCTTTTCCCTGATACGCCCGGTTTTCCACTCCCTTTGCATATAGCCGTAAAGTTATCTGAACCATTGCGCATATTTCTGCTTCATTCCGGGCAGACTTTCCCTAAAAACAGATTCAGGAGGCTTTATATGAAAGTGACATTAGACCAGATGCTGGACAGCAGAGGGGTTTCCCAGAACCAGCTGGCCAAAGATACCGGAATTTCTACATCCACGCTGCGGAATTTAAACCACAACCGGACAACGCGGATCAGCTTTGATGTGCTGGAAAAAATCTGCCTGTATTTAAACTGCGGCGTGGGGGATATTTTATGCCTGGAAATGGCAGATTAAAAAACCTGCATGTTCCGCAAACCAGACAGATTATGCAGCAGAACTCTCGCTGCGAACGGTCTATTGCCATGCACAAAACAGGGATGGATGCCTGCCGTGCTCCGGTGTCGGGCACCCATCTCCTTCCCATTCCCAAACCATGCGGCCGCTGCAGCATTTCCGCAATCCCAAACGCCTTACATCCCGTTATGAAAATCAGGAATCCGTTTGACAAATCCCCCAAAACGTTATACTATATACAGGTATCTAAAGCTACATACCAATTTAGGGAGGAAGTAACCGATGAAAAAGAGAAACAAATTTCTGGCATTATTTTTAGCAGCTGCCCTGTCTGTATCTGTTACAGCCTGTGGAAGCGCAGATGCCGGCAACGACGACGCCAATAAACCGTCTTCATCCACGCAACAGGATGCAGGAGACAGCGGTGACAAGCAGGAAGAAGCACCTGCAGACGATGAAAAAGATGTCGATGCGCTTGCTTCTGCAAAAGAAAAAATGGGTGACGTTTCCAGCATGAACGCAAAAATGGTCATGGAAATGGATATGGACTTAGCCGCAAACGGGGAATCACAGTCTATGCAGACCGTTACCACCGTGGATATGTCCTGTTTTTATAACCCGATGCGTTTTAAAGCTGATACAACCGTGGATGCTGGCGAAAACGGTTCTACATCTCTGACTGTTTATGCCGAAACCGGCGAAGACGGCACCTGCACAATGTATATGACAGACGGCACTGCATGGCAGTCACAGTCTGTTGCAATGGATGCACTCGCGCAGTATGACGCTGCCAGCAGCATGAACGAATACCTTTCCGATGCTTATACTTACGAAGCTGCCGGAAAAGAACAGGTTGACGGGGCTGACGCTTACAAATATACCGCTACCATGACCGGGGATGATGTCAAAGAAACCCTGCTTTCTACCGGCGCGCTGGATTCCTTCCAGAGCTCCCTCAGCGTAGATTCCAGCCAGCTGGAAAGCATGATGACAGACCTTGGGGATATTACCATTGATTTATGGATTGATGCAGAAAGCTTCTATCCGGTAAAATATGAAATGGACATGACTTCCGTCATGGATGCCCTGATTAAGACCGTAGTAGAATCTATGGCAGACCAGGCAGAAGGCTTATCTATGAGCATTCCGAAAATGAAAATGGTTATGAACTGTTCGAATTACAATGCTGCGGAAGATTTTACCGTTCCAGATGAAGCAAAATCAGCAGCAGATGCCACAGCAGCTGAATAAACCATGTAACGAAAAACAGCCTGTGCTATTTTTGCCTGGAACTCAGGTTTTATAGCCTGACACAGATAAAAGTACAAAAAGGGGCTGCCGCATTAAGAAAAATAATACAGGATATGGCTGATTTCTTCACCATATCCTGTATCTGTTTTTCTTCGTGCGGCAGCCAGATTTTATCAGCACAGCCCGCTATGCCTCATAAATTGGAGATAAATTTTCCGCAAAGTGGGGAGTGCAGATTGCGGAAATGATTTTTCAAACACGCTCTAGCAGTAATGCCGGATAATAATCTGGACGCGCTCCCTTCCCATATAGGCATCGATGGACGGGTCATATGTCACGGAAAACCGGATATCCTGCGGCGCGCCGCGCATCAGTGCTTTTACTGCACTTTCTGAGGATTTTTCACGCAGAAACTCCAAAAACGCATCGATATCACCAAAGTATACGGCATCCATCAGGCCGCCTGCGCCGTCTTCCACAGAAAGCTTTAGCACATTTTTATTCCTGCCCACAATATTTGCCCGCACCGGATGCAGGTCACGGACTGCAAATACCGGCTTCTCATTTCCTTTCCCGAACGGCTCAAGGCACTCTAACTCCCGAATCAGCCGCGCACTGATATAAGACAGCGGCATCGGCACATCGATATGTATTTTTTCTATAAAATCTTCTTCTGTCAGGCTGGCACATGCATTCAGCTCCTGACGGAAGCGCTGCGCATTTTCGCGCTTCATGGAAAGCCCGGCTGCCATCGGATGCCCGCCGAATTTGGTCATAAGCGGTGCGCATCTTGACATTTCCTCATACATGGAATAGGCTTCAATCGAACGGCCGGAGCCCTTTATGCCGCCGTCTTCGGCATCGGTCAGCACAAAGACCGGCTTATGGTAAATCTCACGGATTCTGCCCGCAATAATCCCAGCCAGGCTTTCATGGCACTGCGGCAGATACACAACCATTACGCTGTCTTTGTAAATGCCCTGTTCTTCTATAATGCTGCGGGCCTGCTCAATGCCTTGCAGCGTTAGCCCTTTGCGCCTGTCATTTAACTCCACGAGCTCCTTTGCCAGAACGGACGCCTGTTCCAGGGACGGCTCTAACAGCAGCTGCAGGGAGCGTCTTGCCGTATCGAGCCTGCCGCTTGCATTGATGCAGGGGCCAAGCACGAAGCCAAAATGCCAGGACTTGATTTTTTCCTGTTCCAGCTTGTTCTGGCGGATAAGCGCAAGCAGCCCTGGATTGTCTGTTTTTCGAATTGCATCCAGCCCAAGCCTGACAAGCGTGCGGTTTTCCCCGGTCAGCTCCATGACATCCCCGACCGTTGCAAACGCCACATGTGCAATCATATCGAAGCTGCGCTCTGTCTCGATTCCCATCTGTTCATATAAGACCTGGATAAATTTCCATGCAACTGCCGCTCCGCACAGTCCCGGGTATGGATAGCCGCAGTCTTCCTGCTTCGGATTGATAACCGCATCTGCCGGCGGAATCCGGTAAGCCTTTTCCCCTGTATCACTGACCGTAAACGGCACCTCATGGTGGTCGGTCACAATCACAGTCAGCCCCAGGCGTTTCGCAAACTCAATTTCCGAATACGCGGAAATGCCGTTGTCACAGGTCAGGATGGTGTCCACGCCGTCTTCTGCGGCCTTCGCAATGATTCTTTCATTGATTCCGTACCCGTCATGCACGCGGTCAGGAATAACCGGGTCAGCCGGGGCCCCGCAGGCGCGCAGACCCGCGGTCAGGATATAAGAAGCATTGACGCCGTCGATATCATAATCACCGATAATCCGTATCTTTTTCCCTTCCCGGATTTTCCGGGCAAGAATGGCTGCACCTTTTTCCGCATCCTTTAAAAGGTGCGGGTCATGCAGCTGCTGCCGGGAGCAGGACAGATATGCAGCAATTGCTTCTTCCCCGGTTATCCCCCGGTTAATGATAATTCTGGCTGTCACCTGGTCAATCCCGAACCGCTGTCCGATTGCCTGAAAATCAGCCTTCTTTGCTGACACAAACCATTTTTCTTTCATATTTTTTTCTCATAATCGGCCTGCATCAGTGCAAGCCCGTGTGCCGGCATGGTAATTCCTGCCGCATCCCTGTTTTTTGCTTCCAGAATATCCGTCATGCTTTCCGGCGTGCGCTTTCCAAGCCCGGTTTCTGCCAGCGTCCCTGCAAGTATTCTGACCATGTTCTGCAAAAAGCCGTCCCCGGTAAACCACATCACCAGCTCGTCCTTCGTTTCTTCGATATGGATATCATAAATCGTGCGTACTGCTGATTTTTTCATTCTGCGGTTTCCGCAAAAAGATGTAAAATCATGCGTGCCGGTTAAAAGTGCCGCTGCCCTGCGCATCCTGTCCGCATCAAAAGGCCCTGCCATGCTGCAGGCATATTTTCTGGAAAACACATCTTTGACCGGACTGGTGCGGATGCGGTAGCGGTACGTTTTGGCGGATGCATTCAGGCGGCTGTGGAATCTTGGATGAGCGGAAACAACCTCAAGCACCGCTATGTCTTCCGGCAGGTAACGGTTTAAGTAATCCCGGATTTCTTCGAACGATAATTCTGTCTTAAAATGCGCATTGGCAACCTGTCCATATGCGTGCACGCCGGCATCGGTACGCCCGGATGCCTGCAGTTCCACCGGTGTGCCTGTCATCTTTTCCAGAACGGATTCTATTTTTCCCTGGATCGTCTTTTGTGTATTTCCCTGCTTCTGCCAGCCGCTGTAGCGGCTTCCATCGTATTGGATTAAAAATCTGTAATTCATCTGCTGTTCTCCCTGTATCATGCAGGATGTGCAATTGTGAAAACCCCCTGCATAAATTCCTCCTATTTTATGCCATGTCCGAAAATCTGCATTTCCTGTGACAGGGCTTTTTTATTATAATGGTTCTGCCTGGAAAAATCAATCAAAATGAATCACGCGCCTGTTCCAGCCAAACCGTTATGTTTTACTCCGTGACAGCAAAGCCCTGTGTGAATAACAGCAAACCAGCTTATAAATCAGCCTGAGATTGCTTCCAGAATTGCAATATCGTGTCTGTCTTTCTCTCTTAATTCATAACCAGAATGAAATATTTTCTGTCCTTTTATAGATATACACGGAATTATCCTTCCTTCAAAAGAAGCATTGCCAAAGAAATCTCTTTCAAATTCATAGAATCCCCCTTCCAAATCTGCCTGCTTTGAAGTTCCATCTTCATTTAAAATGAATGGGTGAATATCTAAATATCCATATTTTTCACTATACAGTTCTATTCTGACAGGCCTCCAGTCTGTGTCTATTTTATATCCACAGTCCAAAAGCATGCATAACAATTTTTCTGTCTGCTGTGCATCATAATTTACATCAATATCTCTATGATTTCGTGTCTGTTTACCTGCCAGTATATCAACACCCCACCCGCCATCAATCCAATATGTTATGCCTGCACTTTCGAATAAACTGATTACAGACATTAAGTCTTCTTTTGCTGTTATCTCTTTTTTGCTCATAAAATCTCCCTGTCCATTGCCATTTTCTACAGCTTCTTAATGGGGAAAAACATATATTCTTTCCCGGTCTGGGGACATATAAAATCATGGACTGCCCCAGCCAGAGCAATATGGTTATCTTCCAGATATTGCAGTACCTTCGGAAAAACACTGTCATTTTCACGTTCCACATATAGATACTCATAGCCGGGAATCACCCATTTTGTCCAGCCGTCAGGAGCCTTCGCATCATCCCTGCATTCTGCTCCCACAAGATAAAGCCCCTGCTTAAAGTCTTCCCAGGGCTGGAAAGAACGGGAATAGTCAGACATCGCGCCCCATATTCCGATTATATTTCCGTTTTCGTCTTTCTTTGCCAAATGCTGTATTTCTCCAAAATGGGAATTTGCATCGTCCCATAGCTTTTGAATAAAACCTGCTCCGTCTGTTGATGCTCCCTCTTTTCCAATTACCGTAAAGGATTCTTTTTTGCATGTTTCGATTTTCATTGATTTGTCATTCCTTTCGCATTATATAAAATCCATATTACCACAAGCTTTTTTATACCTCAATACATGTTTTATTGTACATTTTTCCCCGCTATTACTGCCTGCTGCAGCCCTCCTAAACATGCTCTCTCCAAAATTCTCCTGCGGGCCTCTTTCTGGAAACCAGCACAGCCCGATACAAACAGCACAAAAAGAAGCAGCCGGATTTCATTTGGGAAATCCCACTGCCTCTTTTCATTCTTGACAAGTATAAACGTCTGGAATAAAATATTTTTATGTTAATATTCAGCCCCAAGCTGACCGCCCTGGCACAGCCTCTGGATGAAATCGGAAAAAGGTCTGTGGAAATCCTGCCGGACCAGATAAACGACGGCACGAAGCCGCGTATGTACGAACTGGAATCCCGCATGATTGCAAAAGAATCTGCCATCCGCTTTGTGCCTGCCTGAGCACAGGCCAGAAGAAAGGAAGCCATGAAAGAAGAATGCTGCATATGCAAGGCACCGCTTGCATATCTGGAAACAGATGAACTGATGGAATGTGCCATATGCCACAAAAAAGAAAACAGCAAAACCAGATGCGTAAATGGACATTTTGTATGCAATGAATGCCATATGGAAGGCCTGGATGCCGTCACCCTGCTTTGTTTAAACGAATCCTCAAAAAATCCGGCTGAAATCATCCGGAAGCTGATGTCCCAGCCATTCTGCCATATGCACGGGCCGGAGCATCACGTCATGACCGGCTCTGCCCTGCTGACGGCATATAAAAATGCCGGCGGAGACCTTGACCTGCAGCCGGCACTGCTTGAAATGATGCGCAGGGGAAAAAGCGTTCCAGGCGGAACCTGCGGATTCTGGGGTGCCTGCGGTGCAGGCATCAGCGCCGGCATATTTGTATCCATTATTTCAAAATCCACCCCTCTGTCTGAAAAGCCCTTCGGCCTTTCGAATTTAATGACCGCAAAAGCGCTGGAACAGATAGGAACCGTCGGCGGGCCGCGCTGCTGCAAGCGGGACTCCTATCTTTCCATCCTTGCAGCCATTGATTTTACAGCCGCCCATTTCAATATCCAAATGGAAAAGCCAGAAATCGTCTGCAGGCATGCCGCACAGAACAATCAATGCATTGGCAGCCGCTGCCCGTTTGCAGCGGTGAACCAATAAAATCAGGCGTCCGTCTGGACGCCTGTATCTTGCCTGATTCTATTCCATCTGGCCTGCATGGGTGTTCTCCTGCTTTGCGAAAAGAATACATTCTCCAGTACGGTGATAATAAGAAACCAGCTGTTCGAGACGCTCCCGGCTTGTGGAACAAAATGCTGCCAGGCAGTCCATACAGTAATATTGTTCTGCCGCACGGCAGATAATTTTTTTGTGCAGTGCAATCTCATCCCCGCTCAGCGCTGCCCCGCAATCCATGCACAAATGTCTTGTCATAAGCCGCTCCCGGCGATTTTACAGCGGTATACGGCACAGCCGTGTGCAGGAAGTGACGGAATAATAATCTCTTTGAGAATTCCAAGATGCTGATGCGTGATACAGTCAAAGACATCCACGCCATGCCCCGAAGCCGCAGAAAGCCCGATATCCCATAATGTCAGCGACGCATCTGACGCCGTATCGCTGAAATTAAAAAATCCTATGGCATAATCTCCCCCGCTTAACGGCCTGACAAGCACAAAAGCATCCGGATTTCCATAACATTCCAAGCGGTATGGCGCACGGCATTCTGCATCCTGGTTTATGGCAATCAGATGCGGATTCATCAGTATTTCCTTTGTCCTGCTGTTCATGGAACGGATGTCGCAGCCAATGATAAGCGGAGAATTCATCATCGCCCAGAGAGCAAAATGTGTCTGGTATTCCGTATCGCTGCAGCCTCCCATGCATGCTTCCGGATTTGTGCCTTTCCCATACATTCCTGTAACAAGCATATCCATGTCATTAAAACATCCCATGCCGCCATAAGACTGTTTATCCATCTGCGAAAGGGCAATTGTTTCTATCGAATTCCAGCAGTCCTGAATATCAATCGTGGAACGGAAGGTATGTGCGCCGGCAGAGCGAATCCACTGATGGACATCCTCTGTTCCCCACTGGCATGCAGCGAATAAAATATCACGGCCGCAGCTGCGCAGCGCAGCCCCCATCCGCCGGTATAAAATGGAAGACGGAATGGAAACCGGCCTTAAGCAGTTGTCATATTTCAGATAATCTACACCCCAGGCAGCAAACTGTGCTGCATCGGCAAATTCGTGCTCCAGGCTTCCAGGGAATCTTGCACATGTAAGCGCCCCGCAGCAGGAATACAGCCCAAATTTCAGTCCCCTGGAATGTACATAATCAATGACAGGCTCCAGCCCATGGGGAAATGCATCTGGATTCGGAACTAATAAACCATTCTTATCACGTTCCCGCATTTGCCACCCGTCATCAATAATCAGATAACGGTACCCTGCCTCCAGAAGTCCCTCCTTTACAAACGCGTCTGCAATCTGGCAGACTAATTCCTCATCCGGATGTTTAAAAAAAGTATTCCAGGAATTCCACCCCATAGGCGGAGTACTGGCCAGAACATGCTCACTCATGCAAAACCTCCTATTTTTCCTTTATTCTGTCTTTTATTTTCGTGCAGCCTTTTGTTCCAAAATCCGGAGAGACGGCACCGTTTTTTAACCGGAATTCGGTCGGAGTAACACCATAGGTTTTTTTGAACATACGGGCAAAAGACATCTGGTTTTCATAACCGACCCTGGCGGCAACCTCCTGTATCGGAAGCCCTGTTTCAGAAAGAAGAATACAGCTTTTATTCAGCCGGTACTGCCTGATATATTCCTGCGGCGAAGCACCTACCTTCTTATGAAAAATAGTTGTAAAATATGACCTGTTAAATCCAATAAAGTTTACAACATCACTGACATGAATCGTTGCATAATTGTAATGGATAAAATCAATTGCCCGGCTTATATAAATATCTTCGGAATATTCATAAAGCTGGCCGCGGCCAGGACAGGAAGCCTGTGTTGCCTCTAAAGCCAGTGCCAGAAATTCCAGAAGAATCCCCCTGCGCCGGAGGTCGCTGATATGGTTCATTTCCGGATGCTGCTGCATGCGGCTGACCAGCTCATAAAACTGTCCGGCAGCAACATCGCTGTCAAGGCAGTAAACACCGTCCGTAAATCCGATTTTCTCCGACATCTGCTTGGCATGTGCACCGCAATATGTAACCCAGCAATAGCTCCACGGGTCTTTATCATCTGCAATATACTGATACCTCTCATTATGTTTTAGCAGAAAAAACTGGCCTGCCTGCGGATGAAAAGCTTTTCCACCGGCATAAAGCACGCCCGTCCCTGAACGGATAACATGCAGATGGTAGCAGTCTCTGACAAATGCGCCGCTATCCGCTCCAGAATCACATTTTTCCATCCCGCAGGCAACCAGGTTCAAATCTCCCGGCTGGTCATGGTCATATTCCAGGCAGCGGTAATGATTGTTTCGTTTTATGGTGTCCTGATGTTTCATGCATTTTCCCCCTGTTATTCCTTCCTGCATTATAACACAGGAACAGGATTTTTATAAGTTTTCAAACAATCAGGACACCCGGAAAACCATTCCATGGTTACTGTTCACTCCGTGACCAGTAACATTCCATGCCCTTTTACAGGCCTATTCTTCTGCAAGTATCTCATTCATCTGTCTGGCAGCTTCCCTGCAGACATCAGCCATCGTATCTGGCTGCTTCCATGCCGGAACCAGGCTGGTTGTAAACATCCCCTCCCAGCGTGTCGTGTAACGTGAATACGGATGCAGTATCAGCGTCCCGTTTTCCTCTACAGCTATAAACGGTGTCAGGTCCATGCCCTCAAAAACGCCCGTAAATGCATCCGAGCATCCCTTATAGGCTGCCATGGTAACACCCAGCTCTGCCTGGCGTATCTGTCCTTCTTTGGAGCAGAAAGCGGCAGCCAGGTCAAAAGCGGCCTGCGGGTCTTTTGTACCTTTGGCAACGGCCCAGCCCAGTCCATTATACAGGGACACACGCTCGCCTTCATCGCAGGCACCGCTGCCATTCGCGTCATAATAAGGTATCTGGGCCCATGCATAATCAGAAGCATTGTCTGCTGTATAAAAAGTATTCACCATCCAGGAGCCCTGGAGCATCATGCCGACCAGCCCGCTTTGAAACAAAAGGTCCGGGTCAGTATCCGACATCACCTCCTGTGACGGCATTGACGGAAAAATCTCGTCTGCCAGCCATTTCATGGCTTTTATCGTATTCTCATTGTCCATTCCTGATGTTTTTTTATCATCACTGAGCAGTTCACCGCCAAAACCGTAAATCAAATTGTACCATCCATCCTGGCCGTCATTCGTGTTCATCGCAGTACCAAAAACCCCGTCTGCTGCTCCTTTCTCCGTAATCTGTGCAGCCGCAGCAGCATAATCTTCCCAGTCCCACTCATCGGAAGGATATGCAATCCCGTACTTATCAAAAATAGCTTTATTATACAAAAGAGCTATCGTATCATGGTCTTTTGGCAAAGCAAACTGGGAGCCGTTCCAGCTGTAAATTTCAGCAATGCCCTCGTAATAGTTTGATAAATCGATGTCTTCATCCGCAGCAATGTAATCATCCATATTCAGCAGCATGTCGGCAGACATATATTTCTCAGCTTCATTAATATGCATCCAGAACACATCCGGCATTTCCCCTCCAGAAGCGCCGGCCTCCAGCAGTGTCCAATACTCATTCCATGTAATCACATTTATCCGTACCTTAACGCCGCTTTCCTGCGTCCATTCATCAGCAATCTTCTGCAAGCCATCCAGCTGGTTATTGTCCCATATATTTACCGTCAGTTCATCCACTGAATAAACGCTGTCTGCAGTTTCCCCCGTCCCGCCCGGATTATCTGCGTTATCTGAAACACCGCCTGCATCATCCCCAGAGCCTCCTGCCGTGCCAGAATCACCGCTCCCGCCACAGGCTGTCAGGGAAACCATAAGCGCCAGGCTTGTCAATAATGCTGCTATTTTTTTTCTTTTCATTGATTTGTCCTCCCTTTCATGCTGACATGATTTTCGTTTTGAACTGGCCGCTTCAATTGAATCTGCTATTATTATAGCATCTGAAAAAAAATAGCATATAGCTTCCCGTTTTGTGGATATAGTAAAATGTTGTGTGCCTGTATACCGTCTCTGCATACAGGAAAGGCCTCCTGAATCCCTTCCAGATTCATGAACCGCAAAATATCAGACACCTTCTGTCAGGAAGACAGGTATTTTTAAATGACGGGCGCATATTCCTCTTTCCAGTCCTCGACAGCAAGCTGCAGGGGCTTTGACAAATCCAGGCTGAAAATTCCCATAATGGATTTTGCCAGGCTTTCCACCTCTGCACTGTCCGGCATGGAACGCATCGCCCCTTTACGTGTTGTCACAATCGAAGCTGCGGCATTTGCAAATACCAGCATTTCTTCCAGCTCCGCCTCTTTGAGTTTATCAAGGCCATGCCGGTTCATCCGTCAGTGAAAGGGAACCGAAGTGAAAAATCCTGCACTGTCCGATAAGATTTTTGCGGACTTCCTGTTAGGCTGCCCAAAACGCCAGCCAGCATACCGGAACCCGTCATTGCGAAGTCCGATTTTCCATTCCCCGTATTCCACACAATCCGGCACTATCGCATAAATGGCATGTTTGTAATTTTCTTTTTGTCCATATAAACTCCCAGCAGAACCCTTTCTTATATTTCAGGCCGCTTTTTTTCGGATTTCCAGCAGCAGCAGAATCATGCACACGCCCATCAGGATATGTCCGATTCCCGCAATTCCTGAGACAGACGCATCCATCGCCCGGCTTAATGGTGTTCCAAGCACCTGTGTAAGCCCGCGCATCAGAAATCCCAGTCCGGTAATGTTCAGTCCGGCCTGATAAACCGCAAGCACCCTGCCCGTGTTCTGCCCGGAAAAGGAAAATGCTTTTTCCGCCAGCATCAGTACCAGGAAAAAGAACATCCCGAGCAGAAAATAATGTGTATGCAGGACGGACAGCCTTGTCTGTCCCGTAAAATGGCTGAACTTTGTAAACTCCCTGTAAAATACCCCGCATGCCATGGCGGTTACCGCATAAGCCAGTGCTCTGTCCGCACAGCGTTTTATCATATATGTAAGTCTCCTTTCCATGATGATTTTCCATCCTGTTAACCATCATAACATGCCTGTCCGGTTTGTCAATCTTATTTCTGGAATTGTGTGAACAGTAACCCGGCATCCGCAGCTGTCACGAATGGCATCCGACCTGTCTTGACTGCATGGCAGAATTTCTGTATGATTTTATCAGTGCTGGCATGTGCTGCCGGAAATACAGAAGGGGAGATGACAGAATGAATGTTTATCACAACGAAAATTTTTGGGGAAAGGGACGTCATAAGAAAAAGCTGACGGCATTTTCAGCCGGCTGTTCTTTTTCCTGGTGCGGCCAGCAGCTGCTGATTCCTGCAGTATATACAGGCAGCGAGGGCGCTGTGCTCGACATCTGTGCCAGAGTCCCGGCCCAGGATATGGCTGCATATTTGAAAAAATGGAACCGGAAACGGCGGATGGCGCTAAAAACCCGGCAGGACCTGGAACAGTTTCAGTCTGAAAACCCCATCAGCGGGGATTTTGCTGCTGAAATGAGCCTGGATCAAACAGCGCTTATCCGGCGCATGAGCTGCAGCCTGGCCTGGTATACACCGGATATTCTGCAAATGGAAGACGATAATCCTTTCAGCGCCGAAAATCCGCAGAATGAAAAGGACGCAGAAAAACTGATGCAGGCTTATGGCTGTGACAGGGACAGCTGCTGGCACTTCGGCCGGATTTCCTATGACTGGAAAGAACAGCCGGTACTGTCCCCGCAGGAGGCCTGCCTGTCTTTTCACGCAAAGCCGGTGCCTGTTACGGCATCCTGTTTCACAGCAGACGCTTCCTGCAAAGGCCGGACAATCCAGTTTTCCAGCCCTGCTGACGGACAGGAATACACACTGGCCCTGCATGGATGTGAATTGAAACGGTTCGATTTATCCGGCATCGGCGCAAAGGACGTCATCTATCCGGAATACTGCCAGCTGCTTTCCTACAGCATCACGCCGGAAATTGACAGCAGCCTGTTTCGCATCTGCGACTGTGCACATGGAGACCATCCGCAAAAAGCAGACAGCCTGGAAAAAAAGAACTGCCCGGACGGGCCTTGCGCCTGTTCCGTGCTGCTGGCAGGAGACAGCGGCATTCCGGGAACACACACGGCCGCTTCGTCCATGTACTTTGAACCTGTAACGCAAATCCAGTGGCGGACTGTATTTGAGGTAAAACAAAAAGAAGACCTGGAAGTGCGCCTGCTGCTGTTCACTCCGTGACCAGCAGCCTTCGCAAATCCATCTGAAATTCGCTTCGCGAATGGGATTTGCTCACTCCTGAATCACATTCTTACGGACATTGCAGTGAATAGACCTTGCAATGTCCTGTGTGAAACGTAACGCTTCTTTTCAGAAAAGAGAATTCGAGATACAGAAACTATTGAATTTTGTGAAAATACCAGATATAATGTGACGCAGATAACAGCCATGCGTCTGCCCCAAAATGACAGGTGCAGCCGTGCTGGAATATTTTCAGAAGACAGAGGAGGACATGATGCAGTTACAATTAGAAGCAGGATATGAATCCATGGAAGGCGGAGTCTGCGCAGCAGCCGGGTTTTCGGCAAATGGCTGCAACTGCGGGCTGAACCCGGATAAAAATAAAAATGACCTGGGCATGATTTACAGCGGGCGTTTATGCAATGCGGCTGCCGTGTATACATCAAACCGGGTAAAAGGCGCGCCGATTCTTGTGACAAAGAAAAATCTTGAAGCAACAGGCGGCAAAGCAAGGGCTGTCATTGTCAACAGCAAAAATGCCAATACCTGCAATGCAGACGGGGAGCAGAAGGCATGGAGAATGTGTGAGCTTGCGGCAGGGCAGCTTCGGATAAAGCCGGAAGAAGTGGTGGTTGCATCGACTGGCGTAATCGGCCAGGTGCTTCCGATAGAGCCGGTGGAAAGCCATATCGCACAGCTGGCAGCCGGCCTTGCACCGGAACATCACGAAGCAGCTGCGACTGCGATTATGACGACCGATACGGTAAAAAAAGAAGCAGCGGTTTCTTTTGAGCTGAATGGCAGGACCTGCCATCTGGGCGGAATGGCAAAAGGCAGCGGCATGATTCATCCGGATATGGCGACCACGCTGAATTTTATTACAACGGATGCTGCGGTATCGGCAGCGCTTCTGCAAAAGGCGCTGCGCGATACGGTAAAGGTGACGTATAACTGCCTGAGCATTGACGGCGATACTTCCACCAATGATATGGTGCTGGTT
Organism: uncultured Eubacterium sp.; assembly: GCA_910579075.1. Taxonomy (GTDB): domain Bacteria; phylum Bacillota; class Clostridia; order Lachnospirales; family Lachnospiraceae; genus Eubacterium_J. The sequence continues at coordinate 28,374 of CAJTSV010000024.1, forward strand.
CTGGCGAACGGGGCAGCCGGAAACGAGGAAGTGTCCGAGGAAGGCCCGGCATACGAAATATTGAAAAAGGCGCTTTACCTGGTGCTGCTGAACTTAACGCGCATGCTTGCCGCAGACGGGGAAGGGGCCAGCAAGCTGTTAGAGTGCAGATGCACGGGCGCTCCGGATTTTGAGACAGCCGTGACAGCAGCAAAGAGCGTGATTTCATCCTCTCTTGTCAAATGCGCCATGTCCGGTGCAGATGCCAACTGCGGGCGTATTTTGTGTGCAATCGGGTATTCCGGCGCGCAGCTGGATGTGGGCAGGATTGACGTAGAGCTTGCTTCTGCAAAAGGACGCATTCTGGTATGCCGGGACGGAAACGGCATTGCATTCTCAGAAGAAGCTGCGGCAGAGATTCTGTCCGAGGACGAGATTGCCATTCATGTCAGCCTGAATCAGGGCAGCGCGTCAGCAACAGCATGGGGCTGTGACATGACATATGATTATGTGAAAATAAATGCTGATTATAGAAGCTGACGCGGAAATGTGAAATAACTGTTACGGTTCACTCCGTGACCAGTAACCTTCGCAAATCCATCTTAAATTCGCTTTGGGAATGGGATTTGCTCACTCCTGAATCGCTTTCTTACGGACTTTGCAGTGAATGCCCCTGTGGGCAGACCCTGCAAAGTCCTGTGTGAACAGTAGCAAATAATTTACAGGAACAGAAAAATTTTACGGAATATCTTGATTTGTTTCCTGCTGTCGGTGTAATATAAAAGAAATAGTATTTTCAGGGAGGATTTTACAGAAGGGGGAGACCGTTATGAAAAAACTGACAGCTCTGTTTCTGGGCCTGGTGTTTGCGTCCGGCTGTCTGGGCTGCAGTTCACAGCAGGCAGAAACAGGGAAGACAGATGAGGTACAAAAGGAATCTTCCGCTGCAGGGGAAAACAGCGGGACACAGAAAGAAGGCAGCAGCCAGGTGCAGGATGGGGATGCAGCTGGCAGCGGGGAAAACAGTGCAGAAGCAGAAGGCGGAAAAGAGGAAAGCGCTTACGAATTCAGCCGGTACGCCAAGACCGTTCCAATCGTATACATGTCGTCCGAGATTACGCCGCGTGCCCTGTTAAAACTCTACAAATCATTCGACCGGGAAGTGGAAGGAAACAATACGGCAGTCCAGATATCCTTTATCGAAACGCAGTCTGGCAGCGGCCTGCAGCCCGAGCTGGTCAGAGACCTGGTACAGTTTGTGGACGGAACGATTACAGGATGCAGCAGCACGGACAGCCGCTTTGGAACAGGCATGGACAGGTACCAGCAGACAGGCCGCGGATTTGCAGAAATTGCAAAAATCGATATTATGGATGCAGAAGGTTCCATCACGATTCCGGTAGCAGGCGGCAGGCACCTGAGCAAAAATTATGTGGGAAGCCATTTTACGGATTATGACGGCTTTCTTGTGCTCTCGCATTTCCGCAGGCATGAAATTGCCGGATTTGGCGGGGCAGTCAGCAATCTTTCGGTCGGCATCAGCTCGGCAGAAGGAAAGTGCATGATTTATACCGCAGGAAGGAGCCGTACCAGCCTCGAAGGCAGTGACCAGGACAGTTTTCTGGAGTCCATGGCAGAGGCCGGAAAGTCGGTGGTGGATGCGCTGGAAGGAAATATTTTGTATGTCAATATTATGAATGCCTTATCGCTTGGCTGTGACTGTGACGGGACACAGTCCGGCAGTGATGTGCATGATATCGGAATCTTTGCTTCGGATGACCCGGTGGCATTAGACCAGGCATGCGTGGATTATGTGTATATGGCACAGGACAGCGGGGATTTTGTGGAGCAGATAGAGGAAATGAATGCGGAGTATGTTCTGGAATACGGGGAAGAAATCGGACTCGGGGACTGCGCCTATACGATAATTTCAATCGATGATTGACAGTTTCACAAAGCCGCAGTACAATAAAAACCGCGGCGGCACAGGCCTGATGCCGCCAGCGGGTGTTTGATTATGAGCAGGCCGCGAAAGGAGCAGGACATGAAAATTGCAGTGACTTATGACGATGGAATGATATTCCAGCATTTTGGACATACCAGACAGTTTAAGTTTTATGAGATTGAAGGAAATGAAATTGTAAAGGAACAGGTAGAAGATACAGCCGGAAGCGGCCACGGCGCGCTTGCCGGATTTCTGGCAGGACATGGAATCGATACGCTTATCTGCGGCGGAATCGGCGGCGGGGCACAATCCGCGCTTGCCAGTGCGGGAATCCGTCTTTACGGCGGGGCTTCGGGCAGTGCCGATGAAGCAGTCAGGGCGCTGCTTGCCGGACAGCTTTCTTATAACCCGAACGTGCAGTGCAGCCATCACGGGCATGAGGAAGGGCATTCCTGCCACGGGACCTGTGGAGAACATGGACATTCCTGCCATGGAGCCTGAAACATGGTTAAATTTTTAAATTCGGATTTAAGAAAGAAAATCTGCTTTGTTTTTGCATTGTGCTGGATGATTGTTATATTCAGCTTTTCAGCCAGGACGGCAGCGGAGTCGACAAAGGACAGTACCTCTATCGGGATGCTGTTCGGGCAGCTGTTTGTCCCTGCCTTTGCAGAAATGGACCCGCAGGAGCAGCTGTCTTTTGCGGACAAAATCGACCATCCAATCCGCAAGACAGCACATGCCACCGAATATGCCGTGCTGGGTTTTTTCCTTGCAGGAAGCTATGCGGACAGGAAGAAAAAACGGGCAGCGCTGGTATTTGTCCCGCTGGCAGCGGGCGCATTTTATGCAGTGACCGATGAAGTGCACCAGCTGTTTGTCCCGGGCAGGAGCTGCCAGGTGACGGATATGCTGATAGACAGCTGCGGCGTGCTTGCCGGTGTTCTGGCTGGCCTGGCTTTGTTTCTGTGTGGGAGGCAGCATGAAAAAAAGAAACGGTTCGATTGATTTCTGGAAATTTGTATTTTCGCTTGTTATCGCAGGCTTTCATTCCATTTATTTTGCCAGGGGAGAAAAATTCTTTTTTTATGACGGTGCCAATATGGTGGAATTTTTCTTTCTGGTGTCCGGGTTTCTCATGGCAGCTTCTGTCATGAAACAGGATTCGCAGGGCGCTGCGGCCTGGAAAAGCACCTGGCGTTTTCTGTTTCACAAAATAAAGGGTATGTGCCCGGAGTATTATGTGGCCTGGGCAGTGGCATTTGTGATTAAAAATGCGGCAGGCGGGTTTCTGCCGCTGGCACTTATCTGCAAGCATGGGATTCTGAGCATCTGGGAGCTGTTTTTCTTAAGAATGGCAGGATTTAATGACTGGAATGCCAACGGTGCAACGTGGTATATTTCGGCCATGCTGTGGGTCATGCTTCTGCTGCTGCCGTTTTTTTTCAAAAACAAAGACTTTTTCCTGCATATCACAGCTCCGGTTCTGGCAATCGGGATTTTGGGGTACCTGTATGCTTCCACACGGGTGCTGCGGGGAAATACGGACTGGACGGGTATCTGCTTTAAGGGGCTTTTGCGCGCCGCGGGAGTCCTGTGTACGGGCTGCGTCTGCTATCTGGCCTGCCAGAAGCTGAAAGAACTGACGCTTACCGCATTTTCCAAAATCCTGCTTTCCATTGTGGAAATCGGGGGATATCTGTTTGCGCTGTTTTGGACGTTCGGGCATGATTCTTCCAGAATGGAGTTTGTAATTCTGGTACTGTTTGCGGTGTCCGTCACAATCAGCTTCAGCCATCAGGGAATACTTGCCCCGGTATTTGATAACCGCGCAGCATACTGGCTGGGCAGCTTCAGCTTTCCGCTGTTTCTCGCACATCATGCATGGAGCGGAAGAATGAACAAGCTGTTTCCGCAGGATTCTTATGAGCAGCTTTTTGTGAAATATGCCCTGCTTTCCTTTGCCACGGCAGTTCTGGTATCGGTGCTGTCCGGGGCAGTGCGCAGGATATATGGGAAGCACCGGGAACAGCTGCGGGGGCTGTTTGTGCAGACGGAAAAATCAGCATAAGTGTGCAGACGGATATAAAAAGCATCACGGCAGGGATTTATCTGTGAAAGCAGCCAGACCAGTGTGAATGTGCCGGACAGGCTGGAATCGAAAAGAGAAAAGGAGATAAAAACAGCATGAAGAAAAAACCATTCGTAACAAAAGAGCAGCTGCAGGAAATCGTAAAGCAGTTTCCGACACCGTTTCATCTGTATGATGAAAAGGGAATCCGTGCAAATGCCCAGGCAGTCAGGGAAGCTTTTGCCTGGAACAAAGGCTACCGGGAATATTTTGCGGTAAAAGCGGAGCCAAACCCGTTTATTATCCAGATTTTAAAAGAATATGGCTGCGGCTGTGACTGTTCTTCCATGACAGAGCTGATGCTGTCTGATGCACTTGGAATCCGCGGGGAACAGATTATGTTTTCTTCCAACAATACGCCGGCAGAGGAATTCCAGTTGGCGGACAGGCTGGGGGCAGTCATAAACCTGGATGACATTACGCATATTGATTTTCTGGAACAGGCGATTGGAAAAATACCGGAAACCATCAGCTGCCGCTATAATCCGGGCGGGGTATACGAAATCAGCAACGGCATTATGGACAACCCGCAGGATGCAAAATACGGCTTTACAAAAGAACAGCTGTTTGAAGGCTGCCGGATATTAAAGAAAAAGGGTGCAAAGCGGTTTGGCCTTCATTCGTTCCTGGTCAGCAATACGGTGACCAATGACTATTATCCGGTGCTTGCAAAGACGCTGTTTGAGCTGGCAGTAGAAATTAAGGAAAAGCTGGATATTGAGATTAGTTTTGTGAATTTATCCGGCGGCGTGGGTGTTGCATACAGGCCGGACCAGACGCCGAATGATATCCGCGCCATCGGGGAAGGCGTGCACAGGGTATTTGACGAGGTGCTCGTTCCAGCCGGGCTTGGAGATACAGCCGTTTATACAGAGATGGGACGCTTTATGACAGGGCCGTATGGATGCCTGGTAACAAAGGCGGTGCATGAGAAGCATACCTATAAAGATTATATCGGGGTGGATGCCTGTGCGGCCAACCTGATGCGTCCGGCGATGTACGGCGCTTATCACCATATTACGGTGATGGGAAAGGAAGATGCGCCTTGTGACCACAAATACGATGTGGTTGGTTCACTCTGTGAAAATAATGATAAATTTGCCGTAGACCGCATGCTTCCGGAAATCGAAAAAGGCGACCTGCTCGTGATTCATGATACCGGAGCGCATGGGTTTGCCATGGGCTATAACTATAACGGAAGGCTCTGGTCAGCAGAGGTGCTGCTGCAGGAAGACGGAACCGCGAAGCTGATACGCAGGGCACAGACGCCGAAGGATTATTTTGCGACGTTTGACTGTTTTGATATTATAAAGGATATCTGCTGAAAGGGGCAGAGAGCTGGCTGTAAATGAAATATCATAGGAGCAGCACAGGAAACCCTGATGTTATAAGGGAGTTGCTGTGTCTGCTCCTTTTTTAGAAGACAGCTGAATCATTACCCTCCCGCAGCAAATCCGCATACCAGAAAATAACATCCTGAATCTGATGCAGTTCGGATTCCCGGCTGACGCTTCTCCATAGTTTTTTATATTCATAGAACCATTCTTCAAGCTCTGCTGCCAGCTGAAAATTGTCTGACGCAGCATTTTCCGCTGCAAGCCCGGCACGCCGTTCGCAGAGATGGATTTCGAGCAGCGCGAAAAGCTCGATGCCTTTCAGGGCAGTCAGGTAAGCGTGTATAAGCGGCCTTGTTTCTTTTGGAAGCCCTGGCTGCAGGCTATACAGCTGCTTTCGGAGCGGGTTCAGTGCTTCCAGCTGCCTGCGGATATCTTGTGGATTTTTTTCCAGAAATCCCTCTGTTACCTGTTCTTTATACCGGATAAGGTTTCCCCACTGGGATTCCCAGCCCAGGGGAATGCGCGCGGCTGTCTGCACGAGGGTTTCGGTGGCGTCTGCGTATTCGATTCTGGAAATCTGGCGTCCGATATCTTCAAAAGACGGTATCTGGCTGTTCCAGGAAAAGGCTGCGCCGTAAATCATCCCGGGCAGGCTGAACTGTGGGTGATTGATATGCCCGAAATCTCCCCAGTCTGTCGTGAGCACGCCAATGGCATGGTGCGTGACGGCATAGCTGCACATCCGGCGGATATTTTCATAAGCGTTTTCCAGCTGGTTTGCCATCTGGTTCCAGCCGCTGACACCCGGACAGGCGTACTGCCTGGCACCGGCCTGTGCCAGCTGTTTTAAGACCGCATCGTCCTGGCTGGCCCCATATCCCCAGGTCAGGCAGATGGTCTGTTCTGGCAGCTCCTGTATGGCCTGTGGAAAATGGCTCAGGATATCGCTCCACAGCATCGGTATTTTGCCCTGGCTGGTGAGAAAGACACACAGCTCCTTTACATAATCCAGATATAAGCGCCCGGTACCGGTTTCCAGGGCACGGCTGCGGCTTCTGCCTTTGCCAAGGTCAAAGGTCTCGTCACAGCCGATATTGAAGTGATTTGAGGAAAACAGCGGCAGGTACTGCTGTATCAGCCCTTTGACAAATGCCAGGCTTTCGGGATTGGATGCGTCAATCGTATGGTGTGCCATCCGGCTGACGAAGCCAAACGGCTCATCCCTGGGATGCTCCAGCTCGCACAGGTGCTCACAGGTTTTGGTGCGCAGGATTTTATAAAGGTGCCCGAAGCAGGAAAGGCTCGGGATTAATTCGATGCCAAGAGACAGGCAGTAAGCGTCCAGCTCGAGAATGTCCTCTGCGGTTAACGGCGTATCGTCGCGCCAGGCTTCGCTCAGGCCTTCGAATAAAAAGCTGTGCTCAATGTAAAGCTGCAGTTCATTGATTTTATAAAAAGCAAGCCTGTCTGCCAGCTTTTTCAGATAGTCCGGTGTCGGAATCCGCCCGCGGGTTACATCCAGGTAATATCCCCGGTGCGCCATTGCAGGATAATCAAAAATATCCATGCATGGAACGATGCCGCCTGTCTGCCGGATAACCTGGCGCAGTGTCTGTGCGCCGTATAAAAGCCCGGCCCTTGTGCCTGCACAGATGCGGATGCCGTCCTGCGCAACGCTCAGGCGGTAAGCGCCTGATGCACAGCCTGCGGCATTTTGTGGCGGAACGGATAAATTGCAGCAGCTGTCCTGAGCCGGAACAGATAAAGTGCAGCAGCTGTCTTGTGACGGAACGGATAAATTGCGGCAGCTGCCCTGAGCCGGAACGGAAGCACCGTCCTGGCTGCCTGCCATGGAAAACAGCACGGCTGTCCGGGCAGAACTGCCTTTGGTAACCGCCAGGCGGCAGCCCAGCATATCCTGCAGTTCTTTTTGCAGCAGCCTGGCAGGGATATCGCCGTCAGAGCCGCAGGAAGGGTGGATGACAATTTTCTGGTCATAAGAAATGGTATAGGACTGCTTCGGATGGAAATCCAGCTTCTGTGGCTGCGGAATCAGGTACATGCATGCTCCTTTCCAGATGCCTGGGAGCATTCACGCACATGCGCAAGCACCATCATGGCCAGCTTGAAGGTCATGGCATCTTCAAATTTGCGGATATCCAGCCCGAGCATTTTTTCCAGCCGTTCCAGCCGGTATACAAGTGTATTGCGGTGCAGGTACAGCTGCCTGGCTGTTTCGGAAATATTCAGGTTGTTTTCATAAAATTTCTGAATCGTGTTCTGGGTTTCTTCATCCAGGTCATCCGGAAGGTGTGTCCCGAATACCTCGAACAGAAACGCATTGCACAATTCAGTCGGAAGCTCTGCAATCAGCCGCCCGATGCCGAGCTTGTCATAGGCAATCGTATCGCGTTCTGCAAAAAAAGTACGCCGGATTTTCAGGGCCGAAACCGCTTCCTGGTAAATCCGCGGCAGCTGTGCAAAGCTGTCTGCGACGGTGCTGTACCCGATAGTGGTCTGTACAAGCGCTTCGGCGCGCAGCGTGTCAGCCAGTGTCTGTGCAAAACGTTTCAGGCTGTAGGACAGGTGCTCGGCATCGGCGGGCGCGCTGTTCTTTTTGCGGCGCGTGCGTTTTGGCGCATCGAGCATTTTATATTCTTTTAAAATATTGGAAGTGTCTTTGATAAGGAGCAGGTGTGTTTCATCCAGCTCGCAGCAGAAATCCGTTTTATGTCCGGCAAAAGCATGCTCGAGCAGCTGGAATGCATAGGAACCGGAAAATCCTTCGTCACATTCCAGGACAAAGGCACACCATAAGGCCGCAGACAGTTTCAGTTTTTTTATCTGGCGGTTCATATCCGGTGCAGACAGGGAGCCGTTGGTCAGATTGCGTATAAATCCGGCTTTTGTGACAGATTCTTCCTGGGATTCGAGCATGTGCCGCAGCTGGCACACGGTCAGCCGCCCAATTGTGAAAGAGTCTGGCGTGAAATTCGACACAAGCAGTACATGGGACAGCGAATCGGAACAGATGACCTTAAAGTAATGGAAACGGCCGAGTGACTGGCTTTCCACATCGGAGCGGATAAATTCCCGGACGCTGTCTGTCATGGAAATATCCATATCCGGTGCAGATGCCGTGCAGTTTCCGTCTGAATCGTATAAAATCATGGGGATTCGCGCAATTTCCATGATTTCTGCAAGTATATCCTGAAATTTTTTCATGAAAGAAATCCTCACCTCCTGCATTTGAATAAAGAAAGGAAGCCAATACCGGGTTGGGGATTGCAGGCTTCCTTTCTTAAAAAAGTAACAGTCCGCACTCCAGCCAGAATCATGCCAGACTGTGAACTGTTACCCAATTCAGCCCGCCGCGGGACTATCTGCCGCCAGGGCTGGAAAAATTCTGATTGAAACGATACAGATTAGTTTGTAATGGTAAGCTCTGTATCATGGTCAAATACATGAATCTTTTCCGGATTCAGTGCAAGTGTTACATGGTCGCCAAGACGTGCCGGAGTAGAAGATTCTACTTTTGCGCTCATATTTGCGCCAGCAATCTGGTAGTAAAGAATAACTTCGGAACCAAGCAGCTCGTAGCCGGTTACATCAGCGTCAATCTTTGCTGCATAATTGCTCATTTCATAATCAGAGTCGCCCAAATCTTCCGGACGGATGCCCATGATTACGGTCTTTCCATTGTAACCGCCGTCAATCAGCTTCTTTGCTTTTGCAGGCGGCAGAGCGATAGAGAATTTATCAAAGTTCAGTGTAACGTCAGAACCGCTTACCTTACAGGTCGCATTGACAAAGTTCATCTGCGGAGAACCGATAAATCCAGCTACGAATAAGTTGTTCGGCTGGTTGTATAATTTCTGCGGGGAATCAACCTGCTGTACAACGCCGTCTTTTAATACAACGATTCTTGTACCAAGTGTCATAGCCTCTGTCTGGTCATGTGTTACATAAATAATCGTAGCTTTTAATTTATGATGCAGGGCAGAGATTTCTGTTCTCATCTGAACCCTTAATTTTGCATCCAGGTTGGATAACGGCTCATCCATCAGGAATACCTTAGGATTACGCACAATTGCACGGCCCATGGCAACACGCTGTCTCTGGCCGCCGGAAAGAGCCTTCGGCTTACGGTCTAATAACTGCTCCAGGTCGAGGATTTTTGCTGCTTCTTTAACCTTTTTGTCGATTTCGTCCTTCGGAACCTTTCTCATTTTCAGGCCAAATGCAATGTTATCATATACAGTCATATGCGGGTACAGAGCGTAGTTCTGGAAAACCATTGCAATATCCCTGTCCTTCGGCTCTACGTCGTTTACACGCCTGCCGTCGATAACAAGGTCGCCTGAAGAAATGTCTTCCAGTCCGGCAACCATACGGAGTGTTGTAGATTTGCCGCAGCCGGATGGCCCTACGAAGATAATAAATTCCTGGTCAGCGATTTCAAGGTTAAAATCTTTTACAGCTTCGAATCCGTTCGGATATTTTTTGCAGATGTTTTTCAATGATACACTTGACATTTTAAAATCCTCCTGATTTGTTTATATAATATTTTTTTAAAACTGAATAGCGGCTGCATGGGCCGTCAGAAACTGTTTGTATGTATTGTTTACAAGTGATACTATAGCAAATATGGCCAGGTTTGGCTATAGGGGGATTCGATAAAGATAAATGCAAGGCGCTGGGAAATTGACGAAAAACGGGGGAAACGGGGACAATGTTCGTCAAAGTGCCAGATGCAGGCGGGTATTTTTGCATAGAATGACTAAAAGGGGCACCCTCCCGGAAAGTAACAGCATGGCGGTTTTATGAATAAAACAGTAAGGAATCGGAAGGTTATCTCCGATAACACATATAAATGAAGCAACGGCTGTACGGGACAGGCGGGATTTCTCATCGGTTTGGAGTTCTGACAGGAGCTGATGAAAAAAATTGAGTCGGTAAACTGGGATGCCATCAAGGCACAGGAGAAGATGGCAAGCGGCAGGAAGGTGGATTTCAGCTGCTAAAATGTGTTTATTTTAGAGCATTTTTAAGCATGTTTTGGGAAGGGGCTTTCGCAAGAAGGTTCCAAGGGTCAGGTTTTTTTCCAGCCAGGCATCTAACAGGCCAAAATACGAATCGCCATGCAGCTGGAGCGGATAAATGTCCGAGGCGGCAAGCTTCGCATACTGCTCCAAAAGGTCAAGTGCCCTGTCCTCCTGTCCAAGTGCCATAAATCCCTGTGCAGCCGAAACAGAAAGTGTCAGCAGCATGCCCGGGTGCAGCGTGTCCAGATGGAAGCAGCTGCATACGGCCTGGATGCGTGCATAGGTTTCTTCAAATGCTGCAGGGTCTGCAGTACAGGAATTCAGATACTATGCCGCTTGAAAAAAAATGCTCCAAAACAGGAAAAAACTGTTGACAGGAACCGGGATAGCGGGTATACTATAAGACGTGCCTGTACCACACAGTTTTATATCTGTTTCCGCAGTTCAGCTGGATAGAGCGGCTGTCTCCTGAGAAAGTGTGAAAACACTCGTCCAGAAGGAAAAGGTAACAGGTAAAACGAAATATAGATTTTGTAACTGTCGCTATAGCTCAGCTGGATAGAGCGACCGCCTCCTAAGCGGTAGGCCGGAGGTTCAAATCCTCTTAGCGACGCTGAAAACATCGCCGAAAACATTGATTTTTCAAGGTTTTCGGCGTTTCTCATTTTCCAAATAAATTTGAACTCGCAGCAATGTGCGATTAGCAGGAGCGATTTTTGCTAATCAGATTTGACCACAGAGAAATTGAAAATTGCATAAGGCAGTTTTGATGTAAAGAAAAAAGGTGAAAAATTTTTTGTCCTTTACTTGACACGGGCAGAGCCGATGAACTTGTGGGAAACCTCACAGCTCATCGGCTCTGTTTGTCAGAAAGATAAAAATTTAGTCGTTGTCTTTCGTAC
>CAJTSV010000025.1:0-2714 GCA_910579075.1 uncultured Eubacterium sp.
ACCGGAACATCCGGGACAGAGCCGGCATCTTTTCCCAGCGTCCGCGCAGCCACCCAAATGTCCGCGCAGCCACCCAAACTCCCGCGCAGCCACTCAAACTCCCGCGCACCCACCCAAACTCCCGCAGCCACCTCCCTCCCCTGCAATACCCAGCCCGCATCCCGCCATCACACCCGCACAGCCCTGCGCAGCGCAAACGAATAAATCACCTTCTCCTTCACCCGCATCCCCGCCGCCTTCTCCAGCGCCTCCGCATACAATTCCAGCTGCGTCCGGTACCGTTTTATCAGCTCCGCTTCTTCCTTCACAGCATCCGTCTTATAATCCAGTATTACCAGTTCCCCGTCCTCTGCCCAGTACACATCCACAATTCCCTGTATCAGCACAAGCTCCTCACTGGCTCCTTCGTAAACGCGGGATGCCGGGATGCCCATCACAAACGGCTGTTCCTTATGCAGCTGGCCCTGCTGCTGTGCCTTTGCCATGCGCGCTGCAAGCGGGCTGTTTAAAAAGACTGCCAGCATATACGGGCTGACAAGCTCTTTCATTTCTTCTGTAATGCGCTGGTGCTTCAGCATGCCCTGCATCTGTATTTTGATATCAGCCATGCGGTCTGTGCTTTGTGCACTCTGTATAAAGTCCACTTCTTCGAGCACCTTATGCACAGCGCTTCCGCGCAGCGCCCCTTTGTTTTCCGAAATCTCCCCGTCCTGCAAAAACCTCGGCAGGATGGGTTCCTGTTCTGCCTGAAACCATGCTTCCTGCGGCAGCGCATCTTCCAGTGCCGCTTCCGTGCGGTGCTTTAATTCGGTTACGGATATTTTTGTTTTCAGGCCCGTATCGGACGCAAACGGGTACTGCCAGGAAAGCTTTTTATCCAGTTCTTCGTACAGGCTGTGGTCAGAATCCCGGTAAAGCTTCTGCACCTGCTTAAAATCCAGCCGGTTTACCGCATCCTCCACGGCTTCCTGTATCTGCAAGTCTTCCGGGCGGCGGATTTTTATTTCAAATAAATCCGGCCTTGCCGCTGCACAGGGATAAATCCAGTCCAGATAGCAGGATGCCCGGTATCTGGTAAAATAATCCATGGACTGTGGCATGTCCCCGCTTAATTCTTCTTTTACCGCGGCGGCCATAATCAGTTTTTCTTTCGCACGGGTCAGTGCAACGTATAAAACACGCAGTTCTTCCCCCTGATTTTCAATTCCGGTTTCATTTTCCAGGATTTTTTTGATAAACCCATGCTTTTTTATCCGCCTGTCTGCATCAATATAATCCAGGCCGATTCCGTATTCCGGGTGCAGAATCAGCCTGTTTCGGATATCCTGGCGGTTAAACTGCTTTCCCATGCCGCAGGCAAATACAACCGGAAATTCCAGCCCCTTGCTCTTGTGGATGCTCATAATGCGTACCACATCTTCATTTTCACTCGTCAGGTCTGCTTCCCCGAAGTCAACCTCGTATTTTTTCAGCTTTTCAATATAGCGGACAAAATGAAACAGCCCTTTATAGCTCGTTTTCTCATAAGCCGCAGCCTTTTCCAGCAGCATGTCCACATTGGCCCTTCGCTGCGCCCCGGCCGGCATCGCCTGGATATAGGAAGCATATCCGGTTTCTTTTAACACAATCTGGATTAATTTATGAATCGGCGTATACGAAGCCAGGCTGCGCAGTCTTCGGTACAGGGCTAAAAACCGTGCTGCCTTATGCTGCAGTGCGTGTTCTTTTTCCTGCTGCTTTTTCCCATGCTGCGGCATTTCATCCTGCTGCGTATTTCCACTATCCTGTGCAGCTGCGCCATCCTGCGGCTGTCCGCCGTTTCCTGCATCACCATACTGCGCATATTCTTCAAGCGCATAATAATAAAAATGCTCGCGGCTGGCTGTCCGGATTTGCGCAAGCTCCTGTCCGCCAAGCCCGCCTATCGGGGATGCCAGCACGGCTGCAAGCGGAATATCCTGCAGCGGATTGTCCAGAATGGAAAGCATGCTTAAAATCGTCTGGATTTCGACCGTGCCAAAATATCCGGTACGGGACGCTGTATGCGCCGGAATGCCTGACTCTGCCAGGACTTTTGAAAACGTATCGGCCCAGCCCGTCACGCTGCGCAAAAGAATGACAATATCCCGGTAACGCACCGGGCGCAGCCTGCCGCTCCCTTTATCCGTTACCAGCTGTGTTTCCATCAGTTCCCGGATGCGTGCCGATACCATGCGTGCTTCCAGCTCCTGCCATCCATCCATGCCAGCCCCCGCAAGTTCATCCGCCGATGCCCGGGCAATCAAAAGCTCACTCTGGAACATGCTGTCCGAACGCGTTCCTTCTGCTCCTGCCCCATCCGTTTTGGTTTCTTCCTGCGGGTAAACAGCCCCTGCATACAGCGCCGCCTGGTCATCGTATTCCACATTTCCCAGATCCTCATGCATAATCTGGTAAAAAATCCAGTTGATGCTGTCTACCGCTTCTTTACGGCTGCGGAAATTTTTATGCAGGTCGATTTTCTGGCAGCTGCTTTCACAAGAAGTATAGGTTTTGTATTTTTCAATAAAAAGCTCAGGCCTTGCAAGCCGGAAACGGTAAATGCTCTGCTTGACATCCCCGACCATAAAGATATTGTTCTGCCCGGACTGCTCACGCGAGACCGCTTTTAATATCGTCTCCTGCACATAATTGCTGTCCTGGTACTCGTCAATCATGATTTCTTCAAACATTTC
>CAJTSV010000025.1:2831-3067 GCA_910579075.1 uncultured Eubacterium sp.
CCTGGTAAAAGCCGCCGCCAGCTGCACGAGGGCTTCCACGTCAGGCCGGATTCTGGAAATATCGGAAAGCATCCGGCTGCTGTCCTGATAAAAATACGCGCCCTGGATTTTTCCAAGCGTATCTTTCAGCGTCTTACGCAGCTTTTTTACCTGCTCCTGCTTTTCCACGCTGCCGTCGTATTTGCGGTTCACGCCCAGCTTTGTAAACGACAGGGACGAAAGCTGCATGCTGTATT
>CAJTSV010000025.1:3095-29016 GCA_910579075.1 uncultured Eubacterium sp.
GCCGTTCTAACAGGGAAATATCGTCCTGCACGGCGGCCAGGTACATCCCCGGGCCATCAGAATCCTGGCAGAGTACGGCGGCATGTTCCATCTGCTTTTTCAAATCCTGCACCACATAGCCCAGATAACACAAAAACCCCTTCATCCACGGCTGCTCCTGCAGCTGCTGCGTGCTCTGGACTGCGTAATGGGACGGCAATGACGCCAGCCATTCCATCGGCCACGGATAGCTCTGGGAAAAATCATGCAGCCGCAGCATAAAGTCTTCCAGCGCAGCATCGCTTTTTGCCGTGGAATAACGGTCTGCCAGCTTTAAAAAGCCCTCTGCTTTTTCCTCATACTGCTGCTCCATGACCTGTGCTGCGACATCCGCTTTGAGCAGCTGCAATTCTCCCGGGTCTGCTATCCGAAACGACGGCTCCAGCCCGATTGTCTGGAAATAATTGCGCACGACATACAGGCAGAAGCTGTCAATCGTCGTAATCTGTGCATTATGTACCAGGGCAGCCTGGCGGTGCAGCCTGGCATTGTCCGGTTCTTCTTCCATGCGCTTTTCAATTGCCTCGCTGACACGCTCGCGCATTTCCGCAGCAGCCGCTTTTGTAAATGTCACAATCAGCATCCGGTCAATGTCCACCGGATGCCGGTTATCCAGCACTTTGCGCACAATGCGCTCGACCAGTACCGCTGTTTTCCCGGAACCAGCCGCAGCCGATACCAGAAGGTTCCGGTCTCTCAATTCAATAACCTGTTTTTGTTCTTCTGTCCAAGTTACGTTCACAAGCCTTCCCACCTGTCTTTCTGTTCTGATTTCCCAATCCTGCATCCGCTCCGTATCATTTCAAAGCCCTTCCGCCATCTGAATACGCATGCGATTACTCCTTATCCTGTGAAGCATCCGCACCGCTGTCTTCTTCCATTTTCTGAATCACATCTGCTGCCTGGTCAAATTTAGGCAGCCTGCGGTATGCATAGCCGCTGATTTTCTCATCAAAGCCGCACACGCTCTGATACGGGCAGTACCCGCAGGGCGTATTTCCATCCAGCTCATATGGATTTACCGCAATCTCCCCCTGCATCATGCGCGTGCCCAGCTGCGCTATCTTCCGGCTGACATAATCGGAAATCACACGGAACTGTTCTTCTGAAGCTGCCCTGGAATTTTTACGCAGTGACCCGTCCTTATTTTCCGTCACAGGCAGGATTTTGGATGAAGACTGCATCTGGCTGTCCATGGCCCGGTAAACCTGCGGGTCTGCATTGACATATCCGTCCAGCCTGAGCTTTGCAAAAATCTGCTCGCGGATTTCTTCTTCGGATTCTTCTTCGTCAGATTCCAAAAGAGGGTCATCGATATGGTAATAAAAAATCCCCGCTGGCTTAACTGCTTTCTTTGGATATTTGCGGCGCACAAGCTCCATTGCTGCGTTTAAGTATACGACCAGCTGAAGCTGCAGGCCATGGTAAAGCGAAACCAGCTGGAAGCTCGTATTGCCGGATTTATAATCAATGACCTTTACATAGACCTCCCGTTCCCGTTCCCAGATATCCATCCGGTCAATCCGGCCCTTTAAGCGCATCTTTTCTTCTTCGCCCAGCTTAAAGTTCACCGCATCCAGCTCACTCACATACTGGAACGACACTTCATAATTTTCCGGCACAAACAGGCCGCTTTGAATCTGCCGCCCAAGCACTTCCACCGTCCGGTTTAATACTTTTTCCATGCGCCGTACAAGATACAGGCTGCGCGCTCCTTCTGCAAGGGCGGTATTGCGGCAGCCTGCAATCGCAAGCTCGATGGCTTCTTTTGCAAACTGCTGCTGATGCTCCCTGGAAATATGAAACCAGTCGTCCCCGGCCTTTGCCATGCAGGCTGCATACTGTTCCAGCGCATGGTGCAGGATATTTCCAAAGTCCGCCGGTTCAAATTCATTCACCTGGCGCTTTGACAGCTGCAGGCCGTACTGCAGGAAATGTGCAAATGCACACCCGGCAAAGCGTTCCAGCCTGGTGACCGAATTTTCCAGAATGCTTCCATACAGCTGGCGGCATATCTGCGCGCCAAGCCGGGAATCCCGGTGCACGTAAAAGGCTGCCCTGATATATTCCGAAACCCTGCCTGCCCATGCTTCCTGCTGCATATACCAGGCATAGAGCGCCTTCCACTGCGCATCTGCCTGGGCTTCCTTTGCTTTTGCAAGCCCGGATAAAAAATACTGCATGCTGCTTTCCGGCGTCACGGCAGCATCATCCCGTGGCTGGCTGGCCTGCAAATCCGGGAACAGCTTCAGCAGCGTGCCGATTAAGTAAGACCTGCGCCTTGTCTGTCCGTCCTGCCCGGTCTGGGAACAGGTCAGGTACAGCCTGTCCGACGGCTTTGTCAGGTTTAAATACAGGTAAAATTTCTGGATAAATGCCCTTTCCCGCGCCGTCGGTGCAAGCACCAGGTCAAAGCCGGCCAGTTTTTCACGCTCGTATTCCGACAAAATTCCGCTTCCGGCTTCATTTTTCGGAATAATGCCGTCATTGACGCCGACAAAAAATAGCACTTTGATATGCTCCAGCCTGGTACGCTCAATATCCCCAAACAAAACCCGGTCATAACCGGGCGGGATAATGCCGACCCTGGCTGCTTCAAACCCGGATTCCAGAATCTGCGCAAATTCCTGCACCGGCACGCAGGCATCGCCCAGAAGCTCTGCCATTTTGTCAAACAGTTCTATGACAATGCCGTAAATCTGTTCATTTTCCTTTGCCTCTGCCAGCATTCCCTGCGACTCAAACTGCGCCTTCTGCTGTTCTATCTGCTCCTGCAGGTGCAGCCGCACAAGCAGCTCATACAAAGCCGCTGTCATTTCGCGCACCGACGCGTTTTTTTCATGAAATACCTCATGCATCGGCAGGAAACAGGCCGCAAACGCTTCACGCGCTTCGTTTAACTGTTCCAGCTCCGCTTCTTCCAGCCAGTCTGCCGGCCGCACCCAGCTGTTTTGAAAACGCTTCCAGCCATGGATGCCAAACGCAAGCAGGTAATTTTCCATCAAATCCACCGTATCAGGCTCCATGCCGCTCAGGCCGCTTTTGAAAAACCGCATGACGCTTTCATACGAATAGCCGCCCGTTTCCATTTCCAGCACGGCCCGCACAAGCTCAATGACCGGATGGAACAGGATATTTTTCTTCTGGTCAATAAAAAGCGGGATTTCAAACTGCTCAAAAATTTCTTCCGCATAATTCGCATAGGACGGCACATCCCCTGTTACAACGGCCATGTCGATATAGCGGTAATGCTCCTGCGATGCCAGCCGGCGGATTTCGCCTGCCACATAGCGCAGCTCATTTTTGGGCTGGAACAGGCTGCATACCCGGATTTCTTCCTGCTGCCCGCGGTATTTCTGCGGACGCCTTCGAAACAGGTTCTGTTCCAGATGAAAAATAGCCGGCGCATTCCGGTACCGCTTTTCCCGGCCGTTTCCCAGCATCACCGGCGCAAGCACTTCCACGCCCTGGCGCATGGCCGTTTCCTGCAGCGACTGCATCGTCTTGCGGCTTAAATAAAACAAATCCTGAATGTCCGGCTTTCCGTACAAAGGCTCCCTGTCATCTATCGTTACCGCAGCCTGCACGCTCTCTGCAAGCACAAGCAGTTCTTCCAGGAATTCATTCTGCACAGGCGTAAATCCGGTATAGCCGTCCAGCACCGCAACACAGCCCTTTAGCATCTCAGACTGCGGTGCCGCCTTTGCAAGCAGCGTCACGATTTCATCCGAGGTCACATACGTGCCTTCCAGAAATTCCTGAAAGCCGCGGTACAGCGTTAAAATATCCCCCAGCTTATACCAGAGCGCATTTTTCTGTCCGAGCCCGTCCCGCACCTGCTCCAAATCCCCGGCCGCGACATGATACTGTGTCAGTTCCGAAAGCAGCGATTTGATTTCGCTGATATACCCGGTCTTGCGGATGCTGCCGCCAAGCAGCTGCAGGTTTTCTTCCTTTTTCAGGGCGACATTGCGCAGCACAAGGTTCTTCCCGGTTTCTTCCAGTACCGCGATATCCATCATGCCAAGGTCGTCAAATACACGGTATGCAAGCCGCTCAAAGCTGAGGACATCAATATTTAAAATCGAATGCGCGGGATGCCTGTCGATAAATTCTTTCTGTGTCTGCATTGTAAACTGCTCCGGGACCAGAAACAGAAAATTTTTCTGCGGATGCTCCAGTGCCTGTTCAATAACGTGGCTGTAAAGCCATGCGGACTTGCCGCTTCCGGAATTTCCGGTAATAAACTGTAATGACATGAATCATTCTCCTTTTGTGTCAGTAACAGCAGGATTCGCAGCCCTTTATGCAGACCCGGCCAGTATATGCAGCCGTCCGGCGGAATCCTCAATTCTAAGATTTCGTACAATGCTTTCACCATCCGGGACAGTAATATTCAGCTTGTAATTTTTATCATCAATTTCATATATCAGCCCGCAAAACATCGTAGCACTTAATATCAGCTGGAACGGAACATCCCGTAAATCCTTGCATGCTATCATATATATATCTGGAAATATTAATTCACCGACTACAACATTTTGAAGTCTGTACAGGCTGCCCTTAGCTTCTCCCCCAAAGCCTCCAAAAGAAATATCTTTTTTTACAAGCTTTCCTCCAATCAGGCTGAGAATATCTTCTTCATCCGTCCATATCGGAAAAACTGCTCCTGTATCTAACAAAGCCTCAAAATTATGCCATGATTTTAATTCTGCAATCGGCCTTTGATATTTTTTATTTATATTTAGTGTAAACTGCTTCATCCAAAATACCCCGCTGCACCCAATTGAAAAATATGCTCGGGTGTTGTATATCTGCCTAAGATTTTTCCATTCGTCTGTATCTGCATCCGCGTCAGCTCGCTTTTTGACTTATCTGTATATTTTACAACCGCAGATTTTATCGTAGCATCATTATCCGGCTCATACTCCGTTTCCACAAGCCCTACCCACTGGTCCGGGTACTTTTTTTGAATTTCTTCCCAGCTCATCCGTTCATTCATTTCATCACCCTCCTGATACATTTTCTGCCCTGGCATTCTGCTGTCTGGTTAGGGCCATTATAACGGTATCTGCGGTGCCTTTCAAGGTAATATTTCGCAAATGTTTCGCATCAAACAGAAATGATGCAAAAAAGCTGCCGCTTTCTTCCTGCGGCAGCTCTTTTTATGCGCTTTTTATGACGAATTTCCCTGCCAGCTGCATATCCAGGTGGCATTATTCCTCATTCAGCTTTCCAAGCCGGATAGCCTGGTCGGCTGCGATGCAGGCGTCAATAATTTCCTGGATATCCCCGTTCATGATTTTATCCAGCTTATACAGCGTCAGGTTAATCCGGTGGTCGGTTACGCGTCCCTGCGGGAAATTATAGGTGCGGATTTTCTCCGAGCGGTCGCCTGTTCCAATCTGGCTGCGGCGCGCCTGGGATTCTGCATCCTGCTGTTTCTGGAGCTCTAAGTCATACAGCTTTGCACGCAGCAGCGCAAACGCTTTTTCTTTATTCTGAAGCTGCGATTTCTCTGTCTGGCTGTATATAACAATTCCCGTCGGATAATGGGTCAGGCGCACGGCCGAATCGGTCGTATTGACACACTGCCCGCCGTTGCCGGATGCACGCATGACATCGATGCGGATATCCTTTTCATCAATCTGCACGTCGACTTCTTCTGCTTCCGGCATAACCGCCACGGTAATCGTAGACGTATGGATGCGCCCCTGGGATTCCGTTTCCGGCACGCGCTGCACGCGGTGGACGCCTGATTCGAATTTCAGCCTGGAATACGCACCCTGCCCGGTTACCATAAAATTGACGGACTTCATGCCGCCGATGCCGATTTCTTCCATTTCCAGCGTTTCGATTTTCCAGCGGCAGCTTTCCGCGTAATGGACATACATGCGGTAAATTTCCGCCGCAAACAGTGCCGCTTCGTCTCCGCCCGCGCCTGCACGGATTTCCACAATCACATTTTTCTCGTCATTCGGGTCTTTTGGAAGCAGCAGTATTTTCAGCCTGTTTTCCAGTTCCGTTACTTTTGCTTTTGATTCATTTAATTCTTCCTTGGCCAGCTCGCGCAGCTCGTCGTCTGATTCTTCGTCCAGCATCACAAGGCTGTCCTCGATACTCTGCTTTGCCTTTTTATATTCCCCGTAGGTCTCCACAATGGGTGCAAGGCTGCTCTGTTCCTTCATCAGGCTGCGGAAGCGTCCCGCATCATTGGCCACATCCGGCTCACTGAGCTGGTTCATTACTTCCTCATAATGGAGCAGCAAATCCTCTAACTTATCAAACATGTTCTTCCTCCAAACTCATGCTGCAAAAAGCATTGTTAAGGCACGCCTAAATACGCCCCTTTACTACCCTTTCATGGCGTGCCAGGTCTTTAATGACAGACACTTCCCGGTAACCGGCTGCGCACATCATATTTGTCACGGCCGGGCCCTGGTCATACCCGATTTCCAGGTACAGATAGCCGTCCTTATTCAGATAGTCTCCGCTCTTTGCAACAATCTGGCGGTAAAAGTCCAGACCGTCTTCCCCGCCGTCCAGGGCGCCTGCCGGTTCAAAGTCCCGCACTTCCGGCATCAGGTTTAACATATCCGCCTGTGCGATATAAGGCGGATTTGATACAATCAGGTCATAACGGCCGGTAATATTTTCATACAGATTGCTCCGTACCCATTCGATATCTGCTTCATGCAGCTTCCCATTTTCTTTTGCAACCAAAAGTGCCTGCTTGGAGATATCGCTTCCTGTGGCCGTCATGCCAGGGGCATTTTTCATAATGCTGATTACAATGCAGCCAGAACCGGTGCCAAGGTCTAACACCTTCATGCCCGGCTGGCATATTTTCAGTGCTTCTTCCACCAGTGTTTCCGTGTCCTGCCGCGGAATCAGCACATTCGAATTAACTTTAAAATTTAATCCCATAAATTCCTGCTCGCCTGTAATGTACTGCAGCGGAATCCGCTCTGCGCGCTTTTTTACGGCAATCTCATACTCTGACTGCTGCTCAAGCGTCAGTGCTTCTTCCATATGGGAATAATAAAAGGTACGGTTGATTCTGCACACGGTTTCCAAGAGCAGCCACGCATCCAGCTTTGCTTCCGCAACGCCTGCCTGGGCCAGTACTGTGCTTCCCCACTCCGTCGCCTCGCGATATATCATGCAATCCCTCCTTTGCCGGGGCAAATGCAGGAATTTTTCCTGTCATGATTCCCAATGTTCCTTTCTGTATGCTTTCCAGTCAAACACCGCTTCCACGGACGCAATCCCGACTTCAATCATGGCATCATCCGGTTCCCTTGTCGTCAGCTTCTGCAGGGCAAGGCCCGGCCTGCTGAAAAAGCTGGCAAGCGCGTTATCGCTCCTTCCTGCCAGGCGGATGCATTCATAGGCACATCCTGCAATGACCGGCACGAGCACCAGCCTGATTACAATCCGCATCAGGCCTGAGCTGGTACGGATAAACAGAAAGAAAATAATACTGATGCAGACCACCAGAAACAAAAAACTCGTCCCGCAGCGCCTGTGCAGCCTGGAGCTTTTCCTGACATTTTCCACATTCAGTTCCAGTCCATGTTCAATGCAGTTGATGCATTTATGCTCTGCCCCATGATACATAAACACTCTCTGGATATCTTCCATGCGCGAAATCAGAAGAATGTATGTAAAAAAAACCGCCATGCGAAGGCATCCTTCCAAAACAGCCCGCACAGCCTGGGACGGAATCCATCTTTCCAGCAAGGCAGAGATGGCATACGGAATCAGCATAAAAATCACGACAGCCGCCGCAATGGAAGCTGCCATCATCATCCAGATAAACGCTTTCTCCTTCGCATCCGGCTCCCGCAGGCCGGCGCTTTCCCGGCTGCTGCCTTCCGCTTCTTTTTCTTCTTCCTCAAAAAAAGATGCCGAATACATCAGCGATTTCATCCCAAGCACCATGGAATCCCCAAAATTCAGGACACCCCTGACAAACGGAACCTTTTTGAATGCTCCGTCCAGAATGCCCCTGTATTCCTTTGTATCTACAGCAATGCTCCCGTCAGGCGTGCGCACGGCAACTGCATACCGCGTGCCGTTTTTCATCATAACGCCTTCCATCACTGCCTGTCCGCCAATTCCAGAATATTTCATGCAGCACCCTCAAATCAGAAAAACTTTTGCATTCTGTGATATAGTAACAAAAAGGCTGAGATTCCATAACCTCAGCCCTGCCTGCCTCATTGTGTGTTCTATTTCATGCCATATTTCTTATTGAACTGCTCAATACGCCCGCGTGCCTGGCTTGCCTTCTGCTGGCCAGTGTAGAACGGATGACATTTGGAACAAATTTCAACGTGAAGCTCTTTTTTTGTTGAACCTGTCACGAATGTGTTTCCACAGTTACATGTAACAGCTGCCTGAAAGTATTCCGGCTGAATGTCAGTTTTCATTATTTTCACCTCGCATGCATCTAAATCATAATTGCGTAATCTCACTCAAAAATTAACAGCGATATTATAGTAGCATATTCATATTTTATATGCAAGGGTTTTTGTGTATTTTATTCTATTAATTTAAACCCTGCGTTTCTTAATGACCTGGATGAAGTCCCGGTTATTTCCTGTGCGCGCAAACATGTTCAGGATATTTTCAACCGCTTCATCCGTTTTCATCCCGTTAATGCCCTTGCGCATAATATCCACGGCTTCCCGTTCTTCCCGGTCTAACAGGAGGTCTTCCCTTCGCGTGCCGGATTTGACGATATCGATAGCCGGAAATACCCTCTTTTCGGACAGTTTGCGGTCAAGCACGAGCTCCATATTTCCGGTTCCTTTAAATTCCTCATAAATCACATCATCCATCTTGCTGCCGGTATCTACCAGTGCCGATGCCAGCACGGTCAGGCTTCCGCCCTCGCGCATATTTCTGGCTGCACCAAAAAAGCGCTTCGGCATATGCAGCGCAGCCGGGTCAAGACCGCCGGACAGCGTGCGCCCGCTTGGCGGAACGGTCAGGTTATAAGCCCTTGCCAGGCGCGTGATGCTGTCCAGCAGGATAAGTACGTCGTGTTTATGCTCAACCAGGCGCTTTGCCCGCTCAATGACCATTTCCGATACCCGCTTATGGTGCTCCGGCAGCTCGTCAAAGGTCGAATATATGACTTCGACATTTTCGCCCTCAATGGCTTCCTTGATGTCCGTCACTTCTTCCGGGCGTTCATCGATTAACAGAATAATCAGGTGGATTTCCGGGTTGTTAACCTTGACCGCCTGCGCAATCTGTTTTAACAGCGTCGTCTTGCCTGCCTTCGGCGGAGACACAATCATGCCCCTCTGCCCCTTGCCGATTGGCGATACGAGGTCTACAATCCGCATCGAGGTCGTGGTACGGTTTGTTTCCAGGCGCAGCCTTTCATTTGGAAAGATTGGCGTTAAGTCTTCAAAATTCCTTCTCTGGGCAACGACAGACGGATGATAGCCGTTTATTGTTGTAATGTAAAGTAATGCGCTGAATTTTTCCCCCTGTGTCTTGATTCTTGTATTGCCGCGTACAATATCCCCGGTTTTGAGGCCGAAACGGCGTATCTGGGAAGGCGATACATACACGTCGTGCTCGCCTGGCAGGTAGTTCTCGCACCGGATAAATCCGTACCCGTCGGGCATGACTTCCAAAATCCCGTCTGCCGTCACGCCGCTGTCCAGCTCAGAATTGATATCGTCCCGTCCTTCCCCGTCCGGCCTGCGCGGGCGCATTTCACGCGCCTGATTCTGGTTCTGATGGGAATCCTGCTTATCTGAGCGGTTTTCCATCCGGCTGTCCGTCCTGTCCGAGCGGTTTTCCGGCCGGCTGTCCGTCCTGTCCGAGCGGTTTTCCGGCCGGCTGTCTGCACGCTCTGCCCTGTTTTCTGTCCGGTCTGCCCTTGCGGCAGCTCCCTGGCCGGAAGGCTCTGTTTTTGCCGTTTCCTGCTGCGGTTGTGTTTTCGTACCCTGCTCCTGCCCGTCCTGGCTGGTTTGTTCATTCTGTCCCTTAAGTTTTTCATCCTCGGCTACCATCCGGTCAATCAGGTCTGCTTTCTTCAGTCCGGTCACGCCTTTGAGCTCACGCGCTTTCGCAAGCTCTCTGAGCACTGCCAAAGATAATGTTTCATATTTTTCCCTCATTCAAATTCTCCTATTCTAATATTCGTAATACTGGGATTCAATAATCCGAATGTCATAAAATCGCTGAAGTCTGTTTGAACAAACTGTGAATTTAATCTGACTATAGATATTCTAAATATATTCTAATACTTTCTAATGACCGCAGCTATGCAGCCTGTCCGAACTATTTACCATTATACACCATTCTTTTTAAAATAGAAAGACCTTTTTGTTGATTTTTAAAAATCACAATGCTATGATATTACTGGCCACAAAGTGAACAGTAACGCGCCTGCCCGCTATATAAATACTTGCCTGGAACAGGCAGAATGGAGTTAATTATGGACTTAAAAGAAAAATCTATCCAGATGCACCGGGAATGGAACGGAAAATTAGAAACAGTATCAAAATCACCCGTTCAGACACGGGAAGACCTCGCCATCGCCTATACACCCGGTGTCGCAGAGCCCTGCCGGCTGATTGCAAAAGATAAATCCCTTGCTTATACATACACGATAAAATCCAATACCGTCGCTGTCGTTTCGGACGGAAGCGCCGTGCTCGGCCTTGGAAATATCGGGCCGTATGCGGCAATGCCGGTTATGGAAGGCAAATGCGTGCTGTTTAAGGAATTCGGCGGCATCAATGCCGTTCCTATCTGTCTGGACACACAGGACACCGAAGAAATCATCCAGGCCGTGAAAAACATCGCACCGGGCTTTGGCGGCATTAACCTCGAGGACATCTGCGCGCCGCGCTGTTTTGAAATCGAATCCCGCTTAAAACAGATGCTGGACATCCCGGTCTTTCATGACGACCAGCACGGCACGGCTATCGTCGTGCTTGCAGGCATTATCAACAGCCTGCGGCTGACCGGAAAGAAAAAAGAACAGTGCCGGGCCGTTGTCAACGGAGCCGGTTCTGCCGGAATTGCCATTACAAAGCTGCTGTTATCCTACGGGCTTGAACACATCACCATGTGCGACCGCCATGGCATCATCGGAGAAGGCTATCCGGACCTGAACTGGATGCAGCAGGAAATGGTACAGCTGACCAACCTGGAACACGCATCCGGCACGCTTGCCGACGCCTTAAAGGGCGCGGATATTTTTGTCGGCGTTTCTGCGCCGGGCATTGTCACGCAGGAAATGGCTGCTTCCATGAATCAGGATGCCATCCTGTTTGCGATGGCCAATCCGGTGCCGGAAATTATGCCGGATGCCGCAAAAGCTGCCGGCGTGCGCATTATCGGAACCGGCAGGAGCGATTTCCCGAACCAGGTCAACAACGTCGCGGCTTTTCCGGGCATCTTCAAAGGCGCGCTCGAAGGACGCGCAAGGCAGATTACCGAAGAAATGAAGCTCGCGGCAGCCGAAGCGATTGCCGGACTGGTATCGGACGAACAGCTGTGTGATGAATTTATTATGCCGGAAGCTTTCGACCCGCGCATCGCACAGGTAGTCAGCGAAGCCGTAAAAGCGCATATCCCAGCAGTCTGAGCATGTTTCCGGCTTTTCCGATTTTGCTGCACGAAAATCCGGCTGCATGCAGATATCCGGAAGAATCCCTCTGTTCATGGCATTCTTCCGGATATTTTTTCCTGCATATTCTCATACAGCCTTCTCAGAACCAGCTGCCTTCCCAGATGCTGCTTACTGCCTGTCAACCACAATATCCATACCATCTTTTCAGGAGCAGCCGCCTTTCCAGATGCTGCTTACTACTGCCTGTCAATCACAATATGCCTTGGCTGGCCTGTAATCATAATCGGCGTCAGCTCCGCCTGAATCAGCGGCCGGATGTAATTTACAAATTCCGCGCTTACATTCGTCCCGTTTTCGGTAATCCACTCCAGCGGCACCTTTTTTTCGATATTTGCAATCTTATGCACGTCGTATAAATCCGTTGTGCAGATATACGGGTCTGTAGAAACACGCTTTAAAATAACCATTTTGGCTGTTTCCCCGTCAAAAGCTGCTTTGACCGCAGAACCGCCGACCTGGTAGGCTTCTGTAATATCCACGCGGGATGTCATGTGCCCGGCACACCGCTGCAGGGTTGACAGCTCAATCGACCTGGATTTGCATCCGTATTTTTCGCTGACCAGCGAAGCCAGATATCTCGCCGTGCCGCTTAACTGCTTATGCCCGAACGAATCCACATATTCTGTATGGTTTGTCAGCTCAAATACATACCTGCCGTCCTGTGTGCGTATGCCCTCTGAGACTGCAATTACAATAGAATTTTTCTGCTCAAACAGCTTCCCGACGCGTTCTAAAAATGCATCCACGTCAAACGCAAGCTCTGGCAGGCAGATCATATCCACGCCTTCACAGTCCTCGCATTTTGCAAGCGCAGCCGCGCCTGTCAGCCAGCCGGCATTGCGCCCCATAATCTCAATCACGGTCGCCTGGCGGATATCATATACGAGCCCGTCGCGGATGACTTCCTTGGAAACAGACGCGATAAACTTGGCAGCACTGCCATAGCCCGGCGTATGGTCTGTCACAGCCAGGTCATTATCAATGGTCTTTGGAACACCGATAAAGCGGATAGGGCTGTTTAACAGGATTGCATAATCCGACAGCTTTTTAATCGTGTCCATCGAGTCGTTGCCGCCGATATAGAAAAATGCGGTAATCTCATACTCTGCCAGAATTTCAAAAATCCGGTCGTAAAGCTCCCTGTTTTCCCCGATTTCCGGCAGCTTGTACCTGCAGGAGCCTAAAAATGCAGACGGTGTCCGCTTTAACAGCTCCAAATCCAGGTCTGTACGGATTTTTTCACTCATATCCACGATTTTCTTCTCCAAAAAACCCTGGATTCCGTTCCGCATGCCGTATACTTTCTCTGCTCCTAAATCCTTCGCCGTCTTGTACACCCCTGCAAGACTGGAATTGATAACGGATGTCGGCCCGCCGGACTGCCCCACAATTACATTTTTTGCCATAAAAACCTCCCAAAATCAATGATTTTATTCATACATGCCCATTTTAACATAAATTGTCAGAATACTCAACCCTTGTTCCGGATTATCTTTCCGTTTTCGACTTTAAAAATAATATCACATTCCTCGATTGTCGTCAGCCTGTGCGCAATAATAACAAGCGTCTTGCGCCCATGCAGGCTGTTTACGGACTCCATAATCGCTGCCTCGGTCTCATTATCCAGGGCAGATGTCGCTTCGTCAAAAATCACAATTTCCGGGTCTGTATACAGCGCCCTTGCAATCCCAATCCGCTGGCGCTGCCCGCCGGACAGGCGCACGCCGCGCTCGCCGATTTTGGTTTCCATGCCTTGCGGAAGGCTGTCTAGAAAGGGCTTTAGCTGTGCTTCCTCAATCGCCCTTAATACCTGTGCGTCATCTATATCTTCCTTTTTCTGCCCGAACGCAATATTGGCGCGTATCGTATCATCCAGCATATAAATGGCCTGCGGAATATAGCTGACATGCGAAAGCCAGCCGGCATAGTCCTCGCGGATGTCCCGCCCGTCTGCCAGAACCTCACCGGACTGCGGCAGCAAAAGACCGAGCAGGATATCCACGGCCGTCGTCTTGCCGGAACCGGAAGTACCGATGATGCCGACCGATTTTCCTGCCGGAATGACCATATCCGCGCCGTCCAGCACATCGGCCGGCGCATTCGGATAGCGGAAGCGGATATTGCGCAGTTCAAACTGCTTTTCGTATGTGAGCGCTGCCTGCTCCTTTTTTATGTCCGGATGCCGGTGCTTCTGGCTTTCCAGGTTTTTGGCCGCCTTCAGGTTTTTTATCAGGTTGTCCAGCATCGGCTCCTGAAACGCCGCCGAATTGACCGCCCCGCTGATGCGCGTCGTGCTCGGCAGAAGGCGGACTGCGGCAAATGCAAATGCCGTCAGCTGCGGCATCAGCCTGTCAATGCTCTGTCCGGCGCTCAAAAGCCCCATTATCACCGCCAGCACGGATGCAACACTGACTGCTTCGATTAAAAGCCTTGGCATCATCGTCACGACACTGTTGATTTTTTCGGCATCGATGGCTTTT
Source organism: uncultured Eubacterium sp. (assembly GCA_910579075.1). Classification (GTDB taxonomy): domain Bacteria; phylum Bacillota; class Clostridia; order Lachnospirales; family Lachnospiraceae; genus Eubacterium_J. The sequence continues at coordinate 17,283 of CAJTSV010000025.1, forward strand.
TTGCCATAAATGGCATATTCCTCAATAAAATACTCCTCTTTGTGGCTGACCTTGACGTCCTTGATGCCGTTTAAGGACTGCAGCATCCATTTTGTGGACAGCGACGTATTTTTCGTAAACCGCTGGCTGGCCCGGCGCAGCACCGGCTTGACCGCCTTAAACATCACAAGCATGATAAATCCCAGCACCAGCCCGATTAAAGCGGCCATGCCCGGGTCAATAATCAGGATAATCAGAATCAGCGCAGCGCTGACAATGACTTCCGTAAAAAAATTCAGCACAGTCGTCAGCAGGCTGAATGCGTTGATAACATCCGTATTGATAATGCGCATGATTTCGGCAGTCGTAGCGTTTAAATAAAATTCATACGGGCGGTACATATAGATGCGCAGCAGCTGCTTCTGCACCTGGAACCGGCTGTTACATACAAACCGGTACTGCAGGTAATATTCCAAAAACAGGTACGCGTTTTTAAATATATAGATAAACAAAAGCGCGCCCAGTATCAGCATCATTGCTTCGTAATACGTGCTGATATGAAACATGCCGCAGATTGCCTGCATATAAGGCTTTTCCATAAAATGCGCATCTGTCACCGCTGTCATCAGCGGCAGTACAAGCGATACCCCCGCCATTTCCAGCACTGCGCCAAATACCATCAAAACGCCAAGCAGCAGGATGCGCACCTGCTGCTCCCTGCTCATGATACTGCGGAATTTTTTCACAATACGAATCATGCTCCCTGCTCCTTACTGGTTCTGAATCGAATAGGTCGGTACGATTTTCTGCACAAACTGGCGGATATCGTCCGGTTCTTCCACGACATAATCCCGCAGCTGTTCTAAGCGCCGCATAAATTCGGCTTCATCAAACTGGATTGGCTTGCCGATATGAATCAGCTTGTTTGCCGTGTCCTGCATGCCTTCTTCTTCCATCAGCATTTCCTCATACAGCTTTTCCCCCGGACGAAGGCCCGAAAATACAATGTGGATATCCTCATCCGGCTTATGCCCGGACAGCAGAATCAGGTTTTTGGCCAGGTCTGCGATTTTGACCGGCTCGCCCATATCCAGCACAAAGATTTCCCCGCCCTTTGCATAAGCCCCTGCCTGCAGCACAAGCGATACGGCTTCCGGTATGGTCATAAAATAGCGGATAATATCCGGATGCGTGACCGTAACCGGGCCGCCCTGTGCAATCTGCTTTTTAAACAGCGGAATAACGCTGCCGTTGCTGCCAATCACGTTTCCAAAGCGCACGGCCACATATTCGGTCTGCGAATGGTTGTTATATGTCTGGATAATCATTTCACAGATACGCTTGGTCGCACCCATAATATTCGTCGGGTTGACTGCCTTATCCGTCGAAATCATGACAAACCTGCGCACATGGTGCCTGTCCGCTGCCTGCACGACCTTCCAGGTACCGAGCACGTTGTTTTTGACAGCCTCGTTCGGGCTTGTCTCCATCAGCGGCACATGCTTGTGTGCTGCTGCGTGGTATACAATATTCGGCTGGTACTGTGCAAAAATATCGTCAATGCGCTTGGTATTGCGCACCGACGCAATCAGCGTCACCAGATTCAGCTGTGGAAAACGGTTCAGCAGCTCCTGCTGGATATCGTAGGCCGAATTTTCATAAATATCCACAATCACAAGCTGTTTCGGATTGTGCGAGGCAATCTGGCGGCACAGCTCGCTTCCTATCGAGCCGCCCCCGCCTGTGACCATTACCACCTGTCCCGACACATATCCCATAATGGAATCCAGGTCGATTTCCACCGGGTCGCGCCCGAGCAGGTCATTCATGTCCACGTCTTTTAATTTTGTCACGCTGACATCCCCGTTTACCAGCTGGTACATGCCTGGCAGGCGCTTGAGCTCGCACCCGGTCTCTTTACAGATTTCGACGATTTCTTTTATTTTTTTCGGCGGTGCCGACGGAATCGCAATCATAATCTCATGCACATGCAAAATGTCCACAAGCTCCGGTATCATATGCCGGTCGCCGTACACCTTGATGCCGTGCATATAGCTGCCCTTTTTCATCAGGTCGTCATCCACGGCACCGACAATATTCAGGTTGATGTATTTGCTGTCCACGATTTCTTTTATCAGCATGTTTCCGGCGCTTCCCGCACCGACAATCAGCACATTGCGCCGCTCATTTTTCTGCCCGGACATTTTCATGCGCACCATGCGGATGACACGGTAAAAATACCGCCCGAATACGGCAAACAGCAAAAGAAACAGCCCGTAAAACACATAAAAGCTGCGCGGCATCGGATAAGACGAATTGCGCCCGTGAAGGATATGCACATAAATCGTCAGCAGGATGTCGTCGATAAAGCAGGCACAGCAGATATACATCAGCTCTGTCGAGCCCGCATACGACCAGAGGCTGGAATACAGCCGGAATACTGCAAAACAGATAATGGTAATCGCCGACGCCGTCCACATAATCTGCACGCATTTATCCAGATAGTTATCCGGAATCCATTCCAGATGCAGGTCAAACCTGGCCATCAGGGCGAGCAGGCAGGAAAGCACTACGGCACATATATCATAACATACGAGGAAAAATCTCCGTATCCATAATTCCATATTTTTCATTTGTTCTCTCCTTTTATGCTCCTGAATGACTGCCGTTTTCGGTCACATAAATGCTCTGCTCAAGGCTGTGCACGCGGTAATCCCCGCCCGGGCAGCCGCTCATTGCCTGGTCATAGCTGAAGCTGCCGAACGCCTTGCCGGCAAGCTTCCCGGTTTTACCCGGCATGGCAGATGCCAGCCGCACGAGGGGCCCGAGCGTCTTTAAAAGACGGATTCTGCGTCCCTTTGCCTTTGCAATCCCGGCCACCAGGCTGGATGTATCTGTATAACAGTCATTCTGCGGGAAGAAAATCCCTGCCTGCCTGTTTTCGATTAACAGGCGCACAAATTCACACAGATTGTCAATATGCAGCACGGAACGCTCGTTTTTGACGAGCGGAAATACCGGCACTGCGGCTGCAATCTTTTCTAACATCTGATAATTTCCCTTGCTGCCGTTCCCGTAAATCATCGGCGGGCGCAGCACACACACACGGAAATCCGGCGTTTCCAGACGCCGTACCATGCGGTCTCCCTGCCATTTGCTGTTGCCGTACACGCTCGAAGGCTGCGGCCTTGACTTGGTGGTAATCCGCTTCCTGCCCTGATAAGCCGGGGCGCTGTCTCCATAGATAATCATGCTGCTCATATGGATAAACTGCGCTGCGCCGTCTTCCCTTGCCTTCTTCGCAGTCTCGGCCGCGAGGTCCCTGTTTACTGCATAGTATAGCTGTTTCTGCTCTTTTGATACTTTTCCGGTATCGGTATGTGCAATCCCGGCCACATGAAAGACGCAGTCATATCCCGAAAAATCATATTCTTTCCACTGCTCCCCGTGCATATCCAGCTCTGTCACCTCATAATGGCCGCCAAATTCCAAAAGCCAGTCCCGCACTGCCATGCCGATATAGCTTCCGGCCCCGGTAATCAGCACCCTGATTTTTTCTTTGGATAAATGTTCTTTTTCTTTTTCATAAACCTGCCTGGCTGCGGCTTTTCCGCCGGCTGGCGCGCCGGCCCCTTTCCTGCCGCGTCCGGCTTTTTTTTTGTTCAGCGTGCCGGTTCCGCCTTCTACGACGCCTTTATGACCTGCAACGGCCAGCACCGTTCCAGCCACGCAGCGGATATCCATCCACGGCCCGTAATGGCTGACATATTCCCCGTCCAGCGCTGCCTTGACCGGGATTTCCAGCTCATCCCTGCCGTTAATCTGCGCCCAGCCGGTAAGCCCCGGCAGCACGTCATTGGCCCCGTATTTCTCACGTTCTTCGATTAAATCATACTGGTTCCACAGCGCCGGCCTCGGGCCGACAAGGCTCATATCCCCGCGCAGGATGTTAAACAGCTGCGGCAGCTCATCCAGGCTGTATCTGCGCAGAAACGCCCCTGTTTTTGTTACCATGGCATCCGGATTCTGCAACAGATGCGTCGGCATGTCTTTGGGCGTATCGGAATACATGGTGCGGAATTTATAGATTTCAAAATGCTTTTTATGTATGCCCACACGTCTCTGGCGGAAAATCACAGGCCCCCTGGAGTCCAGCCGGATGGCAATGCTGATGCCTGCAAGAAGCGGTGACAAAAAAAATATGGCAGTGCCAGACAGTGCAATGTCAGCAATGCGCTTGCATTTTGTGTAACGGGTATTCGTTTGGATTGCTTTTGTGTTCATGACCTGATACCTTCCTCCGTATACAGCTGCGCTGCATGTGCTTATGCGTAAAACGCTTTTCTTATTCTATCATATTCCGGAACCTCTGCAAATATGATTCCAGAAATTAAGGGCTGACAGTTTCTGGCACATCATGCCAGAGCATGCAGCAGCCCTTACCGGAGCAGCCCATCCAAATCAAAGTACACCCGGCTGCTGGTGGCATCTCCCTGCGATGCCACCAGCTTTTTTGCCTCCTCTACGTGTTCACGATGCGTAATGATAACACACACTTCCTTCGCCCCTTCGTACTTCCTGCGCCGCAGCAGCGGCACCTTGTGCCACTCCTCTGCATACGGCAGGCTCTTTTGTATCATAGCATTCATTACTTTTGATCTGACTCCTGCATCTGCGACTGCGCACAATGCAATATCACGTTCTGCCCTCATATTTTATAGATGCCCCCTAATTAAATCCTACCACCTTCTGCGCGATTTTATATGCCGCAATCGAAATCCGCCTTCCGCCCCTGCCCGGAAGGTTCATCGTATTGCCCATAATCCCGTTACGCAGCCGGTGAAACAGCCGCAAATCGGCTTCCCTGATATAGCGCCACAGCTCTCTCTTTTTTTCGAGGTTTTCTTCCGTGCCGGAACGGATCAGCAGCACCGTGGAAATAACGGTAATAATTTCCAGATAGTTAAACATATACTTGCGCTGCTTTTTGTTCGGAATTTTCCATAAGTCATAAGCATCTATCATCATCTTATTGACTTTTATCTGCTGGTCAATGCGCCGTATCATAATTTCCTCATTGACCGACTGGTCTTCGCGCCCGATATAATAGCGGTAAAAATCCACGTTCAGGTAATACATCGTCTTGACATGGACGAGCGGAATATAAACATACAGATTGTCTACATAAAAGGTATGGGACGGCAGCTTCAGCCCGCAGTCACGCAGAAGCTTCGTGCGGTAAATAACCGAATGCATCAAGAGATACTGTCCCTTGCGCATATGGCGCACATCGCTCCAGGTAAACATCTTATCCTGCACAAGCGCAGACGTATATTTCATGACCTTTTTGCGCCTGGCCCCTTCTTTTTCATAGACAAAATTGGAAATCAGCATATCCAGCGTCTGCTCCGAGCCTGCGATTTCACGCAGCGTGTCCATGATTCTGCGGTATGCTTCTTCGTCCACCCAGTCATCGCTGTCTACCACCTTAAAAAACAGCCCGCTGGCATTTGCGATTCCGGCATTGACCGCTTCCCCGTGCCCGCCGTTTTCCTGATGGACTGCTTTTACGATACCGGGGTATTTTTTCTGGTATGCGTCTGCGATTTCCGGCGTCATATCGTGGGAGCCGTCATTGACAATAATAATTTCCACATCATCGCCGCCTGGAAGCAGGGATTTGATGCACCGCTCCATATAATCCTGCGAATTGTAGCACGGTATCGCAATTGATAATAATTTCATTCCTGTTCTCCTTTAACCGGCAAGCAGCTTTCCTGCAAGCTCCAGCGCCTTTTTCGTCATGGCATCGATATTGTAATACTGGTATTCTGCAAGCCTGCCAAGCAGGTGCAGGTTTGGAAGCTGCTCTGCCATTTTTGTGTATTTTTCGTATAATTTCCTGTTTTCCGGATTCAGAATCGCATAGTACGGGATTTCACCGGGTGCCCCGGTATAGGCAAACGGATATTCGCGGATAATCGTAGTGCCGTTCGTATCTTTCTGCCTCGTCAGGTATTTAAACTCTGTAATTCTCGTAAAATCCTCACTGACTGTATAGTTTACCACACTGTGCTCGTTCTGGAAATCATTCTTTTCAAAATGTTCAAAATCAAACCGCAGCGAACGGTACGGCAGCCTTCCGTGCACAAAATCAAACAGCCCGTCTAACTCCCCGGTATAAATGACATCCCCGCCAAACTTCTTCCCTTCCAGGTAAATCCCGCCGCTGCCGTCTGCCGCCAGTACAAAATCCAGCAGCTTTTTTGCATCCGTCCCGGTACGGACGGTAATATTTTCATGTTCCAGCATGCGTGCAAACATTTCGGTAAAGCCCTGCACCGGCACTCCCTGGTATTTATCCTGAAAATAACGGTTGTCATAAGAAACAAGCACCGGCACCCTTGCCGTTACCTGCGGGCTGATTTCTTCCGGCGTCTGCCCCCACTGCTTCATCGTATATTTCAAAAAGACATTCTCATAAACGTACTGTGCGACAGCCTGTATCTGCGGATCTTCGTTTTCCAAAAGCTCCATGACTGCAACCCGGCTGCCTGCCCCGTAAGCCTGAACCAGCTTTTGCTCAAGCAGGCCTGCTTTCTCTTTTTCATAAACCATATGCAGGGTATTTAGGTTAAACGGAACCGGAATCAGCTTTCCGTTTACATTGGCGACAACCTGATGTCCGTTTTCATATAAATTCCATTCCGTAAACCTGGACAGCCAGGCAAAGACGTCCTCCATATTTGTATGGAAAATATGCGGGCCGTACTCATGCACGAGGATGCCATATTCATCCAGCCTGTCATAGCAGTTGCCGCCAATATGCGCGCGTTTTTCCAATACCAGCACCCTGCGGCTTCCTTTCTCTGCAAGCTGCCTTGCCACAACGCTCCCTGCGATTCCTGCTCCGATTACGATACTGTCGTACATAGGTTTCCTCCCTGTCTGTAAATTGATGAATGTTACCGTACAAAGATGATTATACACAATTTTTCGCAAAATGCCAGTTCTTTTTGCAAGAAAAAATACCAGAGTCCCTGCATATGCAAAAACCCCGGTATTTCCAGAACAAGGCTGTATTGATTTTTGTTTCCGCAAAGCAGCGGGCCAGGCAGTTTAATCCAGCTTCGGCCAGTAATCCTGATTGGCTTTTATGAAATCATCCAGGATTTCCCGTGCTTTTTTTGCGCTTGGTACTGTCTTGGACAGCGTCAGCGCCTGCCAAAGCTTCTGGTAGCTGTGCTCGCAGTAAGCTTCCACCACAAGCCTTTCCACGGCTGCCTGCTGCTGCATCAGGCCGAGCTGGAAGGTCGGGATTTCTCCCTGGCACAAAGGCTTTGGCCCGTCAGAGCCGACCAGGCACGGCACCTCGACCATGGCATGGGCATCAAAATTGGAAATGGCCCCTTTATTTTCCACAATACACAGCATCCGCTCCTGCGTATTATACGCAATGGCGCGTGCCAGGTCTGCGATAAATGCGGCATGATTGTCAACCTCGAACTCCGTTCCTTCAAACCTTCCTGCCTCGATAATGCTTCTTGCAGCGCCGAATACCTTTTTCTCACGCCCGTCCATGACCTCATTGGCTCTTGTATAATCCGGATTGCTGTGCTCTGTCACATAGTCCGGGTACAGGTAATATTTCAGGTATGTATTTGGCAGGCAGTCCGGCGTGACAGCCAGAAGGTCAGCCGCCTTTTTATGCGTCGCCTGCCAGCTTTCATCCATATGCTGCGTCTCAATGGCCTGCTGCGTCAGGTAGCCATTTTTGCTGACATAATCAATCAGCTGCTTTGTATAATCCGTCCCGTCCTTTCCTTTTACGCTCGTCCACCAGCCAAAATGGTTCAGTCCGTAATAACACACATCCAGCTCTTTTGGCGTCTTTCCGACAATATAACTCATGCGCCGCAGCGTGCCGACCGGCATGTCACAGATATTGATGATTTTCGCATGGGGCCGCAGCACGCGGCAGGCTTCGGCCACAATCGCAGCCGGATTGGAATAATTCAGCATCCAGCAGTGCGGGCTGTATGCTTCCATATAATCAATCAGCTGCATAATATCCGGAATGCTTCTCATGCCATACGCAATTCCGCCCGGCCCGCAGGTTTCCTGGCCGACGACGCCGTGGCGCAGCGGAATCTTTTCGTCCAGCTCCCGCATCGGGTAGCCGCCGCTTCGGATATGCGCCATGCAAAAATCCACATCCGTAAACGCTTCCTTCGGGTCTGTTGTATACGAAAATTTTACATCCGGCGCAGCTTTTTTCAAAGCGATTTCCACTGCCTTTGCAATAATCTCCTGTCTTTTTTCATCGATATCATATAATTTCAGGCTGCGGATTGGAAAACGCTCCAGATTATCCATCAGCATCATGACAATTCCCGGTGTATAAGTGCTGCCGCCGCCGGCTATTACAATTGAAAATTTTTTCATCCTGAAAGCCCTTCTTTCTGTATATTCTGCTATTGTATATCCTTTTATTATGTATTTCTGCTGTTATATGATGCTTACTCCTGCTGCGTCATGCCAAGCTCCTGGTCAACGGCCTTGCGCACAGCTGTTACCTTCAGGCCGTATACGACCTGGACATTTTTTCCTTTTTTAATCACTGCCGAAGCGCCTGTCTGTCCCTTGAGCACAGCCTCATCTGCCAGGTCCGGGTTTTCCAGCTCTGTACGCAGGCGGGTATAGCAGTTGGTCACCTTTATAATGTTATCCTTTCCGCCAAGTGCCTGTACAATCAGTGCTGCATCCACGGCTTCTGCGTCCGCTTTCTGCCCGCTGCCCCCTGGCGAGCCCGTCCCGGCTGCCTTTTCTTTGTATTCTGCCTTTGTATGCAGCTTCATTTCCATGCCTGCACTTTCCCGTCCAAGCGTTTTCAGGTTCAGCTTTACAATCAGGAACCGGAAAACCAGATAATACAGTACAAAATACACAGCACCCGTTACAATATAAAGCGGCCACCTTGTCTTTTCCAGTCCCAGCGGCACATTGTACAAAAGGAAATCAATAAACCCGTTCGGCCCGATGGCACGGCACCCAATCAGATTGAGCACGACAAAGCTGGAACCGGCTAAAACGGCATGCACTGCAAACAGCACCGGTGCTACAAACAGGAAACTGAATTCAATCGGCTCCGTAACGCCTGCAATAAAAGAAGTTACGGCTGCGGTCACAAGCACGGCTTTTATCTTTGCCTGGTTCTCTTTGCGTGCGGTATGGTACATTGCAAGGCAGGCACCAATCAGCCCGAACATTTTGGATATGCCGCGGGCATCCCAGATAACCGACTGGCTTAACAGCCGGATGCTCTCGTCTGCGATTTCCGCATAATAAATATTACGTGCCCCTTCGAGCACCTGTCCCCCGATTTCAGCCGTGCCGCCAAGGGACGTATACAGAAACGGCGTGTATACCAGATGGTGAAGCCCTGTCGGGATTAAAAGCCGTTCTAACGTTCCATAGATAAACAGGCCGAAATTGCCGGCACCCTGGATAAATGCGCCCAGTGCATTGATGCCTGACTGCACAAACGGCCACACAAAGGTCAGGATAACAGCCAGGACTACCATAACCGGAATCAGGACGATAAACACAAACCGTGTCCCGCCGTAAATCTGGAATGCATTTTGAAACTCAATTTCACAGAAACGGTTGTGCACCCAGGCTACCGCCACGCCGAGCATCAGTCCTAAAAAGACGCCCATATCCAGTATCTGCACGCCGAGCACCATTGCCTGTCCCGTGCCGCTTAAGCTGCCTTCTGCCAGCATTCCGCGCAGCCCCATAAACCGGTTCATGGCATTGATAAATACCAGAAACGCCAGCAGGGAAATAAATCCTGCTTCGGATTTCTTTTTGTCAGCCAGCCCCACGGCCAGCCCGACACAGAAAATAACGCCCAGATTGGTCAGGATTGCCGTCAGCGACCCGGACAGCAGCGTGCCAAATCCGGATGTGACAGGATTGTTTAAAAACGGCATTACCTCCTGCAGCCTCGTGTTCGTAAAGAGGTTGCCGGCAGCTATCAGGATGCCGGCAATTGGCAGAATCAGCACCGGAATAAACATCGCTTTTGAAAACTTCTGCATTGCATCCATAAGTTTGTCTTTCATAACGTTCTCCTTTTCTTTTGTTTCATTTCCGGCCGGATTGATAATTCCACTATGCCACAGAACCCGCCCAAAGTAAACAAATCCGGGGCGTAAAAAAACGGGTTACCCTGTCTGGTAACCCGTTACGTTCTCAGGCTGTTTTTGCACTGCCTTAAGTATTCATATGCGATTAATTCCACAAGCATCATCGCCTGCGGGAAAAAGGTGTTCGGCGAGGTGTTCAGATCGTCCAGCTTGTACAAATCCTCAATGCGGAACCACACATCCGCAAACCGGCTGACGCTGTTTTCCTTCTCACAGGTAACCGCTGCCGTAAATATACCGTTCTCGCGGGCGGTTTTAATTTTATCCCGGACAAGCACCGTTTCGCCGGATTTGGATATGCAGAAAAAACTCCCCATGCATTCCAGATTGTTCTCAAACATGCCCACCGAATCCTCCCCGCTGGCAAACATGCACCGCAGCCCCATATTGACCAGCTTGCGTGCCATATAGCTGCCCACGGCAGCAGAAAACCCTGTCGCATAAATAAACATCAGGCTGCCCTTAGAACCGGCCATATGCTTTGTAAAGGCTTTCAGCTGCATATAGATATCCTGATTTAAAATAGACGGCTGGCAGAATTTTTTCAGGAAATTCATTTCTTCATGAAAAATATCCCCCGGTTCCGACGCCATGACGCGCAGGTTGTAGCACATATCCACAAACCCCGAATAGCCAAGCTTTTTTGCCAGACGCATGATGGTAGACGTGGAAGTATAATTATCCCGGGCAATCGAGCGGACCCCCTGGGACAGTGCCGTATCTAAATGCACCATCAGGTATTCTAAAACAGCCTGTTCATTTTCAGTCAGGTTTTTCCCCTGAACCAGCTTTGTTAAATCCATTTCCATTTCCATTTTCTTTCCTGTTTTTTATGTTTGTTATGGTAAAAAGTTCACATTTTATTTACAATATCCTCATTTCTTTCACATACGGATTTCACAAATTACCTTTATGATAAATACAGTTGATACAACACATCAATTACTAATCAATAATCATTTTCATATTTTAAACGCTGCCTTTCCTAAACTGAAAACAGCGTTGCCCTGCCACAAGTGGCAGGGTTCCTCCCAGGCCAACTACTTATTTTCTTTTTCATATAAAGCCGGTGTCCCCTAACACCGGCTTCCCCTTATGTCTTATGATTCCTGCTGCGAATCCTGCATGCGCTCTGTTCCTAGACGGATATTCATATACCGGGTATATCTGGAAAATGCCGACGGTATGGCATATTTTTCCTCAGATACCCCTGCTTCGGCAAAGACATAGCCAGGCTCCTGTTTTTCCATATCATCCAGCTGCGCGACCCGTATCATATAGCCGCTCATGCGCCATTCGATATGGGAAAAAATATGCTTTGCCTGCTCCAGCGGCTCGACCTTTAACGGAACAAGCCCCATCTGTCCGGCAAAGGCTGACGCTTCCTCCTGTGTCAGATGTCCTTCCAGGTTCGGAAACTCATACATGCCTGCCAAAAGCCCCCTGGACGGACGCCTGTGCAGCAGCACTTTGTCCCCGTCGCGGATAAGCAGTACTGTTTTTTCTTCTATTTTGCGCGGTTTCGGCTTTTCCTTATACGGCAG